>JAIKZQ010000024.1 GCA_024682075.1 Lachnospiraceae bacterium
TCCTTCCCATCCTCATCGGTGTTGTGGCTTCCTATACAGTAGCTGCCATCACCGGCAAAGTGGATTTTTCCGGCGTAGCCGATGCTCCATGGGTAGGTTTCCCCATAGAGTTCCAGCGCACCGTCTTCTCGATATTTACAGAGGAGCCCTTTAACGGCACACTGATCACCATGACTGCTGAAGGAGAGGTAGTCTCAACAGCCATCAATAGAACTGGGCTTCTCATCACTGCAGCCATCACACTCGTTCCCATCGCAATAGCAACAATGATGGAGCATATCGGTGATATATCCGCCATCTCATCAACCGTAGGCCGCAACTACATCAAGGATCCCGGGCTTCACAGAACGCTTATAGGAGACGGACTTGCTACAACCTTCGCATCACTTTTCGGTGCACCGGCCAACACCACCTACGGTGAAAATACCGGCGTTCTCTCTCTTACCAAGGTATACGATCCCTTCGTCATAAGACTTGCTGCCTGTTTCGCCATCGTCATGTCATTCTGCCCTAAGTTCTCAGCCATCATCGAGGCAATGCCCTCCGCAACCATAGGAGGTATCTCACTTGTCCTCTACGGAATGATCTCAGCGGTCGGTGTCAGAAACCTTGTTGAGACCCATGTGGACTTCTCAAAGAGCAGAAATGTCATCGTTGCAGCCCTGATCCTGGTGCTTTCCATCGGTATCCACTTCTCCGATGCAAAGGCCATCGGCTTCAGCATAGGCAAGGCACATATCGCACTCTCAGGACTTGCGGTAGGTTCTCTTGTCGGAATCCTCATGAACGCCATACTTCCGGGCAAGGATTACAATTTCAATGAAAATACCGGATCCGAAACCGGCGTCGACCTTTCCGGAATAAGCAAGAGCGAGATAAAGAGCAGCAACAATAAGAACAACAAGAGTAATAAAAAGAAAAAATAAATCCGGAAGAAACGGAGCAAAGAAGTGAACAGTGTTTTCGGAATGAGTCTTTTAAATGCACTTGTGATATGTCTTGCACTTCCGCTTATCGGGATCGCAGTAGAGTTTATATGCGGTTACCTGATCCGCAAGATCACTCCTCCGGGCGCATATTTTCTCGTATATAATTATCTGACCATACCCGGTGTCATGTGGCATGAACTTTCACATGCGCTCTTTGCTTTTGTCACGCTGGCAAAGGTCAATAAGATAGAGCTGTTCAAACCAAGAAACGGCTCTCTCGGAAGAGTCAATTTCACTCCGAGAGGACCGTATCTGCTGAGATGCCTTCAGCTTTCGCTGGCATCATGTGCCCCTGTAATAACGGGAATGCTGGCGGTATTCGGATATATGCACCTGATCGGAAGTTACTCTTTCTCTTTACCCGTACATATCCTCCTGGGGTACCTGATCATCTGCATCGTACTTCATATGACAATGTCCGGCGCCGACCTGAAGCTGTACTTCAAGGGAATATGGGTATTCTTCATCCTGTTCTTCGTATGCTCACTATTTATCTTCAAGAATACGGATGCAGGACCGGCTATAAGTTATACTGACCGGATCAAAAATGTGATCGAGTCATTGAGAAATTCAGCTGCTATGCAAAAATAAAGTGAACGCAGGAACTGTCCCTGCGTTCACACTTTTTACCTATTAAAACTTTTCATTTTCCCAGAGGAGATTTCCATCCAGGTCGTAGATCCTCTCGTATTCGTAATCTTCAGGATACTCCCTTGCTTCGAATATCATGAGGGACTGCTCCACTACTCTGTAGCCATCATTAGTGACAATCTCTATCCTGAAGGTCAGGTCATTCCCTATATCGAGTCCCTTTTCAAGTTCGTTATACGTACCGTTCATCGTCTGTTCAGTTATATCAATAGTCTTAAGTTCTCTGCCTTCGGTAATGTAAGTGACAGTGACCGACTCGATCTTATCGGTATGGTCGGGAGTGATCAGATATGATCCTTCGCACTTTTTCCCAAACAGTCCTTCATTTACACTAAAATTACAGTTCATCATAGGATATGGAATATAATCCCTGAAGAAATAATCGGGAATATCCAGTG
>JAIKZQ010000031.1 GCA_024682075.1 Lachnospiraceae bacterium
ATTCCGGTATATTAAAAGCCAATATAGGGAGGTATAATAACGTTATTATATTTATAATAATATAGTAATACAATAAGAATATAAAAATTTTAGATTATTTATATATTGACATAAACCACATAATTTAAGAAAATATTAAAGATTATATATAAAAAGAAGGTGGAGTCCTATGGCACAGTTATGGGGCGGAAGATTTACCAAGCCCACAGATGAAAAAGTATATGCCTTCAATGCCTCGATAGGCTTTGACAAGAGAATGCTCAGACAGGATATCTGCGGAAGCATTGCTCATGCCAGAATGCTCGGAAAGCAGGGCATCATAAGCGCGGAAGATGCTGAGAAGATCGAAGAAGGATTAAGGGGCATCTATGCCGACGTGCTTGACGGAAAGCTTGAGATAACCGACAAGTATGAAGACATTCATTCCTTTAATGAATCCGTCCTTACTGACAGAATAGGTGATGCAGGCAAGAGGCTTCACACCGGCAGGAGCCGTAACGACCAGGTGGCTCTTGACATGAGGATGTATGTCAGGGGAGAGATCTGTGTGACGGATGCACTCCTTGGCGAACTTCTTAAAGTCATCGTGGATGTGATGGAACAAAATGTCAGAACATACATGCCCGGATTCACCCATCTTCAGAAGGCTCAGCCTGTGACCCTTGCTCATCACATGGGCGCATATTTTGAGATGTTCAGAAGAGACAGGCTCAGACTCAGCGATATTTATAAGAGAATGAATGAGTGTCCTCTCGGTGCGGGTGCTCTTGCCGGAACCACCTACCCGCTCGACAGGGATTTTACCGCGAAGGAGCTCGGATTCGACAGGCCCACAGCCAACTCGATGGATTCCGTTTCCGACAGGGATTATCTCATTGAATATCTTGATGCTCTCTGCCTTATCATGATGCATCTTTCGAGAAGCTGTGAGGAGATCATAACCTGGAATTCCAACGAATACCGTTTTGTTGAGATAGATGACACTTACTCGACCGGTTCAAGCATAATGCCTCAGAAGAAGAATCCCGACATAGCTGAGCTGGTAAGAGGCAAGACCGGAAGGGTCTACGGATCGCTGTTCGGACTGCTTACCACAATGAAAGGCATTCCTCTTGCATATAACAAGGACATGCAGGAAGACAAGGAAGGTTCTTTCGATGCGATGGATACGGCAAACGGATGCATCGACCTCTATACAGGAATGCTTAAGAGCATGAAGTTCAATGAGGAAGTGATGGCAGGGAGCGCGGCCGGAGGATTCACCAATGCAACGGATGCCGCTGATTATCTGGTGGTCAAAGGCATTCCTTTCAGAGATGCACACGGCATCGTAGGCAGAATGGTTCTTGAGTGCATAGACAAGGGCATCACTATAGAGGAGATGAAGCTTGATGATCTTAAGGCTTTGTCTCCGGTAATAGATGAGGATTTCTATGATGCGGTCAGCATAAAGACCTGCGTCGAGAAACGTTCCACGAAGGGCGCTCCCGGACCTGATGCAATGAAGGAAGAACTTAAGCAGTGCAGGGATTTTATTCAGAATGCCCCCGGGCTGACCGATCCTTTGGACGAAATAATTAAATGATCATTTGCTGTCCCGGGCATATCACGGGAAAAAGAGGAGGAAATATTATGAGCGACAAGTTAAAGGTAGGTATTTTAGGCGGTACGGGAATGGTTGGACAGAGATTTATCTCTCTGCTTGAGAATCATCCCTGGTTTGAAGTGGCTGTCATTGCAGCATCTCCCAGGAGTGCAGGCAAGACTTATGAAGAAGCCATAGGCGACAGATGGAAGATGACCACCCCCATGCCTGAAGCGGTCAAGAAGATCGTGGTTAAGGATGTGTCAAATGTTGAAGAAGTCGTTAAGGATGTTGACTTCTGCTTCAGCGCAGTAGACATGACCAAGGAAGAGATCAAGGCGATCGAGGAGCAGTATGCCAAGACTGAGACTCCCGTTGTCTCCAATAACTCCGCGCACAGATGGACTCCCGATGTTCCCATGATCGTTCCCGAGATCAATGCATCACATGTTGATGTCATCGAATATCAGAAGAAGAGACTCGGAACCACCAGAGGCTTCATCGCAGTTAAGCCTAATTGCTCCATCCAGTCATATGCACCCGTTCTTACCGCATGGAAAGAGTTCGAGCCTACACAGGTTGTCGTATCAACCTATCAGGCAATCTCAGGTGCAGGCAAGACTTTCAAGGACTGGCCCGAGATGGTTGAGAATGTCATTCCTTATATCGGAGGCGAAGAGGAAAAGAGTGAGAAGGAGCCTTTAAGACTCTGGGGTAAGATCGAAGACGGAGTGATCGTTCCCGCAACTGCTCCTCTCATCACTTCTCAGTGCATAAGAGTTCCCGTTCTCAACGGACATACGGCTTCCGTATTTGTAAATCTTGCCAGAAAGGCAACCAAGGAAGAACTTATCGAGAAGATGATATCTTTTTCCGGAGAGCCTCAGAAGCTCGGTCTTCCCAGTGCTCCTAAGCAGTTCATCCAGTACCTTGAGGAGGACAACAGACCTCAGGTCAAGCTTGATGTCGACTTTGAGAACGGAATGGGCATCAGCATAGGAAGACTCAGGGAAGATACTATCTTCGACTGGAAGTTCGTCGGCCTGTCCCATAATACCGTAAGAGGCGCTGCAGGCGGAGCTGTTCTGTGTGCTGAGCTTCTCAAGGCTAAAGGATATATCACGGCCAAGTAATTCTTTTGCCGAAGCGGCAGGTTCTAAGGGGGGATCTGTTACTGCAAATCCATTCGGTAAAAAGAGGAATTCATGGAAGAAAAGAATTATCAGCTTGATCTTCTGAAAGCGCAGAACGCACAGTTAAGCAAAAGCGAGCGTATATACAGACTCGTATGTGAATCGTCGGATTATGGATTCATATATCAAAGCCTTGGCGGTGAAGAACTTCTGACCTTTGGTTCTTTCGAGAGCATGTTCGGTTTGTCTCTTCACCGTACAAGGGAACTCGATATCCTTTTGGAAAAGTTTCTTGAAGAGGACAGAAGAGCCATCCTTGAAACGATCAATCCGGAAGATTACGGCAGGGAATTTGCCACCTGCGAGTGCAGATTATCAAGCGGTCATATTTGGTACAGGATAGTCACCAGGATTGAGAAAAATGATGAAGGTGTCTTTGCTGATAAGGACAAGGTCGTTACCTTCATGAACATCACAAGAGAGAAGGCTCAGCACTCTGACCTTCTTTATATGGCTTATTACGATACGACTACAGGCATCTATAATCGTAATTATTTCGTTTCTCTTCTGACCGAATTCATTGCCAGGGCTGACAGGGATAAGTGCCGTGTCTCCCTTCTGATGATCGATATCGATGATTTCAAGAAGATCAATGATGTACAGGGCATTATCATAGGTGATGAATTGCTGCAGCAGGTAGGATTCTACCTTAAGGGCAAGATGGTCAAGGACCGCATCATCTGCAGCCATATCAATAATGACATCTTCTGTGTCGCAATCTACGATGCGACAGGTCCTTTCTCGGTCGAGAATTTTTACAACGATCTGAAGAAGAGATTTTCCGAGAGCTTCCACATGAGCACCGGCCAGGAGATCAGTATCACGGCCAGCGTTGGCGTTGCCGAGTATCCCGATGCCGGCGGTTCTGCACTGGATATCATCAACTGCGCAGATATTGTCGTATATAATTGCAAGAAGCTCGGCAAGAACATCCTGCAGTATTTTGAAGCTCCCATTCTTGATGATTTTCTCAAGAACGTTGACATTGAGAATAAGCTGAAGGAAGCTGCTTTCAACAATAATTTCATGATGTATTTTCAGCCGCAGTATGTTGCCAGGACGAGAAGGCTTCGCGGTGTGGAGTCACTCATCAGATGGAAGGATGATACCGGCAAGATGATCCCTCCCTCGGTATTCATTCCGATTGCCGAGAAGAACGGACTCATTGATTCGATAGGGCATTTCGTTGTTGAAGAATCGCTCAGACAGTACAAGAAATGGAGCGATTTCTATGAGATGCATTTTAAGCTCTCGATCAATATATCATCCCTCCAGTACAAGAAGGATGATTTTGTGGACAGCATCATGGAACTCATCGAAAAGAATTCCGTTGATCCTTCTGATGTTGAACTGGAGATCACGGAGAGCATACTCATTGATGATTTCGATTCGGTCACCGCAAAGCTCACAAGGCTCAGGAACTTCGGAGTCAGCATTTCCCTTGATGATTTCGGTACCGGGTATTCGTCTCTTTCATACCTTAAGAAATTCCCCATTGATACTCTTAAGGTTGACAAGAGCTTCATCGACACGGTTCTTGATGATGCATCAACCAGGATAATCACCGAATCGATCCTCAACATGTCTCATGCAATGGGATTCGAGACTATCGCCGAGGGCGTTGAGAATGAGAGACAGTTCAGTTATCTTGCGAGCGTAGGATGTGACGTTATCCAGGGATTCTACCTGGGCAAGCCGCTTCCTTCCGAGAAGATCGATGAACTTCTTTCTTACATGAAGAAATAAAGGGTCAAGTTTTGTCGAAGAATCTTTTTATTACGGAAAAACCCAGTGTCGCGAGTCAGTTTTCACAGGCTCTGCATGAAAATATGAGGAGAGGGGACGGTTTTTTCGAGGGGGATTCATCCGTCATCACCTGGTGCGTCGGTCACCTCGTTTCGATGAGTTATCCCGAAGAATATGATCCTGCTCTTAAGATGTGGAGATATGACACTATCCCCTTTATTCCTGATACATACAAATATCAGGTAATTGATAACGTAAAGAAGCAGTTTGCAATCGTTAAAGGTCTTCTTACACGCGACGACATAGCGTGTATCTATATATGCACCGACTCGGGACGGGAAGGTGAATACATCTACAGACTCGTGGACATGATGGCCGAAGTGCCGAAGGACAAGCCCAGGAAAAGAGTCTGGATCGACTCACAGACAGAAGAAGAGATAGCTAGAGGAATAAGGGAAGCCAAGGACTGGAGTGCCTATGACAATCTATCGGATGCCGCATATCTGAGGGCACAGGAAGATTATCTCATGGGCATTAATTTCACAAGGGCCCTTACTCTTAAGTATGCCAAAAAATGCGCGCAGCTCCTTGGAATGGAGAGGCTCACCGTTACGGTCGGCAGAGTCATGACCTGCGTGCTGGGCATTGTCGTCAGAAGAGAGCAGGAGATAAGGAACTTCGTCAAGACTCCTTTTTACAAGGTCGTGATGAAGGCTGACATGGGTGGAGAAGAGGCCGAGCTTTTATGGAAGGTTTCGGAGACTTCGGAGTTCATGGGCTCCCCGCTCCTTTATAAGGATAACGGATTCAGGGAAAGAGCCGCTGCGGAGAAGCTGATCACGGATCTTGAATCTTCGGGGGATAAGACTGCTGAGGTCACGGAGATATCCAGGAAAACGGAGAAAAAGAATCCTCCGCTTTTGTTTAACCTTGCCGAACTTCAGAATGTATGCTCCAAGCTTTTCAAGATAAGCCCCGCCGATACGCTGAACATAGCTCAGGAACTTTACGAAAAGAAGCTCACTACATATCCCAGAACAGATGCCAGGGTACTCTCAACAGCGGTCTGCAAGGAGATTAACAAGAACATATCCGGCCTTAAGAGCTATCCGATGCTTTCTGCCGAAAGTGCAGAGGTGCTTGTCGGGGGTGCGTGGAAGAATATCGCCAAGACCAAGTACTGCAATGACAAGGCAATAACCGACCACTATGCGATCATCCCCACAGGACAGGGACTGGGCAATCTTGGGAGTCTGAGCAAACTCAGTGCGGATGTCTACGAGCTTATCTGCAGAAGATTCCTCTCGATCTTTTATCCCGCTGCCGTTTATAAGAAGACGATGATCACTGCTCTTGAGGTAAGGGAGACTTTTACCGCCTCCTACAAAGTGCTTGAGGACGAGGGGTACATGAAGGTCTTTAACTGTTCATTCCAGAACAGGAATGAACAGAATGAGGATAAAGCTGATAAACCGGAAGACAAGCCGGATGATAAGTCCGACGGAAATGATGATGACGAAGATCAGACTGCTGACGAGACTTTGAAGAAAGCCCTTGAGACACTTAAGAAGGGCGATAAGCTGAACGTAAATTCTCATGAGATAAAAGAAGGCGAGACCACACCACCCAAGCGTTATACCTCGGGAAGCATCATCCTGACCATGGAAAATGCCGGACAGTTCATTGAAGATGAAGAACTCCGTTCACAGATAAAGGGAAGCGGTATCGGAACCAGTGCAACAAGAGCCGAGATACTTACCAAACTCCAGACCATAGGTTATCTCAATCTTAACAAGAAGACCCAGGTGATCACTCCGACTATACTCGGTGAGATGATCTATTATATAGTAAACGGATCAATCCCGGCACTTCTCGATGCCAAACTCACCGCAAGCTGGGAGAAAGGACTGTCCGGAGTTGCGGACGGTTCGATAACGTCTGACGACTATAAGGACAAGCTCAGCAGGTTCGTCACGGTCAAGACCAACGAGGTCAAGGGTAAGTACAATTCCGACGGACTTGATGCGGTGTACAGATTCATCAGCCCATATTATAAAAATGCCGACAAGGGCGAAAAGTCCAAAAAGGCAGACAAGGCAAAGGCTGATAGTGCCACTTGAAATTATGTAAAACTAATGTTTTAATCAATATATGATTTTTCTTAAGAAGGAGAGAAGACATGGATTTCAATAATCAGAATAATGGTCAGAACATGAATCAGGGCGCAGATCCTTTTCAGGCACAGGCTCCCGTTCAGGGACAGGCTCCCGATCCTAATGCAGGTTCCGCGTATAATCAGTACAGCAACCAGTTCAATAATCAGTACAGCAATCAGTACAGCAATCCCGGACAGGGTCAGTCTTTCGGAACCGGTGCTCAGGGACAAAACTTCGGACCTCAGCAGCCTCATTATTCATCACAGAGCAACTTTGCGGGACAGGGTGCTGATATGTATCAGGGTGCTTACCAGGGCGGCAATCAGTTCCAGAGCCCTTATGCGCAGGGACCCGAGAAGCCCGGCCCCAATGCCTGCCAGATCATTTCCCTCATCGTCGGCATACTTTCAATCCTTTGCTGCTGCTGGGGAATCGTAGGCGTCATTCTTGGTGTTGCGGGACTCATCCTTGCAATAATCGGAAACAAGCAGAATAAGCACGGCATAGGTACTGCAGGACTTGCATGCTCCATCGTGGGACTTGTTCTCGGCGGTATCGTTCTTGTGCTCGGACTTGTCGGATCGACTCTCATTCCCAGCACTTTCGAGGACCTTTATGATATCATGGACATGTGATGGACCATAGTAACGATAAAAACTATAAGGCAGATAAAAAACCATTCTCGTTCCGGGAATGGTTTTTTGCGCTCTCTTATGACAGGAAGATATTCTGGCTCGGAATGCTCATCGCTTTTCTGTGCCTGGTCGCATGGATCGCATATCCGTTTTTTCCGGGTCTTTTCGGAAGCGGGGACTGCAGATTCAAGGAAGTCACCGGTTTTTATTGCCCCGGGTGCGGCGGAACAAGAGCTGTCAGGGCCTTTTTGAGCGGACATCTCATTAAGTCTTTCATATATCATCCGTTCGTGCCTTACTGTTTTTTTATGTGGATCCTGTACGAGGGAAGTCACATCCTTGAAATGCTGCATGTGCCACACGTAAAAGGGATGAAGTTCAGAAGCGGTTATGCATATGCCGGGGTGATCATACTGTTTGCCAACTTTGTGATAAAGAATATCCTTTTGTATGTCATAAATCACCGGTGATTGACCGTCTGACAAAAAATCACACGATATAAAAAAACCGTCCCGGTAAAAGGGACGGTTCTTTGGGGGTTATTTGTCTGTAAGAGTACCGGATTCCGTGGTGACATTTGCATCCTGTGATACTTCACCGTTTAAAAACGTCATGATCACCTTGATCCTCTTGAAGGCATTTGCATAGTTGACGCTTGCTTCTTCATAGGCAGAGGAGATGGCTTCGGTGCTTAAGGAGCTGTTGTTAAATGCCTCATTGTATCCGTTTACGGCATTGGACATATATTCGGCCGCCTCATCGGCAAGGTGTTCGAGATAATCGAAATCCGACGGAAATTCCACATTCGCAAAATCCGTAAACAGTGTGTTCAGTTCACTGAGCTTCCCGGTAAGATCCGTGCGATAAGAGGGATCCGAGTAATCTATGGAATTGATGGCCGCGTCGATCTCGACGATCCTTGAATTAAATGTATCGACGGTGGACCTGAATGCCTTGATGTCATCGGCTTCGCTGCTTCCGGAACCGCTCCTTCCGCATGATGCAAGTAAGAGAAGCATCAGCACCATGATGACAGGCAATGATTTTTTTCTTTTCATTTAATTGCCTTTTATGTTGATTTATTTGAAACCGCTCTATATAATAACACAGAATTAAGGTCATTGCTAATTAAGGTTTACGTAATTTTCAAAAATCTCTTGACAATAGCAATACGCCTATTTATAATCGTTAGATGTGTGTCGCAGGTATATTGTGATGCACCTGTTTATGAGAAAATTCAATGGATAAGGAGGTGTTTCAAATGTCCATTTGCCCTAAGAATAAATCATCAAAAGGTCACAGAGATCAGAGAAGAGCTAACTGGAAGATGACTGCTCCCACTCTCGTAAAGTGCAGCAAGTGCGGATCTTTAATGGTTCCTCACAGAGTATGCAAGAACTGTGGTTCTTACAACAAGAAGCAGATCGTGGAGACCGACTGATAAGGTCTGTATTTCTTATGATTTGACATAGAGCATTGCCACCCGGCATTGCTCTATTTTTTGTCGGAAAAATAAATAAAAATGCGGGGAAATAATAATACTTTATAAGGTTGATTTTTACTTTTCCTACTAGTATATTTAACAGTGGTTGTTTTATGGTCTGCGCTATATGTGAGGAATGATTATGTCTGAAAGAGTTAATATAGCAGTCGATGCCATGGGCGGAGACAATGCGCCTGCCGAGGTTGTTAAGGGTGCGGTGGAGGCTATAGAAAAAACCACTGATCTTAAGATCTTTCTGGTCGGAAAAGAGGATGCAGTAAGGAGTGAACTTACCAAGTATACTTTTGACCCCGACCGCATCGAGGTGGTTCATGCATCAGAAGTGATAGAGATGGCTGAGCCTCCCGTCATGGCTGTCAGGACCAAGAAGGATTCGTCCCTCGTTAAATGCATGTATATGGTCAAGGAAGGCAAGTGCGATGCTCTTGTTACCGCAGGATCGACCGGTGCGTTTCTTGTCGGGGGGCAGATAATCGTGGGCAGGATAAAGGGTGTCGAAAGACCGCCCCTTGCTCCGTTCATTCCCACACAGGAAGGAAGATGTCTTCTTCTGGACTGCGGTGCGAATGTTGATGCAAGACCCACACAGCTGGTACAGTTTGCAAAGATCGGTTCCGCATATGTCAAGAAGGCATGCGGCATTGAAAGGCCCAGAGTCGGCATCGTTAATATCGGCGCCGAGGAGGAGAAGGGCAATGCTCTTGTGAAGGAGACATTTCCCCTTTTGAAGGCAACACCCGAGATCAATTTCATCGGAAGCGTTGAGGCGCGTGACATTCCATACGGAGTTGCCGATGTGGTCGTGTGTGAGGCATTTGTCGGAAACGTCATACTCAAGATGTATGAAGGCGTTGGCAAGACTCTTCTGAAATCCATGAAGGAAGCATTCATGTCCTCGACCAGGAGCAAGATCGGAGCTGCGCTCGCAAAGCCCGCTCTCAAGGAGACGCTTAAGAAGTTCGATACCGATCAGTACGGAGGAGCACCTTTACTTGGATGCAACGGATTGCTGGTCAAGACACACGGCTCAAGTAAATCCACTCCGATATGTAATTCGATCCTGCAGTGCAAGCTCTTTGCAGATCAGAACATTAATGATGACATTAAGGAAATGTTCGCTATTTCTACAGATATTTAAGGAGGCTTTATATGGAATTCGAAAAATTAAAAACAATCATTGCCGAGGTATTAAATGTTGATCCCGAGGAGATCACTCTTCAGTCAACCTTTACCGATGATCTTGGTGCAGACTCACTTGATGTCTATCAGATAATCATGGGACTTGAGGATGCTTTCGACATCAAGATCCCCGAGGAGAGTGCAGAGAAGATCACGACCGTCGGCGAGGCTGTTGAGATGATCAAGTCAGCTCTTTCCGGAAACGACTGATCTTGCATATGTAAATTTATTGTCCCGAAAGGTTTGCTTGTGATGGCAGTGCCTATAGGCATTTGATTCATCCTAAGGGCCTGCCTTCCGGGATTTTTTTGGAGAGATTTTATGGATGGTAATGAGATAAAGGAATTACAGGATCTCATAGGCTATACATTTAACAATAAGGATCTGATCATTCAGGCACTGACACATTCTTCCTTTTGTAATGAACAGCTGATCTGCAAGACCGGCGATTACGAGAGGCTTGAATTCCTCGGTGATGCTGTCCTTGAGTGCGTGAGCAGTGAATTTCTCTATGGCAGTTATCCGGAGAAAAAAGAGGGAGAATTATCCAAGATCAGGGCTTCGATGGTGTGCGAGCCTTCACTTGCCTTTTGTGCAAGAGACATAAGACTCGGAGAGTTCATAAGACTCGGCAGGGGCGAGGAGCGAACAGGCGGCAGGGAAAGAGACAGCATCATCTCGGATGTGATGGAAGCCATTGTCGGCGCGATCTTCCTTGACGGCGGATTTGAGAATGCCAGAAGCTTCATCCACAGATTTATTCTCTCGGATCTCGAGAACAAGCAGCTTTTCTTTGACTCGAAGAGCAACCTTCAGGAATTTGTCGCCAAGAACCTGAAGAAAGAACTTGAATATGTCACCGAAGAGGAAAGCGGTGAGAATAACGAGAAAGTATTCACGTCCAAAGTCGTCATAGGAGGCGAGACAGTCGCCGAGGGCAGAGGGCGGAGCAAGAAAGCTTCCCAGCAGGAAGCTGCATATAATGCTTTATTAAAACTCAGGAGTACAGATGTTTCTTAAAAGTATCGAAATACAGGGATTTAAATCTTTTGCCGTCAAGACGGTTCTTCTTTTTCATGAAGGCGTAACGGGCATTGTAGGACCTAACGGATCGGGTAAGAGTAACATCGCTGATGCAGTAAGATGGGTCCTCGGTGAGCAAAGCGTGAAGCAGCTCCGCGGCGGTTCCATGCAGGATGTCATTTTCTCCGGAACCCAGACCAGGAAGCCGCTCAGTTATGCTTATGTAGCCATAACGCTCGATAATTCGGACCATGCACTCAATATCTCATATGAAGAAGTGACTGTTGCCAGAAGGCTTTACAGATCCGGTGAAAGTGAGTATCTGCTCAACGGTAATCCTTGCAGGCTCAAGGACGTGAACGAACTCTTTTTCGATACCGGTATCGGTAAGGAAGGATATTCCATCATCGGACAGGGCCAGATAGACAAGATCCTTTCCGGCAAGCCCGAGGAAAGAAGAGAGCTTTTCGATGAGGCTGCGGGAATCGTTAAGTTCAAGTACCGCAAGAGCGCTGCACTCAAGAAACTTGATAATGAGCAGAATAACCTTGTCAGGGTCAATGACATCCTTTCGGAACTTGAAAGACAGCTCGGACCTTTGGAGAAGCAGTCAGGAAAGGCGAAGGAATGGCTCAAGTACAAGGAAGAATTAAAGACCATAGATGTCAATTCATTCCTTCTTGAAAACGAGACTCTCCGCAAGTCTGCGGCAGAACTTCAGGGAAGGCTTGATATCGCATCGAGCGACCTTGAAGGAACCACCAAGGAATATAACAAGGTAAAGGAAGATTATAACAGCGTCCAGCTTGAGATGGAGGATCTCGAAGAAGCCATCGAAAAGGCGAGGGAGCTTGTTTCCGGTGCGGATTCCGCAAGACAGAAGCTTGAATCCTCGATAGAGCTTCTCAAGGAACAGATCAAGTCCAGCAAGGAGAACATCACTCATTTCTCCGAAAGAAAAGAAGCCCTTACTCTTGAGATAGATAAGTATCAGAAAGAAAAAGATTCTATCCTGTCCGATTCCGAGTCCGAAGAAGAGCAGGCCGCAAAGGTTGAGGCAGAAGCCGCATCCAGAAAAGAAGCTCTCGACAAAGCTCAGGAAGAGATACAGGAGCTTAATTCCAAGATTGAAGAAACTGCCGGCGGAATAATGGACGAACTGAAGAAGCGTTCCGAGATACAGGGAAGGCTGAGCCATTATGATGCCGTCATGCAGCAGATAGAACTTCGCAAGGCTGAGCTTCAGAGCAAGCTCTTAAGAGCACGTTCCGATGAGGAAGCCAGAGAAGACACCATCAAGCAGTACGAGGAAGCATTTGAGAAGGTCAGCGCCGAGATTGCCGAGATGAACAAGAATGCATCCGAGCTTGAAACGAAGGTCAATCAGTTCAGGGCAATGCTTACCGACAAGGATACTGAGCTCAGAAGCCTTCAGGAGGAGTACCACAAAGAGAACTCCAGATATCAGGCGCTTCAGGATATAGCCGAAGCATATGAAGGCTACGGCAATTCCGTTAAGAAGATAATGGAGCAGAAGAGCTCTGAAAAAGGCATCGTCGGCGTCGTTGCCGATATCATCAAGGTTGAAAAGAAGTACGAAACCGCGATTGAGACCGCACTCGGCGGAAATATCCAGAACATCGTCACCAAAGATGAAGCTACCGCCAAGAAGATGATCACCTTCCTCAAGGAAGGCAAGCTCGGAAGGGCAACATTCCTTCCTCTTGATTCGGTTACCGATCCTCAGGAACTCAAGGCGATCGATGCACTTAACGAAAAAGGAATGCTCGGACTTGCAAGTGACCTTGTCGAGTGCGACGACATATACCGTAACATCATCAAGCACCTGCTCGGACGATTCATAGTTGCTGACAACATGGACAATGCGACCAAGGCTGCAAGGAAGTTCAACTACACTCTCAGGGTCGTCACTCTCGAGGGAGAACTTCTCATGCCCGGCGGCTCCATAAGCGGCGGTGCGTTCAAGAACAACAGCAATTTCCTCGGAAAGAGCAGGGAGATAAGCGACCTCAAGAAAAAGGTTGCGCAGCTTTCTTCCGACATTGAAAAAGCTCAGAAGGCTATCGAGGAGACCAGAGAAAACAGGAACACATCAAGGGCAGAACTTGATAAGTTAAAACTCGACATCCAGAACAAGGTCATCGAGCAGAATACCGCAAGACTCACCCTTCAGTCCGAACGCGACAGATTCAATGAGGAAAGTGAGAATGCCGTAACTCTCAAGCAGGAGCAGGCAGATATCGAAAAAGAGATCGTCGATGCAGCAAATGCAAGGGATGAGGCTGCGGAGATCCTTAAGGATAGTGAGAAGAACGAAAAGAGACTTCGCGAGGAGGAAACTGACCTTAACGAGATCCTGAAGACCAAGCAGGCTGAAGAATCCGAAGCCGCAGCAAAGGTCAACGAGTGGGAAGTCGAAGTCGAGAAGATGAAGCAGCGCAAGGACTTCAAGCAGGCGAACCTCAGCCGTGTCGAGGAGTCACTTGAAGGCGCAAATAATGAGATGACTAGTCTCAATGCATCGATCGAATCCAACAACGAAGCAATCGTTGAAAAAGAAGAACAGATCGAAGAGATCAAGAAGACCATCGAAGCTTCTTATTCCGAACAGGAGAAGTCTTCCGAACTTTTGAAGACATCGCTTTCAAGAAAAGAAGAACTTTCCAACAAGCAGAAGGGCTTCTTTGAAAATACCGAGAAACTCCAGGAGAAGATGTCCTCGCTTGATAAAGAGGTCAACCGTCTCACGACCCAGAGAGACAAGGCTAATGAGACGATGGAGATCCGCATCAATTACATGTGGCAGGAATACGAGATCACACTCAGCCAGGCCGCAGAGATGAGGGATGAAAGCCTTAATGACCTGACAGTGTTAAAGCGTGATGCCGCCGAAGTCAGGGACAAGATCAAGAGACTCGGAGACGTCAATGTCGGTGCCATCGAGGAATTCAAGGAAGTATCCGAGAGATACTCTTCAATGAAGACCCAGGCTGATGATCTTATCGAGGCTGCGGAGACTCTTAAGAAGATAATCGAAGAACTTGATGAGAACATGAGGGCACAGTTTACCGAGAAGTTCAAGCTCATCAATGAAGAATATGACAAGGTGTTCAAGGAACTCTTCGGAGGCGGACAGGGCTCTTTGTCGCTTCAGGATGATGAGGATATTCTTGAATGCGGAATCAACATCTCTGCACAGCCGCCCGGCAAGAAGCTCCAGAACATGATGCAGCTTTCCGGTGGTGAAAAGGCACTGTCTGCGATCGCACTTCTGTTTGCGATTCAGAACCTCAAGCCTTCACCTTTCTGTCTCCTTGATGAGATAGAGGCTGCACTTGATGACAACAATGTCGGCAGATTCGCCAAGTATCTGCACAAGCTTACCAAGAACACCCAGTTCATCGTCATCACCCACAGAAGAGGAACGATGGAGCAGGTTGACAGGCTTTACGGAATCACGATGCAGGAAAAGGGTGTGTCATCGCAGGTTGCTGTCAACATGATCGAATCCGAACTCGATGACTGATCTATGAGTATCTGACATGGCACTATTTGGAAAAAAGAAAGAACAACAACAGGATAATGATTTCAGCGAGGCTCTTGCCAAACTTACCGCAATAGCGGATGAAGCCGAAAAGGACCCCATCGCAAGAGAACTTCACGAAGAGGCACCCGTCGACGGAAGGCTCTACAAGGAAGACAAGGAAGCTCTGTTTGAAAGACTTAAGACCGGAATGACCCGCACAAGGGAGAGTTTCTCTGCAGGACTTTCTGCAATCTTCACCGCTTCGGAGATCGATGAGGATTTCTATGATGAGCTTGAAGAGTTCCTGATAGGAGCGGATGTCGGAGCTGTCATCACGGAAGAGATCCTTGATGAGCTTCGCGACAAGGTCAAGGAGCAGCGCTTAAAGTCCAGGATCGACTGCAGGAATCTTCTCATCGAGTCCATCAGGACCAGGATGGAAACCGGTGAGAATGAGTATAAGTTCGAAAACGAGACTTCAGTGGTATTTGTGATCGGAGTAAACGGAGTCGGAAAGACCACCACAATCGGCAAGCTTTCCTCCAAACTCTCACAGATGGGCAAGAAAGTACTCGTCGCAGGCGCCGACACATTCAGGGCAGCAGCGGAGGACCAGCTGAAAGTATGGGCTGAAAGAAGCGGAGTGCAGATCGTTACCGGCAAGGACGGGCAGGATCCCGCAAGCGTTGTGTTCGATGCGTGTAACGCAGCAAGGGCCAGAAGCACTGATGTCCTGATCATCGATACGGCCGGAAGACTTCATAACAAGAAGAATCTGATGGATGAGCTTGCCAAGATGAACCGTGTCATTGACAAAGAGTTCGAGGCGGCTCACAGGGAGAATCTCCTCGTGCTTGATGCCACAACCGGACAGAATGCTCTTAATCAGGCCAGGGAATTCAATGAGGCAGCGCCTCTTTCCGGCATAATCCTTACCAAGATGGACGGAACCGCAAAGGGCGGCATAGCCATCGCAATACAGGCACAGATGGGAATTCCCGTCAAGTACATCGGAGTCGGAGAGAAGATCGAGGATCTGCAGAAGTTCGATGCCGGCGCTTTCGTAAATGCAATTTTTGATGTCTAACGGTGAATGGAGGGACGGTTCTTCCGTTCACTCCTGTTTTGAGGAGATAGAAGATCATGGCTAAAGAAATGCTTACTCTTGAGAGCTTTGAGGAAGCTTCGGAGATAGTTTCAAAGGTTGTAAGGGATACTAAGCTTGTCTATTCCGAGTATTTCTCGAATCAGACCGGAAACAAGGTCTATCTTAAGCCCGAGAACATGCAGCTTACGGGCGCATATAAGGTCAGAGGTGCATATTATACCATCAGCACTCTTTCCGACGAGGACAGGGCTAAGGGACTTATCACCGCATCTGCGGGAAATCATGCGCAGGGCGTGGCATATGCAGCCAAGGCATACGGAGCCAAGGCTGTTATAGTGATGCCTACAACCACGCCTCTTATCAAGGTCAATCGTACCAAGGGATACGGCGCAGAGGTCATCCTCTACGGAGACGTATATGACGAGGCGTGTGCCAAGGCGCTTGAACTTGCAGAAGAAAAAGGATACACATTCATTCATCCTTTCGATGACTTAAGAGTCGCAACCGGTCAGGGGTCCATCGCAATGGAGATCGTAAGGGAACTTCCGCTTGTCGATTATATCCTTGTTCCCATCGGAGGAGGCGGACTTGCCACAGGTGTCTCAACTCTTGCCAAACTCCTTAATCCCAAGATCAAGGTCATAGGCGTTGAGCCCGAGGGTGCAGCCTGCCTTAAGGCCTCATTCGAAGCGGGTAAGGTCGTCACTCTTGACGGAGTAAATACGATAGCAGACGGTACCGCGGTCAAGACTCCCGGCACCAAGCTTTTCCCCTATCTGAAAGAAAACCTCGATGACATCATCACCGTTCCCGATTCCGAGCTGGTCGTGTGCTTCCTCGACATGGTAGAGAATCACAAGATGGTCGTAGAAAACTCCGGACTTCTTACTGTCGCTGCTCTTAAGCACATGAAGGCTGAAGGCAAGAAGGTCGTATCAATCCTTTCAGGCGGCAACATGGATGTCATAACGATGAGCTCGGTCGTTCAAAACGGCCTCATAGCAAGGGACAGGATCTTCACCGTTTCCGTACTCCTTCCCGACAAGCCCGGCATGCTCGCCAAGGTATCCGGAATACTTGCGGAGCAGGGCGGTAACGTCATTAAGCTCGAGCATAACCAGTTCGTCTCAATCAACAGAAATGCGGCCGTGGAGCTCAGGATCACTCTTGAAGCATTCGGCACGGATCATAAGGCATCCATCATCCAAGCTCTTGAAAAAGAAGGATACAGACCTAAAGTTGTAAAGACCAATATCTGATATCAAAAAGCCACGCCTGTCGTGGCTTTTTCATTGATATTTTTGCCTGTTCATACTATAATAATCGTTGTTACATATTAATTTTTTCTTAAGGGGGATATCATGACCAAAGAGAATAGATTTTTAAATTTTTTTAGTAAGATGGTTCTTACTTTTGCGGTAGTAGCCGCAATGGCAGGAGTGTTTTCAATCAAGAGCCTTGCAGCTGGCGGATATTATTTGTCAAGGATTACCGCTTCTGACTTGGACGGGATTAATTCCTTTGATGAGCTTTTTGCAACATTTGGTAATTATGTTCCCGGCGATTTGGATGATCTGAATGCTCTTTCTTATCCTTATTCCAATGATTTCTATTGGGTTATTGTTTATTTTGATGCTAATGGTGAATACGAAGCAACGTATGCTCCTGATGAACATGATTTTTTGGATTATGTTTCTGAACCTTTTCCTTATGAAGCTCTGGTTGGATGGATTAAGGATGATGATTGCACATATTATTACATTGCTAACGGCCCCAGGCTTCCCCGTGCATCAGCTGATTATTGGTCCGGCCTTAAGACCGGCATCAGCTTAGCAGCCGAGGCTGCAAATGGCGGAACAGCTCAGACCGTAGATTACAAAGGTACCGGTGCACTTCCAGAGTCAGTTATCAACATGCTCCTTGCAAATCCTCTCGTAACTCTTAACTATGAATGCGTCGATGCACAGGGCAATGTCACAAATCTTGTTCTCAATGCCGATATCCTTGCATTTGCCGAGGCTAATGTTCACTGGTTCGGACCTAAGTACATCCAGAGGATGATGGATCTCTATTCATATTCTCAGTACGTAACAGCGAGACTTGGTGCAAGTGCTGTCTATACTGTTCAGGAAGGCGATACCTATGAATCAATCGCTGCAAAGTTCGGTCTTCCTCTTGAAGGCTTCATGGGGCTGAATGCGCTTAATTCTGCAAACGGCCCCAGTGTAGGACAGAAGGTACTGGTTAAGTTCGTTTGATTTCATTCTGATGTTTTAAGGAGAATAACATGATAAACAAAGCTTTAAACATCATAAGTAAGATAGTTCTTACTTTCGCAATCGTTGCCGTAATGGCGGGAGTGTTCTCTATCAGGAGCCTTGCTGCAGCAAATTATAATTTTTCAAGGATTACCGCTTCTGACTTTGAAGGATTCAATTCCTTTGGTGAACTCTTTGATTCATTCGGTAATTTTGTTCCTTCTAATCCGGCAATGCTGAGTGACATACCTCATCCTACTGACACAGATTATATAGTTATTATTTCTTATAACGCCAGCGGAGCGTATGATATAGTCTACTTATCTGCTGAGGATTGGTTTAGTGATGACGTGTCTGGACCTGACAGCTATGGTGATGTGGTAGATTATTTACGACAAGTTGGAGATGAAATTACAGTTTATTATTTAGCTAATGGTCCCAGGCTTAACCGTGGAGGAGTTGATTTCTGGTCCGGCCTTAAGACCGACATTAACCTTGCAGCCGAGGCAGCTAAGAACACCGGAAAGCCCCAGACTGTTGATTACAAGGGTGTAGGTGCGCTTCCCGAGTCAGTCATCGATCTGCTTCGCGCAAATCCTCTTGTAACTCTTAACTACGAGTACGTTGATGCACAGGGCAATTCCACATTCCTTGTTCTCAATGCAGATATCCTTGCATTTGCAGAGGCTAATGTTCACTGGTTCGGACCCAAGTACATCCAGAGAATGATCGACCTGTACAACTACTCCAAGCTTTGCATCGCAGCACGTGGTGAACTTGCTGTCTATACCGTTCAGGAAGGCGATACCTATGCTTCGATCGCAGCGCTGTTTGGAATCGATCTTGATGTATTCATGAAGATGAACGCTCTTAATCCTGCAAACGGACTCAGGGTCGGACAGAAGGTCATTGTTAAGTATGTCTGATCGCTTGAAATATCCGCTTACATATGACGCGGCATATATGATGTAAGACGTACAAACGATCATAAGATGTGAACAAAAGGTGTCAAGCAAAAATGCTTGACACCTTTTTTCTTTTGTAATATTATACTCAAGGTGCGCAAAAAGGAGCA
The DNA here is from genome assembly GCA_024682075.1 of Lachnospiraceae bacterium. GTDB lineage: Bacteria > Bacillota > Clostridia > Lachnospirales > Lachnospiraceae > AC2028. The sequence goes on from JAIKZQ010000031.1 coordinate 19,010, forward strand.
TTATGAACAAGATCCTTGAACAATCTCTTCTGTATGATTTCTACGGTGAGCTTTTGAGCGAGCACAGAAGGAAGATCTATGAAGCTTTTGTATTCGATGATCTGTCGCTCGGAGAGATCGCCGAGGCGGAAGGCATATCAAGACAGGCCGTTCACGATGCACTTAAGAATTGCGATAAAGCCCTTGCTGAATATGAATCCAAGCTTCACCTTGTTGAAAGATTCCTGAAAATAAAGAGTGAAGTGACGGACATAGAAAAGCTTGCATCATCGGAAGGTGATGAGAAAGAAAGGCTGCAGAAGATCGGCACCATAGCCGAATCGATAATGGGAGAGCTTTGATGGCTTTTGAAGGACTTAGTGAAAAACTGCAAAATGCTTTCAGGAATCTCCGCGGCAAGGGAAAACTGACAGATGCCGATGTCAGGGAGGCAATGAAGGAAGTCAAGATGGCTCTCCTCGAGGCCGATGTCAACTTCAAGGTCGTCAAGAACTTCGTGAAGACCGTAGAAGAGAAGTGCATCGGTTCGGATGTCCTTAACGGACTCAATCCTTCCCAGACTGTCATAAAGATCGTTAATGATGAACTCACAACCCTTATGGGCAGCGAAACAACCGAGGTTGCTTTCAGGCCCGGCAAGGAAATTACCGTCATCATGATGGTAGGTCTTCAGGGTGCAGGTAAGACTACGGCATCCGCCAAGATGGCAGGCCAGTTCATCAAGAAGGGCAAAAAATCACTCCTTGTTGCCTGCGACATTTACAGACCCGCAGCTATTGAACAGCTGAAGGTAAACGGAGAGAAGGTCGGCGTTGATGTCTTCGAGATGGGCAATACCGTCAAGCCTCCCGTGATCGCTGCAAATGCTCTTGAGAAGGCTCAGAAGGAGAATTACAACGTAGTCATCCTCGATACCGCAGGACGCCTCCATGTCGATGAAGAGCTGATGAATGAGCTCAAGGAGATCAAGGAGAAGACTTCCGTTTTCCAGACGATCCTCGTTGTCGATGCCATGACCGGCCAGGATGCCGTGAATGTGGCTAAGACATTCGATGATGAGATAGGCGTTGACGGAGTAATCCTTTCCAAGCTGGACGGTGATACAAGAGGCGGTGCCGCACTTTCAATCAAGGCAGTCACCGGTAAGCCGATCCTCTATGTGGGAATGGGTGAGAAACTCACAGACCTTGAGCAGTTCTATCCCGACAGAATGGCTTCCAGGATACTCGGAATGGGTGATGTGCTCAGCCTCATTGAAAAGGCTCAGGCATCGGTTACCACGACCGAGGAAGAAAGCCGCGGAATGATGAACCGCATGCAGAAGGGTAAGTTCGATTTCAACGATTACCTTGAGAGCATGAAGCAGATGAGGAACATGGGCGGTCTTGCATCGATCCTTTCGATGCTTCCCGGAATGGGCATAAATGCTGCTGACCTTGAAGGAGCTGTTGATGAGAAGAAGCTCAAGCAGACAGAAGCAATTATCCTGTCCATGACTCCCGAGGAGAGATCCAATCCCAAGCTCATCAATCCCAGAAGAAAGTTCAGGATTGCAAAGGGTGCGGGACTTGACATAGCCGATGTTAACAGGTTCATCAAGCAGTTCGAGCAAAGTCAGAAGATGATGAAGCAGATGGGCGGCATGGGCAGGAAAGGCCGCGGAATGTTCCCGGGAATGGGCGGCATGGGCGGCTTCGGAGGAAAGAAAGGCTTTCCTTTTTAACACAGTTTGAATCCGGAAGATATCCGTTTTCATAAATGCAAATATCCAATAATTTTTTATACGGAGGAATTTAAAAATGGCAGTAAAGATCAGACTTAGAAGAATCGGTGAGAAGAAGGCTCCTTTTTATCGTATAATCGTTGCAGATTCCAGAAGCCCCAGAAACGGAAGATTCATCGATGAGATCGGAACTTATGATCCTTCCAAGGATCCCAGCGAGTTCCATATCGATGAGGAGGCTGCTAAGAAGTGGATCGCTAACGGAGCTCAGCCTACCGAGGTTGTCGGAAAGCTTTTCAAGGTTGCCGGAATCATCAAATAAATCTTGCGTTCATCTAAGGAGGCCTTATGAAAGAACTCGTTGAAGTTATTGCAAAGGCTCTCGTAGAACATCCTGATGAGGTTGTTGTTACCGAAACCAAGGACGGAGCAGATTACGTTCTTCAGCTTCACGTTGCTTCATCCGATATGGGAAAGGTCATCGGAAAACAGGGAAGGATCGCAAAATCCATCCGTTCCGTTGTCAAGGCTGCAGCTTCAAGGGAAAATGCAAGAGCTGATGTTGAGATAACCGATTGAACATAACTGTTTAGTTATCATAGCGGACCGCACGCATTGCGGTCCGTTTTTTGAAAACATGGAAAATTATCTTAAAGTTGGAACAATAACACAGCCCTTCGGCATAAAAGGCGAGATGAAGGTCTATCCTCATACCGATGATCCTACTCGCTTCAAGAAACTTAAGAAGGTCTATATTCCCGAAAAGGATTCTTATAAGGAATTTGAGATCGAAAGTGCGAAGATGTCCCTTCCTCTTGTAATCCTTAAGTTCAGGGGCATAGATACTCCCGAGGAGATAAGGCTCTACAAGCAGAAGGATATCTATGTTACGAGGGAAGATGCGGCACCGCTTTCCGAAGGCGAGTATTATTTTGCCGACATACTCGGAATGAACGTGGTCGATGATGAGGGAATATCCAGAGGCAGGGTAACGGATATCATTCAGACCGGAGCAAACGATGTTTATGAGATAACTGCCGATGACGGAAGCTCGTTTTTGCTTCCCGTGATAGAGGACTGTTTATTAAATGTTGACCTGGAAGCGAATCTCATGACCATACATATTCTGGAGGGACTGCTGGATTGATCTTCAAGGTGCTGACCCTGTTCCCCGAAATGATCAGGTCGGTGATGGAAACAGGCATCATCGGACGTGCACTCAAAGAAGGGGCATTCGGGCTTGAGACATATAATATACGAGACTATGCCGACAATACCAGGGCACAGGTTGATGATTATCCTTACGGCGGAGGCGCCGGACAGGTCATTCAGGCTGAGCCGGTTTTCAGAGCGTATAAGGACGCAGTAAAAGAGGATGCGGTAAAAGAGGACACCGTAAAGAGACGTGTGATCTATCTTTCACCTCAGGGCAGGAGATTCAACCAGAGGATGGCAAAGGAGTTTTCGAAGGGTGATGAGCTTGTTTTCCTTTGCGGACATTATGAAGGAGTCGATGAAAGAGTACTTGAAGAGATAGTGACTGATTATGTCTCTGCCGGGGATTATATCCTGACAGGCGGAGAACTTCCGGCTCTGACCGTCATCGATGCGGTTGCAAGACTTTTGCCCGGAGTATTGGGAAATGATGAATCTCCCGAGATAGAGACGTTTTACAGAGATCTGCTGGAATATCCGCAGTATTCAAGACCCGAAATCTGGCATGACAAGAAGGTCCCTGCGGTACTGCTTTCCGGTAACCATAAGGAGATAGAGGCGTGGAGACTGGAGAGGTCCATAGAAAGAACCATCGCCGCAAGACCCGATCTTTATGATAAGTATCTTGCCAGGACGGCACTCGCAGAAAGGATGAAGGGAGCCAGGGTTCAGAACATTCCCGCATCCGAGGCACTTCTTTTTAATGACACGGATGTGCTTTTTGAAGGTAATGACCTCTATCTGATATTTGATCATGATGCCGGGGTTTTCTATATCGGTGTATATAAAAAGAAAACCGAACATATCTGTCCCGAAGAAGCAGATTGTGTAAGGAGACTGATAATTGACTTCAGGTCAAAAACGGATAAATGCTATGTCTTGAACGTAAGCGGCCTGTTTGAAGATCTGATCACGGATGAACTTGCCATGATAGTTTTTACCGAGAAGAATCCTCTGTCAACGACGAGAGTCAGGGGATACGGTGAATTCGGTGAGAACCTCAGAAACAAGATCGTGGAAGCATTCGGGCAGGGAAGGACGTATTATGGCTTCCTCGATCCTTCGCAGACCCGTAAGATCGATGATGCGGTCCTGATGGGACTGTATGCTTCCATGGTCTATGTTATCGATTTTTCATAGATTTTGCTTGCATTTGAAGAACATCTGTGATAGATTACTAATGTTGCGTTAAAGGATAGTCCGCTGTTACCGCTTAAGGTATTATGAAAATCCAAGTGTGCTGCATGTAAGTGATCTGTATATATCAGCTTCGTGCAGAGCCATGTATAAAGGAGATATACTATGTCAGACATCATTAAGGAAATTGAAAACGAGCAGCTTAAATCTGAGATCCCTGAGTTCAACGTAGGTGATACCGTTAAGGTTCACGGACGTATCGTTGAGGGTGAAAAGTCCAGGATCCAGATTTTCGAAGGAACTGTCATCAAGAGACAGAATGGTTCCAATCGTGAGACCTTTACCGTTCGTAAGATCTCTAACGGCGTAGGCGTTGAGAAGACCTGGCCCCTTCATTCTCCCAATGTTGAGAAGATCGAAGTTGTCAGAAAGGGTAAGGTAAGACGTGCTAAGCTTTACTATCTCAGAGACAGAGTTGGTAAGGCAGCTAAGGTCAAAGAGGCTGTTAAGTAATTTAATCCCTTGCAAAATGAGCCGGTGCTATGCACCGGCTTTTTTGTTGCCGAAAAAGGCTGAATTTTCTTACACTTTATGATATAATTCACTATGTATGTTTATGCGATTTGATGCGGTTTTTATCATGTATGCAGGGTGCACCTGATGACACAGGACGGATACTATTTTTACAAGAAAAGAAAGCGGTTTTCCGAGGAGACATTTCACGAGATCCTTCACTGGAGCATAGGTGTTCTGATCAGCATCATGTTTGCATTCATCCTGGTGTATTTCCTTGGCATGAACATGCGTGTCAGCGGCAATTCGATGGCTCCCGAGCTAGTCGATGAACAGAAGGTCCTGGTCAACAGGTTTGTTTACAAGCTTTCCCAGCCTAAGCCCGGTGATGTGGTGATCTTTATTCCCAACGGAAATGAGAACATGGGATATTACGTCAAGCGTGTCGTTGGAGTGCCCGGCGACAGGCTTCAGGTGATCGAAGGCATACTGTATGTGAATGATTCTCCTTCCGAAGTCGTTACCGACAAGGTCATCGATCCGGGACTTTTGATCAATGAGATAACCGTTGAGCAGGGAACATATTTTGTCATGAGTGATGACGTTCTGAGTGTGGATGATTCCAGGAATCCCAATATAGGACCTGTTGAGAGCAGTAACATCCTGGGAAAGGTATGGTTTGCCTTCGCTGAGGGAGAAAACGAAAGGCATGTATTATAACAATGGCAGGTAATGATTACGGCTGGTATCCCGGCCATATGACAAAATCCATAAGAGCCATCAGGGAAGAACTTAAACTGGTGGATCTGTGCATAGAAGTACTTGATGCAAGAGTTCCCCTTTCAAGCAGGAATCCCGACATCGATGAGCTTGCAAAGGACAAGTACAGACTGATCGTCCTGAATAAGAGCGACCTTGCGGATGATAAGAAGACGGCGCTTTGGATCGAATATTTCAAGACCCTGAATATCGAGACACTGGTGCTGTGTGCAAAGGAAAAGAAGACCTCTGATGCTGTCAGGAAAGCATCGATGAGCGTCTGCAGGGAGAAGATCGAAAGAGATAAGAAAAGAGGCATAGTCGGCCGTCCCATCAGGGCCATGGTATGCGGCATTCCCAATGTCGGGAAGTCCACTCTGATAAATACCATTACCGGCAGGGCACCCGCCAAGACCGGCAACAAGCCCGGTGTCACCAGGAGCAATCAGTGGGTGAAGACCTCTGCGGGGATAGATCTGCTTGATACTCCGGGACTGTTGTGGCCGAAATTCGAAGATAAGACAGTCGGGCTTAAACTGGCTTCGATCGGATCCGTTAATGATCAGGTCATTAATCTCAACCAGCTTGCCGGCGAAGTTGTTGTCATGATGAAAGAATTGTATCCCGGCGTCATCGCATCAAGATACGATGTCAGTGAGGATACGTCTGTTTCGGAAATCATAAAAGGTGCCGGGATCAGGAACGGCCTTATGCTAAAAGGCGGAGATGTCGACATGGGAAGGGCTTCCGAGGCCATCCTGGGAGATTTCAGAAGCGGCAAGCTCGGCAAGATCACATTGGAGGTTCCGTCCCAAAATGAGCAATAAGAACAATAGAAATAAGTTTCTTAAGGATGCATTTTATACAGGGTTATATTTTCTTACTGTTTTTGTACTGACCGCACTTGTACTTAAGTATGTGGGTCAGAGATCCGTTGTCGAGGGCAATTCGATGAACAATACCCTTTTCAACGGAGAAAGCCTGTGGGTCAACAAGTTTACATACAGATTCAACGATCCCGAGAGATTTGACATAGTCGTTTTCCCTTACAGATATCAGGAAAATACTTACTTCATCAAGAGGATCATCGGCCTTCCGGGTGAGACTGTCCGCATAGATGAAGAGGGCAACATCTACATAAACGGCGAGATCCTCGAGGAGCATTACGGAAGAGAGGCCATAAGGCCCGAAAACAGAGGAAGGGCATATGAAGAGATCGTGCTTGGCGAGAACGAATATTTTGTCATGGGCGATAACAGAAATGATTCCCTTGATTCGAGATTTGAGCAGGTAGGGAATCTGAGGAAAGAAGATTTCGTAGGAAAGGCAGTATTCAGGCTGTTTCCGCTTTCAAGCTTCGGAGGTATCTACTGATGACGGGAATCTCGGAGATCAAGGAAAAACTCGCAGGAGCCTGCGACAGGGACCTGCCCGAAGTTATCTCTCTTTTTTCTGATGATGAAAGAGCCGGGGTTCAGAAGCTCCTGGACGCAGCAAGGAAAAGGCATGATAAGTATCTGCAGGAACTTGAGAGGATAGAGCGTCTCAAGGAATATGAGAGACAGTATCCTGAATATGAGTTCATCTGCGGGATCGATGAAGTCGGAAGAGGCCCTTTTGCAGGCCCTGTCGTTGCCGGAGCTGTTATCCTGCCGCGGGATACCGATATTTTGTATATTAATGATTCCAAGAAACTGTCCGAAAAAGTAAGAGACAGGCTTTATGATGAGATTTCCGAAAAGGCGGTAAGCTGCGCCGTCGGGATCGTTGATGCCGCAAGGATCGATGAGATCAACATTCTTCAGGCTACATACGAAGCAATGAGACAGGCCATATCAAAACTTGATCCGAAGCCGCAACTTTTGCTGAATGACGCTGTCACGATACCCGGAGTCGGGATCAGGCAGGTGCCCATCATAAAAGGCGATGCTAAGAGCATTTCGATCGGAGCCGCGAGCATATATGCCAAGGTTACCAGGGACAGGATGATGCTCGAATATGATAAGCAGTATCCTCAGTACGGATTTGCCAGGAATGTCGGATACGGAACCGCAGAGCATATAGAGGCACTGAAAAAATACGGTCCCTGTCCGATACACAGACGCTCGTTCATTCATGCTTACATTTGAGAAGACAGCTGCAGAGGTAACATGGCCGGAATAGGTGAGATCTTTTTAAACAGCATAAGGCAGCCTTCCGAAACACCTTCAACCAATGTTTCCGGTGAAGGCCTGTCCCAGCTTGCTTCGATGAAAAACGGTGATACCTTTTCGGCAAAGGTCGTAAGGAACGACGGCTCGGATGTCACACTAAGGCTTCCCGGCGGGAATCTTGTGAATGCGAAGCTTTCTTCGGACATGAACATATCCGAGGGGCAGAATGTGACTTTTCAGATTAAGAGCAATGCCTCATCGATTTCAATCTCTCCGCTGCTTACCAACACTGCAACAGATGTCAGTGTCTTAAAGGCACTGAATCAAGCTTCTCTGCCTGTTTCGAACGAATCCGCCGGGATGGTGTCGGAGATGATGAAGGCGGGATTGCCTATCGACAGGTCGTCTCTGCCTGGCATGTATGAAAAGATAATGTCCAATCCCGGAGCACCAGTGTCGGACATAGTCGATCTGTCCAGGCTGGGACTTGAGGTGAACGGTGAAAACCTGAACAATATCGGCAATTACAAGAATCTTTCTTATCAGATAGATCAGGGCATGCAGGAAATTGCGGAAAAGACCGATCAGGCTCTCATGGACATGCTTAAGTCAGGTGATTCCGGGAATGCTGCAAGGCTCATGAATTCTGTCATTGAGACTGCACTTTCATATATTGACGAGACCGGTGATCCTCTTTCGGAAAACCTTAAGGACGTAACAAATTCTGCTTATGCCTCACCTGCCGCAGATGCCGGTGCTGTAGAGGGAGATGGGACTGCAAAGGAAAACACGGAAATCTCTGCATCGGTACAGCCTGACGGATCGGCTTCCGGCAGTGAAAAAATCGACAGCAGTGTCACACAGGCTCCTCAGGGTGATGTATCTTCGTCGAATGATTCACAGGCAGTAAATGTTCGGCATGAAAACGATCCGGCGGCAAGAGCCCTTGAACTGCTTAAGGCTCTTCAGAATGCGGAAAGTACGGATGCATCGCCCACCGATATGAAATCTTCACAGACCGCAGGTGAGAATGCTTTGCAGCAGGATGTGTCCGCTGTCACCCGGACTCTTTCGGATGCCGGCGCCATGACCACGAGAGAAGCATTTGATTCGTCAGTATCAGTCATGAAGGAACTTACCGGGAATCCGGATTATGCACCCTCCGGCGTGAAGGAACTTCTTGATGACGTAAATGCTTTTGCTCAGAAAGCTTTGCAAAGTTCTGACAGATCCGGACTCGGAAAACTGCTTTCTTCCGATGCGTTCAGAAAACTCACTTTTGATGTCCTGAAAGACCAGTGGAGCATATCGCCTTCGGAAGTTTCCGACAAGGACAAGGTTGAATCTCTTTACAAAAGACTTGAAAACCAGCTGTCCATGCTGAAGGACGGGCTTGCAAATGCAGGTGCCCAGAACACTCCGGCGTTTAACAGTGCAAACAACATGAGCTCCAACATAGATTTCCTTCAGCAGATCAATCAGATGTATGCCTATATCCAGCTTCCGCTGAAATTATCAGACGGTGATTCTGCACACGGGGATCTGTATGTTTTTTCAAACAGAAAGAACATGTCATCCGATGATTCCGTGGTCACCGCATTTCTTCATCTCGACATGGATAATCTCGGACCTGTTGATGTGTATGTGTCGATGGATGTTGCTTCGGGCGGAAAGGTGTCTACCAATTTCACTGTTGCGGATGATGAGACGCTGGATCTTCTGAACGATCATATGGACATGCTCACGGAAAGACTCAAGGGCAGGGGATATGATGTCAGCTGCTCGATGAAACTTAAAAGTGATGAGCCTGAGCCCGAAGAGGATGCTCTTAAAAACGGCGGAGTGAATCTTCTCCTTGTGCATGCGGGATCCGGGCCCGGCTCATTTTCTCCGGGCATGCGTTCTTTTGATGTGAGGGCTTGATGGCAGAAGAAAAAAAGAAAAAGATAATAACAGCCGTGGCTCTCGAATATGATCCCAATGACGAGGCCCCCAGGGTCATTGCATCCGGAAAGGGCGCACTTGCCGAGAAGATCATTGAAAAGGCAAAGGAGAGCGATGTTCCCGTCCACGAGGATGCAAAACTTGCAAAGACTCTTTCAAAGCTCGAGATAGGAGACATGATACCTCCCGAACTATATGAGGTTGTGGCGGAGATACTGATCTTTGTTGATTCGATGGACAAGATCAAGAATAAGCTTAATCAGTAGGAATGAATAATCGCAGGACAGGTTACGATCAGGAAACAAGGGCAATAGAATACCTTGAAAAGAAAGGCTACAGGATCATTGCGCGAAATGAGCTGAACAGGTTTGGTGAGATAGACATCATCTGCCTGTCACCGGACGGATGCATTGTTTTTGCGGAAGTAAAGTACAGAAGAGACGGAGACAGAGGTGACCCTCTCGAAGCCGTTGATGAGCGCAAGATAAGAAAGATCTGTAAAGCTTCGGCTTTTTACCTCGGAGGACATGCTAAGTACTCTGATTTTCAGGTAAGATACGATGTTCTGGGAGTTGAAGACGATAAAGAAATAAGACATATAGAAAATGCTTTTGATTATGTGGGGTGAATATGGCAAATATACTGGTTTGTGATGATGACAAGGACATAGTTGCTGCAATCGAGATCTATCTGCAGGAAGACGGACATTCCATCTATAAGGCATATAACGGCAGGGAGGCTCTGGACATCCTTTCAAAAGAGGAGATCCAGCTGGTCATCCTTGATATCATGATGCCTGAAATGGACGGCATTGAAACTGCTGAGGAGATCAGAAAGACCAGCACTGTTCCCATCATCTTCTTGTCTGCAAAATCCGAGGAGGAAGACAAGATCCTGGGACTCAATGCAGGTGGCGATGATTATGTCACAAAGCCTTTTTCACCTGCCGAACTGACTGCAAGAGTCAGGTCCAATCTCAGGAGATATACAATGCTCGGCAGCATAAATGAAGGTGCAAGCAATAACCATATCTATAATGCGGGATCCCTCTGCATCAATGATGAGACCAAGGTTGTGACCGTAGACGGAGAGCCTGTCAAGCTCACGCCCATTGAATATAATATCCTTCTTCTTCTCATCAAGAACAAGGGAACCGTCTTTTCGACCGACAAGATCTACGAATCCATCTGGAATGAGACACCTATCGCAACGGACAATACCGTTGCCGTTCACATAAGACATATCAGGGAAAAGATCGAGATCAATCCCGGACAGCCTAAATTCCTAAAAGTCGTATGGGGCGTGGGTTATAAGATTGAAGATCTATGAAAAGATACTATCTGAAAAAGATAATCATCCATCTCTGCATGCATGTGTGCGCACTGCTTGCGGTTCTTCTTGTTGCTGACATTGTGTTCTGCAGCTATGTTTCCGTGGAGTTTTTGGACGGTGAAGTCAGATATGCGCTCGATCCTTTTCCTACGGATTCGAATGACATAGATGAAGCCGTAACCGACATATTTGCCCATCAGGCATCCGACATGATGAGATATGTTGCTGCCTGCAAGCTGCTCGGAACCACCAAGGAACTTGATGTGGGCAAGATCGTTGACATATCCGATTATTATCATAATCGTGAGAGGAAGGTCACGGCCAGGTTCTATATGTCGGATCTGATCAATTTCGGACGCCGCGGCATCACTTATTCCGAGAGAAGTTTTAATGTTACCGAATTTGTGTATTATTACGGTGATCCTCTGTATGTCGATAATTTTGCACTCGATGAATACGGCAGACTGTATTTCAAGGGATTTGAAAGCATCAATAAGAGCCGTACTTATGAGAACTATTCACCTAATGGCGACGACCTGATACTCGGAGAGGGCAACGATGAAGTCAGACAGGCGATGGATGAACTGATGCCTGCCGAGCTCATGCATCTTGTCGTCGATTATTGCGTGCGTGAATATCCCGATTATGTTGAGGTCATGGATCATGCCGGAACCATACTCAGCGTCTCGATCAGGGAGCCGGTCCTGGGAAATGCATCCGTCATCGGATATAAGGATCTGAGAGAAAAGGCGGGAAACTGGGACGAATACTTCGTCACCGTGGATGAGTTCGTTGAGGCCGCAACTCTGTTCTCATCGGCATATGACACTTACCGTGAGGGACAGAGGATATATGATCCCGACAATATGAACCTTGTGTATCTGATCAGGACCAGGGATGATAAGGGACTTGTCAGAACGTATACGAACGACAACGGTTCCAAGTATCTCAGTGATGATGAACTGACTGACAGCTATTCCGGTCATTATCTTTATTTGATCTGTTATTATGATCAACTTGAATATGCCACACTTTCCAATATTCCGGAATCCACCCTCACGGATATCATTAAGCTCTATCCGGATGTCTATCCCAATAATACCCATGTGTGGATCTATCTTGATGACACCGCGCAAAGAGCCGAGGACATCTATTATGACCTGAATTACAACTATAATGACGTGAAGCAGGTCTCCAGGTTCTTCTGCATGATAATAACGCTCCTTGCATTTATCTGGCTCGGATTGTTCGTGTATATCGCTTTTGTTTCCGGCGTGTACAATGCGGATGAATCCAATGAGTTCAGGATATTTCCTCAGGACAAGATATGGATCGAGGCTTTTTTCATATTTGGTTTCATCGTGTTCAGGGTCGCCCTGCTTCATCTGAATTTCCTTAAAGAGCTGGTCGATGAAAATTACTGCCGTATATCTGCGGAAAACGGCGGTCCGCTGAGAAATGCCGGTATCTCTTCTTATCTTTCTTTTGCGGCGTTCGGGTTCCTGTGCTCTTTGTCCGTTGCATTCTTTGTCTTTTCTCTCGTAAGAAGGTTAAGAGCAGGTGTTCTCTACGAGTACTCTTTTACGAAGAGGATCAAGGAGATATTCGATCATTTCGCCCTGACTCTTTCGGGAGGAGAGGGAGCTGTCGCGACGGTACTGATCCCTTATATTTTCTTCCTTGTGCTTAATCTCGGTGGAATGTCCCTTGCGATATTCATGATCCCGAAAAACATGGCGTACACGACGCTGATATTCCTTCTGATGCTCTTCATGGACATAATAGTCGGCATCAATATGTTCCTGACGACAGCCGAGAAAAAGGATCTTCTTGACGGTGTCGAAAGGATACGTTCGGGAGAGATAGATTACAAGATCGATGCGCATAATCTCAGGGCCGAGAACAGAAATCTGGCCATCAGCATCAATAATATCGGTGAAGGCATCAAGTCCGCGGTCAATGATTCGATAATGGAAGAAACGCTCCGTACCGAGCTGATCACCAATGTATCGCATGACCTGAAGACTCCCATCACGACCATAATCAATTATTCCGACCTGCTGAGGAGGGAGGATCTTACCGAGAAGCAGAAGGATGATTACCTGAAGGTCATCGGTGAGAAATCGATCAGGCTTAAAAAGCTTCTTGAAGACCTTCTCGAAGCATCCAAGCTTTCCTCCGGACAGTTCGAACTTCATAAGGAAACAACCGACCTTACCGAGCTTTTGACCCAGGCGATCGGAGAGTATTCCGACAGGTTCGAAGCCAAGAACCTGGAGATCGTGACTTCGGAATTCCCCAGGGTGCTGATATATGCTGATGCGGGACTGTTATGGAGAGTCTTCGACAATCTGTTCGGTAACATCTGCAAATATGCAATGAAGGATACCAAGGTCAATGTCACCTTCGATGTTTTTGGCGGAAGAGTGTTCATCAAGATCAAGAATGTCTCTGCCGTAAGACCCAGATTCCAGGGAGAGGCTCTGACGGAGAGATTCATAAGAGGAGATGCCAGCAGGCAGAGCGAAGGAACCGGTCTTGGCCTGTTCATAGCAAAGAGCCTTGTTGAAGCTCATAACGGCACGTTTGAAGTCATTGTTGACGGAGACATCTTCACGTCCTTCATCGACCTTCCCGAATTCAGTTCGGATAAGTCTTTGTACTGATGGGAAGAACGCTTTTTGTGGTATAATGCTCATAGCAAAAAATATATAAAGTCAGGAAAATAATCATGCCTAACGTAATTGAACTTGAAAACTGCATGCCCGTCGGAAGACTGGGACTCATCGTTCATCCTTCTTTTGCCGCAAGGGGCGAAAAAATCAATTCTTATCTCGCTCTTTTCCGCAAGGACATTCATAACGACCTGGTCAAGAATGATCCCGCGTTTCAGGGATATCAGATGGATGACTACAGACTGAAATTCGAGATTCCCAGATTCGGAAGCGGTGAATCGAAAGCGGTCCTTCGCGAATCCGCAAGGGGCAAGGACATCTTCATTCTGGTGGATGTCTGCAATCATTCGATAACCTATGAGATGAACGGCTTTACCAACCATATGTCGCCCGATGACATATATCAGGACCTTAAGAGGATCATCGCGGCCATCGACGGTAAAGCCAACAGGATAAATGTCATCATGCCGTTCCTCTATGAGGGAAGACAGCACAGGCGTACCGGCAGGGATTCGCTTGATGCGGCACAGATGCTCAGGGAACTTCATGACATGGGAATGTCCGATTTCATCACCTTCGATGCCCATGACCCCAGAGTGGCTAATTCCATCCCTCTTTCCGGCTTTGACAATTTCATGCCTCCTTATCAGTTCATCAAGGCGCTTCTGACCAATGAGGACGACCTTATAGTGGATGAAGACCATATGGTAGTCATTTCTCCCGATGAAGGAGCACTTGACAGGGCTATTTATTTTGCAAACGTTCTCAGTCTTAATACGGGAACCTTCTACAAGAGACGCGATTATTCCCGCATAGTCAACGGCAAGAATCCCATTGTTGCTCATGAATTCCTGGGAGACAACATTGACAGCAAGGATGTTGTCATTATCGACGACATGATCTCATCGGGCGGAAGCATGATAGATACCGCAAGACAGCTTAAAGAGATGAATGCTAGAAGAGTATTCATCTGCACGACATTTGGTCTTTTCACCGACGGACTTGGCCTGTTCGATGAGGCTTATGAGAAGGGATATTTCGACAGGGTGATCACCACGAACCTCACCTATCTGCCTCCCGAGATATACAATAAGCCTTATTTCATCGAGGCCGACATGTGTAAGTTCATCGCTTCGATCATCGATTTCATGAATCACGATTCCTCCATGTCCAATGTCATGGACAACACTCAGAAGATGCATGCTGTTCTTGAGAACTACAATGCCCGCAGAGGAATCGAGCTTTAAGGTGTGACCCATTGAAAAAAAAGCATGTCATAAAAAGCGTTAATAAAGGTTCAATAGCTGACTCGCTGGGCATTTTGCCCGGCGATGTTGTGCTTAAGATAGACGATACCGACATCGAGGACATATTCGATTATCAGTTCCTGACCATGTCGGACAAGCTCGTTCTCACCGTTTTGAGAGGCGATGAGGAATGGGAGTATGACATCGAAAAAGGAGAGAATGAGGATATCGGACTTGTTTTTGAAAACGGTCTGATGGATGAGTACAGAAGGTGCAGCAATAACTGTATTTTCTGCTTCATTGACCAGATGCCTCCCGGAATGAGGGAAACCCTGTATTTCAAGGACGATGACTCGAGACTTTCCTTTCTGCAGGGCAATTACATCACCCTGACCAACCTCTCCGAAAAGGATCTTGGAAGGATCGTCAGATATAATCTTTCACCCGTTAATGTGTCTATCCATACGATGAATCCGGAACTGCGCTGCAAAATGCTTGGCAACAGATTCGCGGGTAGTTCCCTGTCCAAACTTGATGTGCTTGCGGAAGCCGGCATTGAGATGAACGGTCAGATAGTTCTCTGCAAAGGAATCAATGACGGCAGGGAACTTGAATATACGATCACGCAGCTCATGAAATACATTCCTTCCTTCAGGAGCGTTTCCGTTGTTCCCGTCGGCCTTTCCAGATACCGTGAGGGACTTGCGAAGCTTGAGCCTTTTGACGTTCTTTCATCCGAAGAAGTGATCGATCTGATCGAAAAGTATCAGAAGATCTGCATGGAAAAACACGGCATCCATTTCGTACATGCGAGCGATGAGTGGTATCTGAATACCGGCAGGCCTGTTCCCGAGGCTGAGAGATATGACGGATATCTGCAGCTAGATAACGGTGTCGGGATGATCAGGTCTTTTATCGAAGAGCGTGATGAGCAGATCGAAAAGAGGAAAAATGACGGAAGCCTGTCCCGGGATTTTGGCGGAAGGCATATATCACTTGCAACAGGCAGACTCGCATATCCCGTGATAAAGGAATCTGCCGGGATGCTGATGAATGAGTGCACGGGACTCAGGATAGATGTTCACCCGATCAGGAATGATTTTTTCGGTGAGATGATAACCGTTTCCGGGCTTCTTACGGGGCAGGATATCATAGCCCAGCTTAAAGGTCTGGACCTTGGATCAGAACTTCGTCTTCCGGAGAGCGTCCTCAGGGCCGGAACCGATGTTTTTCTAGATGACATCAAGGTTTCACAGGTCTCGGATGCTTTACAAGTTCGCGTGGTTACGATAAAATCAAATGGTTATAGTTTTGTTGATTCATGCCTTGGCATGAACTGATTTTAAAAGATTTTTGATGGACTTTACATTATGAGCACAAGACCGATAGTGGCCGTTGTTGGACGTCCTAATGTTGGCAAATCCACACTCTTTAATGCCCTTGCGGGTGAGAGGATCTCGATCGTCCAGGATACTCCCGGCGTTACGAGAGACAGGATATATGCGGATGTCTCATGGCTTAATTACAATTTTACCATGATAGATACGGGAGGCATTGAGCCCGAGTCGAAGGACCTGCTCCTCAGTTCCATGAGGGATCAGGCACAGATTGCGATCGATACCGCCGATGTCATTATTTTTGTATGCGATGTCAAGACAGGACTTCAGGATGCGGATGCGGGAGTGGCTTCAATGCTCCGCAAGTCCGGCAAGCCTGTTGTTCTTTGCGTGAACAAGGTTGATTCGTATCAGAAGCAGCAGGCTGATGTTTACGAATTCTATAATCTCGGAATCGGTGATCCTTTTCCCGTTTCCGCAACGGAGATGCAGGGATTCGGTGATCTTCTCGACAAGGTCGTGAGCTATTTCCCTGATAACACAGGTGATGAGGAAGATAAGGACCTTCCGAAGGTTGCCGTGATTGGAAAACCCAATACAGGCAAGTCATCGCTTATCAACAAGCTCCTCGGTGAAAACAGGCTGATCGTTTCGGATATTGCCGGCACGACCAGGGATGCCGTTAATACCAAGGTGAAGTATGACGGCAAGGAATACATTTTTATAGATACTGCAGGACTGCGCCGTAAAAACAAGATCAAGGATGACCTCGAGCATTACATGATAGTCAGGACTGTCAGTGCGGTTGAAAGAGCGGATATCGCCGTGCTTGTCATAGATGCGAAGGAAGGTGTCACGGAGCAGGATGCGAAGATCGCGGGCATCGCTCACGACAGGGGCAAGGCCGTTATTATCGCGGTGAATAAATGGGATGCCATTGATAAGGACGACAAGACCGTTAACAAGTTCACCGAAAATGTCAGGCTGATCCTTTCCTTCATGCCATATGCGGAGATCATCTTTATCTCGGCACTCACCGGTCAGAGACTCGGAAAACTCTATGAGACGATCGACATTGTAAGAGAGAGTCAGGATAAGAGAGTGGGAACCGGTGCTCTTAACGAGATCCTCGCAGAAGCTGTCGCAATGCAGCAGCCCCCCAATGACAAGGGCAGATTCCTCAAGATCTATTACATGACTCAGGTCGCTAACAGGCCTCCTACGTTCGTGCTTTTTGTCAATGACAAGGAACTGGCTCACTTTTCATATGTCAGATACATTGAGAATCAGGTCAGATCCACATTCGGCTTCAGGGGAACTCCTCTTAAGTTCATAGTAAGGGAAAGAAAAGGGGAATAAAATGGCCAGGATATGGAGTTTTCTCATCGGATATGCACTGGGCCTCATCCAGACCGGATACATTGTCGGAAAATGCAAGGGCGTTGATATCAGAAACTACGGAAGTGGTAATTCCGGAACGACAAATGCACTTAGAGTTCTGGGCACAAAGGTTGGTCTTATCGTATTTGCCGGTGACATGTTAAAGGCTGTGCTTGCTACAGTCATTGTAAGACTTGTTTTCGGAGGGATGTATCCGGAACTTAAATATCTGCTCATAATTTACAGCGGTGCAGGATGCATACTCGGTCATGACTTTCCGTTCTACATGCATTTCAAAGGCGGTAAGGGAATAGCTGCAACAGGCGGCATGGTACTGGGATTTCATGGTTCTTTCTTCGTGACGGGATTATGCTTTTTTTTCATTCCCTTCCTGCTTACCCATTATGTGAGTCTCGGTTCACTCATTGTGTATGCCGGTTTCTTCATTCAGCTCGTCATAACCGGTCAGATGAATCTGTTTGGGATGTTTGACGGAGTAAGCCAGGCTGTTCTTAACGAGATGTATATAATCGTCTTTTTACTTTTGCTGCTTGCTTATTGGCAGCACCGTGCGAATATTGTAAGGCTCATAAAAGGAACGGAGAGGAAGACTTATCTCGGCAAAAAGAATGATGATAATCTTCCTGACACCAGCAAAGGGTGATTGTCTGCTTTCATGAAAGGGGAAGAAAATGGCTAAGGTAACAGTTTTGGGCGGCGGCACATGGGGAATCGGACTTACCATTCTGCTTGCGAGCGCAGGGCATGATGTTCTGGTATGGTCTGCCGTTGAATCCGAGATCGAGATGCTTAGTTCCGCACATGAGCATAAGATGCTTCCCGGAGCAAAGATACCCGAAAGCGTAAGGTATACGACCGATGATAAGGAAGCAGTCACTGACAGGGACATTCTGGTCATGGCCGTAGCAAGTTCCTTTACCAGATCCACTGCCAAAAGGCTTGCTCCCCTCATAAAGGACGGACAGGTGATCGTGGATGTGGCCAAGGGGATCGAAGAGGGCACTCTCATGACGCTTTCCGAACAGATCGAACAGGAGATCCCCGGAGCAGATGTCTGTGTTCTTTCCGGCCCCACTCATGCCGAAGAAGTATCTCATCTGATGCCCACCACTATCGTTGTTGCTTCCCATAAAAGAGAAACGGCACTGTTTGTCCAGGATGTATTTATGACAGAGACATTCAGGGTATATACGAGCTCCGATGTAAAGGGCGTTGAACTTGGAGGATCGCTTAAGAACGTCGTGGCACTTGCAGCCGGAATTGCCGACGGACTCGGCTACGGTGATAATGCCAAGGCAGCACTCATCACAAGAGGAATTGCCGAGATCACAAGACTCGGTGTGAAGATGGGATGCATGCCCGAAACCTTCAGCGGACTTACAGGCATCGGAGATCTTATCGTCACCTGTGCCAGCATGCATTCCAGAAACAGAAGATGCGGAATATTGCTTGGTCAGGGCAAGAGTCTTGAAGAAGCACAGAAGGAAGTAGGAATGGTCGTCGAAGGAATTTTCTCCGCAAAGGCGGCAATCGCTCTCGGCAGGAAATACGAGGTCGATCTTCCTATCATCGAACAGGTCAATCTGATCCTGTTTGAAGGCAAAGATGCTGCAGCTGCAGTCAGGGAATTGATGATAAGAGAAAAGAAGGATGAAGTTTCCGATACTCAGTGGTAATCCCGCTTTTCACATTGCGATATTGTCAGCCATTCTGCTAGTCACGATCCCGTGCATGATCGTGCTGGTTTTCCTGTACCTTGATATGCGCAGAAAGACCGAAAAGACGGTCAGCAGGCTGACCAGAAATCTGAATCGCACCGAAGATAACAAGACTCTTTTGCTCACCACATTGTCCAGGGAGATCAGGAATTCGATGATCTCGGTTATGGGCATGGATGAGCTGATACTGCGTGAAAGCACCGATCCTTTGATCAGAGAAAGAGCCTCTTACATAAGGTCTTCGAGTGAGGACATTCTTGCCCTTATGCAGGGGGCTATCGATTACACCAAGATTGAAAGAGGGCTTATAGATAATGTCAGGGACGAATTTGACCTGACTTCACTTCTTGTAGATTCCATCTCGATGGCGGGCCCCTTGTTCAAGAACAAAGGACTCATTCTCGATATTTCCGCCGATCGTGAAGCACCCAAGACACTCATCGGGGATTTTCCCAAGATCAAAAGATGCATGATGAATCTGTTTTCCTTTATCTGTAAGAATTCGGAAAAAGGATATGTTAATCTCGCCATTGAGTATTCCAAAGCTGACGATACGCATGCTGACATTCTTTTCAGGATCTACGGCAAGAAGATTATGGTCAATGTCGACAGGGTCAGGGCGGTCATTTCATCCGATCCTTCCGACAACAAGCTGATATTCTCTCAAAGTGATGCAGGCAATCTTGATCTTTATCTTGCATCGGGAGTACTGAAAGCTCTCGGGTCGGAACTTGACATCGATGAAGAAGAAGGCAGGGGAGTAGAGCTGTTCTTCAAGATGAGATTTGAGGTTGTGAACTGGAATGGCATCGGCGACATCCGAAGAGCCAGCAAGAACAAGAAAGCCTCAAACGGTGAAAAGAAAGACAAATTCATATCCAAAGGGGCACGTATTCTTTTTGCGGACAGCAATGAGACATGTGTCTCGATAGCAAAGGAACTGATCTCGGGAACCGGCGTGCTGTTTGATACCGCACTTACTTCCGATGAGGCCCTTACACTCATAAGCATCAATGAATATGATGTCATCTTTGTTGAAGAGAACATGAAGGATGATAAGGGCATTGATCTCATAAGGCGCATCAGAGGCGGTAATTACAATGTCATCAATTCCCATAAGCCCTGCATAGCCATAACTTCGAATCCGGGCAATAAGATACTCGATATTTTTGACAGGGATACATTCGATGCATATATCGGGAAGCCTCTCAATGCGGATGAATTCGAGGATTGTCTCGTGAAGTTCATGCCTTCGGACAAGATCGATGTGCTTGATGATTCCCAGATCTTCCCCGGAATAGGCAGTGTCGAGGATATCAGAAAGTATTCCGAGGGCTATGACGAACTGTACAAGATAGCAGGAAGCATCTACAAAAGAAGCAGAAGTTACCGGGAAGGCGAAGGCTGATCCATCGTATAAAGGAACCTGAATCTTGGATTTTAAAGTATTAAACAATTTATTCTTTGAATTGTCGGTAATACCGCTCGATCTGATATTACTTGTATTTGTGCTGGGCACATACAAGGATGATGAGGAGGCCAATTACAGGTTTAAGATCTTCGCAACCCTTGTTACCATCGGCACGATTCTCAACGTTGTTACCGTTATCGTCACCAGCATGGGAAATCAGCTGCCTCTCTGGTTCAGGCTCTTTTTCAATACATTCGACTGCATGATGGGTGCTTGTGCCGGAATGGCATACTATCTGTACATGGTAGTGTTTGCAGGTGTCTATAAACACAGGAAAGTACTTTACATTGCCAGCTATTTTATAAACTCCATATATACGCTATTCATAATCATCAATCTGTTCACCGGGATCATTTTTTCTTATGATGCTGACGGAATGCTGGTTCGAGGGCCTATATATACGCTGATCTATTACATCGTTCCTCTGTCGTTTGTGGTTGTCGGCGTCATGGTGACTTTCTTCAAGAGAAAGTTTTTCACTTCCGTGCAAAGAGGATTCCTCGGCATCGGACTTGTCACGATACTTATTATTTTCCATGTCAACCTGTTCCATGCCTCCGACATGGTCATGTTCTATTATGTCGGATCGATGGGCATGTTCATGGTGTTTCTGACTCTTGAGACTCCGGACTACATCAGGCTGCTTCAGATCCTCAAGGAACTTGACAAGGCAAGGGATGATGAAAAGAAGGCACTTGAGAAAGTTAAGGCGTCGGATGATGCCAAGAGCAGGTTTCTCTCGCATCTGTCTCATGAGATCAAGACTCCCTTGAATGCAATACTCGGGTACTCGGATGCCATTATTAATTCCGATGCTGATCCTGAGGTCAAGGAAAACGCGACCAATGTGTTCAAAGGCGCCAGACGACTCAACCAGTTTTTCTCGGATCTGGTCAACAATATGGCTGATGCCGGAGAATATGATGATTCGGGTCTTTCATCACTCGAGCATTATGCCGAGGAATTAAGCAAAAACGAACCTGATTCTCAAGAAGTTAAATCATCGGATAACGGAAAATCCAAATCTTATTCTCATTACGGGTTCAGTCAGTATTCTCCCGAAGGCGCTCACAGAACCGGATATAAGAGGGATTCGGCACAGTACAGGCTCCTTTGTGTAGATGATAATGAACTCAATCTTGAACTGCTCATAAGAACACTCAAGCAGTTCGGATTTACGGTAGACGGCGCAGTCAACGGCAAGGAAGCCATAGAGATGGTGAAGAAGAATTCATACGATGCCATCTTCATGGATCATATGATGCCTGTCATGGACGGCGTGGAGGCTCTTCATAAGCTTCGCCGTGAAATGCTCTGTGACCTTACTCCCATAATCGTAGTCACGGCAAATGCTGTCAGGGGTGAGAGAGACAAGTATCTGAAGGAAGGATTTGATTCTTATGTGCCCAAGCCGTTTACAGGAGGGTCGCTCCTCAGGTCACTGGGTAAGTTCCTTCCTATCGCTACCATGGAGTCACTGGTAAAGGTTAATGAGAAAGTCGGCATCACGTGCATGATGCTCGCATCAACGTTCTCAAGACCTCTCATTGCCCCCGGAGCAAGGATAATCGTTGCAGGTGAGAGCAGAAATGAGATAAACCGCATCTCAAGACTTCTTCTGTGCACAATGGCGCAGATAGATGTCGTGTATGACGGTGATGAGTGCATCACTTACATTACTGATAATGAGTATGACATGATATTTGTCGAGGACGAATTGAAGGATTCCTTCAACAGATCGGTCAAGTCATTTATCTGGAATAATGTGGACATTCCTTCAATCGTCATGATGAGTGAAATGAATGTCAATCCTCAGTCGATCTATGAAAGCTATACTGACTTCATAGAATTCAGTACCGAACCTGAAGTGCTTGATGCAATGCTGCTTCTTTATCTTCCCAAGGATAAAGTCGGTGTCATAGGATCCCATGCACGGGATGATGCATCTGCTGCGGAGACTCAGGCTCCTTTTCCTGTCATGCAGGATGTGCCTAAGAACAGCGTTCCCGAAAAAAATGATGCCGATGATGCGGAAGAGGAGATCGAACTTCCGGAATATATCCGTGACAACAAATTCCTGGATGTCGATTCGGGTGTTGAAAACTGTGGCTCGGAGGAAGGGCTTATCAGGGCTGTTGAGATCTTTGTCAGCACATATGCGGCAAAATCCGAGGAGATTGAAACACTTTTTAACAACAGGGACATAGAAGGTTATACGATCAGAGTCCATGCACTTAAGAGTTCCGCCAGGATCATAGGAGCCATGGACCTTTCGGAACTTGCCAAGAGCCTTGAATTTGCCGGCAAGGATAAGAACATAAACCTTATCGAGGAACAGACCGGCAATCTCCTTAAGATGTATGGTGAACTGATAGATTCCCTTAAGTGTGAAGAGGCTGAGTCCGATGAAGATAAGCCGCCTGCGGATGAGTCTGTCCTTAAGGATGCATACACATCGATATATGAACTTGCTTCGATGATGGATTATGACAGCATTGAAATGATACTGGATTCTCTTAACGGCTATAAGTTTAATGACGAAGACAGGAAAGCGATAAGCGAGATAAAGAAAAACATGGATGAGCTAAACTGGGATGGCGTCCAGAAAGCGGCTAAGGGGGCATTATGACAGATTCCGTCCTTATCATAAGCAAGGTCGAAAGCTTCATGGTTAATGCAATCAGACATAAGCTTGAGTCTGAAGGCTTCATGTGTGCTTTCGGCTCGACCGACAGTAATAATATCATGTCCGTGATAGATGAAAAGAGGGTCATTATCCTTTATGTGGATGAGTCGATCTTTGAAAGACAGGATCTTCTGATCTATCTCAAGGATAAATGTAATGACGATGACCTTAAGCTGATAATCATCGGAACGCCGTCAGATTTCAACGTTGTGTCCAATTATATCTCGGACAATTATCTTGCCTGCAAGCTTGAAAGACCCATTGACATGCAGGTCCTGATCACCAAGCTGAAGAGTCTTCAGGGTGAGGCACAGGAGGAACTCGATAAGAAGCGCATACTTATTGTTGATGATGATGCTACTTATCTGAGAACCATCAGAGACTGGCTGAAAGATAAGTACAAGGTATATATGGCCAATTCCGGCATTCAGGCACTGACATGGCTTGCCAAGAATAACGCGGACCTGATACTTCTTGATTACATGATGCCGATCGCATCGGGTCCCGAGATCCTCGAGATGATCAGAAGCGAAGAGTCTTCCAAGGACATTCCGGTCATATTCCTTACCAGCAAGTCCGACAGGGAGAGTGTGAAGTCTGTTATGAGACTCAGGCCCGAAGGATATCTGCTGAAGACGATCAATATGTCTTATCTCAGGAAATCACTGGACAGATTTTTTAACGGAGAGAACATAAATGAGTATATTTGAAGGTACCAAAGGATATGTTGCAAGCCCGGAGCTGATGGATTCGGTGAACATCGCCATCGCTCTCAAGAAGCCTCTTCTCATAAAGGGAGAGCCCGGAACCGGCAAGACGATGCTGGCAGAATCCGTGGCAGAGGCTCTTGGGAAGAAGCTGATCATATGGAATATCAAGTCCACGACCAAGGCTCAGGACGGTTTGTATATGTATGACACGATCCAAAGGCTTTATGACGGACAGTTCGGTGAGGGCGGTGTCGATGATATCGCTCACTATATCAAGCTCGGCAAGCTCGGTGAAGCATTTGACAGTGAGGAACAAGTCGTTCTTCTTATTGATGAGATCGATAAGGCCGATCTTGAGTTCCCCAACGATCTTCTCTGGGAGCTCGATCAGATGGAGTTCTATATCGGTGAGACCAAGAGAACGGTCAAGGCAAAACACAGACCCATAGTCATTATCACCTCAAATGCGGAAAAAGAACTCCCCGATGCATTCCTGAGAAGATGCATTTTCCATTACATCGAATTTCCCGGAAAAGAACTCATGGAAGAGATCATCAAGGTTCATTTCCCCGAGGTTGAAGAGCATCTTCTTAACGAGGCAATGGATGTTTTCTATCAGATCAGGGACATTCGTGACATCAGAAAGAAGCCTTCGACATCTGAACTCATAGACTGGATCAATGCACTCCAGATAGGCGGAATACCTTACGGTCAGATCAAGGCAAAGCTTCCTTTCATAGGGGTTGTTGTGAAGAAGGATGAGGATCTGGAGCAGACGGTTCATCATAACTTCCAGTAGAATTGGGGTAATCATACAGATTTGTTTTTGAATTTTTTTGAAGGTTTAAGAAAGCACGGTGTCCATGTGACTCTCGGAGAGTGGCTGGATCTGGAAAATGCGCTGGACAGCGGTCTTATAGGAGGGCAGCTGTCGAGGTTTTATTATGGTGCGCGTATGATCCTCGTCAAGAGCGAGACCGATTATGACAAGTATGATGAGGCGTTTGAAGAATGCTTCAGTGCAGTCAAAAAAGATACTGAGATTGGAACCGAGATGCTCAGATGGCTTGACAAGTCAGATCTCATGCAGCTTGCCGAGCAGGAAGCCAGGGATCATCTGAATAAGATGGAAGGCGAGGGCATCATAATCGATAAAGAGGATGTTGAGCAGAAGTTCAAGCAGCGCCTTAAGGACCAGGATTCCGAGCATAACGGCGGTTCATTCTGGATAGGAACGATGGGCAAGACATCCTTCGGTAATACCGGTGGTAATATCGGAGGCGTAAGAGTAGGCGGAGCAACGGGATATCAGTCCGCGTTTGCCGTTATCGGAGCCAAGAAATACAGGGATTTCAGAGATGACAGGGTCATGACGAATCGTCAGTTCCAGCTGGCATTCAGGAGGCTCAGACAGTTTTCGTCAAGGCTTGATACTCCCGAAAGAGAGCTTGACATAGATAAGACTGTGGATGAGACCTGTAATCAGGGCGGAGTTCTTAAGATTGAGATGAGAAAACCCCGTAAGAACTCGGTCAAGCTGCTTCTTCTCATGGATTCGGGCGGAACGATGATACCGTACTCATCACTTTTGAACGATCTGTTTCAGGCCGTGAATAAGAGCAATCACTATAAAGAAGTAAAATGTTATTACTTCCATAACTGCATTTATTCTCACCTGTACAAGACCCCTGAATGCGAAAACGGTGACTGGGTCGAGACAAAGTGGCTTTTCCGCAATACCGACAAGGATTACAAAGTCATAATCGTAGGTGATGCAGCCATGGCCCCGGAGGAACTTTATTCCGATACCGGTAATTACAGAGGACCGAATGACGGACTCAGCGGTGAAGAGTGGCTTAAATCTTTAAAGAGACACTATAAGAAGATAGTATGGCTCAATCCTAAAATGGCCCCGGGAAATGCTCCCTGGAGGGAAGCAGAGACTGCCGTGAAGCAGATGTTCCCGATGTACAAGCTTACTGTCAGCGGGCTTGATAAGGCCATGATAAAACTGATGGAGACCAGATGATAATGATTATATTTTCAGGCTAAAGACATTTGAGCCGGCCTGCTATATAATCTTTATATATTTCAGATTCAGAATCAAAGGAGATAGGAAAATGGGTATTTATGAAGAGCTCCAGGCCAGAGGCCTTATTGCTCAGACAACTGACGAAAATGAGATAAAGGAGCTTGTAAATAACGGTAAAGCAACTTTTTATATTGGCTTTGACTGTACTGCGGATTCTCTTACCGCCGGCCATTTCATGGCCCTGACACTTATGAAGAGACTTCAGATGGCAGGTAATAAGCCCATCGCTCTTATCGGAGGAGGCACCACCATGATCGGTGATCCTTCCGGAAGATCCGATATGAGGAAGATGCTTACCAGAGAAGACATCGATCATAATGCAGAGTGCTTCAAGAAGCAGATGGAGAAATTCATCGATTTCGGTGAAGGAAAGGCCATAATGGTCAACAACGCCGACTGGCTTATGAACCTTAACTACATCGAGCTTCTCCGCGAGGTCGGTGCATGCTTTTCAGTTAACAATATGCTGAGAGCCGAGTGCTACAAGCAGAGAATGGAAAAAGGACTTTCCTTCCTTGAGTTTAACTACATGATAATGCAGTCATATGACTTCTATTACATGTTCCAGAAATACAATTGTAATCTCGAGTTCGGCGGTGATGACCAGTGGAGCAATATGCTCGGCGGCACAGAACTCATCAGAAGAAAACTCGGCAAAGATGCACATGCCATGACCATTACCCTTCTTACTGATTCAAACGGTAACAAGATGGGAAAGACTGCAGGAAATGCGGTATGGCTCGATCCGAACAAGACTTCTCCTTTTGAATTCTACCAGTACTGGAGAAATGTCGGAGATGCCGATGTGTTTAAGTGTCTGAGAATGCTCACATTCCTTCCTCTTGAGAAGATCGAGGAGATAGAAAAGTGGGATGATTCAAGGATCAATGATGCCAAGAAGATCCTTGCACACGAACTTACCGAGCTTGTACACGGTAAAGAAGAAGCTGATAAGGCTGAAGCAGGATCTGCAGCACTTTTCGGAGGCGGAGATCTTGCCGGAGCGGACATTCCCACAGTCAGGATGGAAGAAGGAGATTACAGAGACGGTAAGGTTGATATCCTTGGAATCCTTGTAAGAGCGGGTCTTTGCCCAACCAGAAATGAAGCCCGCCGTGCCGTTGAACAGGGCGGAGTTACCGTTGATGATGAAAAAGTTACCGATGTTAAGACTCTGTATTCCGCAGAAGACCTTAAAGACGGCAAACTGGTAAGACGCGGAAAGAAAGCGTTTAAAAAGGTGATCTCATGAGTAAAGCTATCGATAAGCTGCAAACCGCATTGAAGGCTGTCAGGGAAAAGACCGATTTTGTTCCCGATATTGCACTTGTTCTCGGATCCGGGCTGGGTGCATATGCTGATTCCATCAAGACAGTATGTGAGATCCCTTATTCCGAACTTCCCGGTTTTCCGGTTTCAACCGTTCAGGGTCATTCCGGAAAGTTCATCTTCGGATATGACGGAGACAAGAAAATCGTCTGCATGAAGGGCAGGGTTCACATGTATGAAGGTTATGAACCTTCTGATGTCGTGATGCCCATAAGGCTGATGAAGCTGATGGGAGCTAAGATCCTGTTTCTGACCAATGCGGCAGGAGGCATTAACGAGAATTTCCATCCCGGATGTCTCATGCTTATCGAAGACCAGATCTCATTCCTGGTCAGGAATCCTCTTGTTGGTCCCAATGTTGAGGAACTCGGAACAAGATTCCCTGACATGACTCACATATATGATGAGTCGCTTTCAGGCATCATCATAAAGACTGCTGAAGAGCTTAACAGCGAATTGTTCAAGGGCGTATATGTCCAGCTGAGCGGTCCTTCGTATGAATCACCTGCTGACATAAAGGCATTAAGGCTTCTCGGCGGCAGCGCTGTCGGAATGAGCACAGCAATTGAGGCCATTGCTGCAAGACATGCCGGAATGAAAGTGTGCGGCATTTCCGTCATAAGCAACATGGCTGCCGGCATTACGGGCGAAGAGCTTAATCATGCCGAGGTCCAGAAAGCTGCGGATTCAGTTTCTGCCAGATTTGAAGAACTTGTCAAAAAGTCAATAGCTGCTTTTTAAGGTGATGTCATGAATGAAGAAGCCATTTCGGAACTGATACTTAATGCATTTGAGGCCAGGACCAAGTCATATTGTCCTTATTCCGGATACGCCGTCGGTGCTGCACTTCTTACCGAAAGCGGACAGGTTTTCATGGGCTGTAATGTTGAGAATTCATCTTACGGCGCAACAATTTGTGCCGAAAGATGCGCCGCTTTAAAAGCTGTCTCCGAAGGTGAGAGATCTTTTAAGGCAATTGCCATCGTCGGAGCACCCAGGGATGCAAAGGAAGTCTCCGATTATGCATATCCTTGCGGTATTTGCAGACAGTTTCTTTCGGAGTTTGGCGGCAGCGACATGACGGTCATTGTTGCAAAAAGCATTGACGACAGGAAAGTATTCAGTCTCGGTGAACTTCTTCCCGAAGCATTTTCATCAGAATCGATGAAGTGAGGAAATCCATGAAGATACGCCTTTACAATGCCAGGATCCTGGATCTGAGCGGTGATCACAACATCCGCTGCGGTGAAGTATGCGTATCAGGCGGACTTATTGAGAAGGTTTCATATGATAACAATGCAGGCTCCCACGAGGAGGTTTTCGACAGACAGATCGACTGTCACGGAAACCTTCTCATGAGGGGCTTTAATAATGCCCATGCCCATTCCGCAATGACATTCTTAAGGTCCAGGGCGGATGACAAGCCTACCCCTATATGGCTGAAGGATGATGTTTTTCCGAATGAGGCTAAGCTGACCGATGAAGATATTGCCGATTTTCAGCGTCTTGCCATAATGGAGTATGTGTCCGGCGGAATAGTATCTGCAATGGATATGTATCTGAGACCCGATGTTACGGCCGAGGTTTTCTCCAAAGCCGGAATGAGAGCTGTGATCGTATCCGGGCTTAACGATTTCACCTCCTCTATAGAGAGATTTCAGGATGAATTTGTCAGGCTGAACAGCATGCATCCTCTCATAAGTTATAAAGCCGGCTTTCATGCCGAATACACCTGCAGGAAGGAAAGGCTTGAAAGATTATCGGAGATCGTAAGGGAACTGAAATGCCCTGTTTACTGCCATTTGTCCGAGACGGCATTTGAAGTGGAAGACTGTGTCAGACGTACAGGCTGTACTCCTTTTGATTATCTGGACAGTCTGGGACTGTTTGAAAACGGTGGCGGGATCTATCACGGAGTTCATCTTACGGATGAGGAAATTGACAGGATCCGTGACAGGGGCGTTCATGTGGTCATCAATTCCGGCTCTAACTGCAAGCTCGCAAGCGGGATCGCACCTCTTAAGAAGATGCATGACAAAGGCATCAGGCTCGCTCTGGGAACCGACGGCCCTGCGAGCAACAATTCTCTGGATATGTTCAGGGAAATGTATCTTACAAGCGTTTTATGCAAGCTTGCTGAAAAGGATGCTGCATGCATGGACGCTTCATTCATACTTGATATGGCCGTAAAAGGATCGGCAGGATGCATGGGGCTGGAGGATTCCGGACAGATAAAGGCCGGAAATCCCGCAGATATGATACTTTTGGACCTTTTCAAGCCCAATATGCAGCCTCTTAACAATATTGTGAAAAATATTGTTTATGCAGGAAATGTTTCTAATGTTATAATGACTATGGTCGCCGGCAGGATACTCTATGAGAACGGAGAGTATGATCTCGGTTTTGATACCGAAGAGCTTCTTGCAAAATGTGCTGCAAGATGCAAAAGGATTTTTTCCGGGGACACAAAGTGAATAGCTTATGCAGGACGAACAGGCTGATCCGCCCTGCGTGATCTATAAATCCAAAAAATCTCTGATATCAGAGAAAGGAGAAAACAATGCTTGAAAAAACCTTTAAACTGAAGGAAAACGGCACTGACGTCAAGACAGAGATCATTGCCGGAATCACAACCTTCATGGCCATGGCCTACATCCTGGCTGTCAATCCCAGCATCCTTTCCGCTTCGGGAATGAATCCCCAGGCTGTTCTCATGGCAACAGCTCTTTCCGCCTTCATAGGCACGATCTGCATGGCACTGCTTGCCAATTATCCTTTTGCTCTTGCACCCGGACTCGGACTTAATGCATATTTTGCATATACCGTATGCGGTTCAATGGGCTATTCATGGCAGTTCGCACTCTTTGCTGTATTTATTGAAGGACTTATCTTCGTGGTCCTTTCAGTCACCCCTGTCAGGGAGGCAATCTTCAATGCCATTCCTATTCAGCTCAAGAAGGGCGTGTCTGTAGGAATCGGACTTTTCGTTGCTTTCATCGGACTTCAGAACGGTAAGGTCGTTGTCGGCGGAGCAACTCTTGTTACTATCGTTGACTTCAATGCTGAGTTCTCAACCACCGGTATGTGGGCACTTCTCACCATCGTGGGAACTCTGATCATTGCGATCCTTCATGTAAAGAAGATCAAGGGCTCGATCCTTATCGGAATCTTTGCTACATGGATCCTTGGAATCATCCTTGAGCTTGCAGGTGTTTATGCACCCAATCCCGAACTCGGATTTTATTCGGCAATTCCTTCAAGCCTTGCTGACTTCAACTTTGCATCACTCGGACAGACCTTTGGTGCATGTTTCTCAGCTGATGCTTTTGCGGGATTCAATGCTCTTGACTTCATCGTCATCATGTTTGCATTCCTGTTTGTAGATGTGTTCGATACTCTCGGAACCCTCATCGGATGTGCCGATAAGGCTGACATGCTTGATAAGGATGGGAAGCTTCCCCGCATCCGTCCCGCACTTCTTGCTGATGCTATCGCAACCAGCACCGGCGCGGTTCTCGGAACTTCCACCACCACTACATTCGTTGAGAGCTCATCGGGTGTCTCTGCGGGCGGACGTACCGGTCTTACTTCCATAGTGACCGGTTTACTGTTCCTTGTATCACTTATCCTTTCGCCTCTTTTCATCTCGATCCCCGGATTCGCAACAGCACCTGCTCTTGTATTCGTCGGATTCCTTATGATGAGCGCAATCTCCGGCATAGATCTCAAGGATGCAACCGAGAGCATTCCCGCATTCCTTGCACTTCTTACAATGCCTCTTACTTACAGCATTTCAGACGGTATCTGCATTGGTGTCATCTCTTATGTAGTCATCAATCTCTTCACCGGAAATGCAAAGAAGATCAAGCCTCTCATGTATGTGCTGGCTATCCTCTTTATCATTAAGTACGCGATCCTTTAATTATTCTTACAAATCCCTGCCGTCTTCATTGCGGGCGGCAGGGATATTTTATCTATTGGTATTCAGACTATGTATGGACTGATATTTGTAGCGATCATCCTCGTGCTCCTTGCCGTGAGCGGATACAGGATGAGCATCGAGGAAAAGAAAAAGACCGTCCGGAAGATCAGTGATTCTTTCGGCATGCCTTCATCAAGGAAGATTTCCGAAGCCAGAAGACAGGCTCTTGTTCGCAATATCGATCTTCTTAAAGGTGAAGCTGCATCCGGAGATCTGATAGATGATCTTACATGGTCCGATACCGGCATGGAGGATATCTTCCTTCAGATGGATAATTGCCTTTCATCCGCAGGAGAAGAGACACTGTATTACACTCTTCATGACGTGTCCAAACCTGCGGAGGACATTGCTGCGACTGATAAGGCTGTAGGAGACCTGAGCTCAGATGAAAAACTTCGTCTGGAACTGGGGGTGGCCTTAAGCGGGCTCGGATTTGTTAAAGACAGACCTTTTCCCGAGTATCTTCAGCACATCCGCGGAAGTGAAAAGATCATAAGTCCGTTTTTTCACATCTTATGTGATTTCTATTATGTCGTGATAATATTCCTGATGTTCATGAATCCGGTTCTGGGCTCTGTATTTCTTGTTATCGTGCTCGTTGTACAGATATCATCATATTTTTCTCTCAGGAAAAAAGCGGAAGAGAGCCTTTGCGGAATGTCAATGATAACCAGACTTTCTTCGATGGGCAGTCATCTTCCTAAGGGTTATGATTCATATGCGGGGCAGCTCTGTGATCAGCTTTCAAAGGATCTGGCTTCATTCAGAAAAGGAACGGTCCTTTCATCTTTTGTGATCTCTACCGGACCGAACTCGCAGGGCGGCCTGATCTCAATGATCTTCACCTACCTGAATCTGCTCTTTCATTTTGACCTTATCGCTGCATCTTTTCTTTTGTCCGGAATAAAGGAAAATTCAGCGCGTATCATGAATGCTTACAAGACTGCCGGTTTTCTTGACATGTGTCTTTCCGTTGCTTCATATAGGGCATATCTGGAGAAAAAGGGCGGATGGTGCGTGCCGGAATTTATCGAAGATCGAGGTATCTCCATTGAAAAAGGCTTTATTCCTCTTATTGATAAGCCTGTAGCAAATGATGCTTTTACGAGCGGCGGAGTTCTGATAACGGGATCCAATGCAAGCGGCAAGTCCACATATATGAGGATGATAGCCGTAAATACAATCCTGGCCCAGTCTGTGGCAACTTGCCCCGCGGTTTCATATAAAGCTTGCCGTTTCAGGATTTATTCTTCGATCGCGGTTAATGACAACATCTTAAAAGGCGAGAGCTATTTCATGGCGGAGATCGGAAGCCTTAAGAGGATCGTGGATGCCGCTATGGCTGATGGGAGGCCCATAATATGCTTTATTGATGAGATACTCAGGGGTACGAATACATCGGAGAGGATTTCGGCAGCATGTGCGGTCCTTAAGTATCTGGCTGAGCTGGATGTCATTGTGTTTGCTGCGACTCATGATCTTGAACTTACCGTCATGATAGGAGACAAATACGAAAATGTTCACTTTACCGAAAACATTACAGGTGATGACGTGACCTTCTCATATGTGCTTGAAAAAGGCCCCACGAACAGCAGGAATGCCATCGCGCTTTTAAGGAAAAACGGCTTCCCGGATAGCATCATAAATGAGAGCGAAAAGCTGTGCATGGACTTGACTAAAAAAGCGTGATGAAGGTATACTAAATACTGTATTTCCATGGTTTTTGCTTAAGAATATTTTACTAGATATAGATTCTTTTTCGGAGGTATCAGGATGCAGGCAAGTATATTTTTCGGTTCTTTTTTTAGCTATCTGCTTCTTATGGTGATAATAGTATGCGTTGCCGCTTTGGGATTTGCCGTCGGAAGGGTTCTCAGAAAAGGTAAAGACGGCAGGACGGAAAATGTGATCGCATCAGACGAAGGTCCCGGGAACGGGGAGAGCAACTGACATCAGTATCTGGGGATACGGAAATTTTTCGTATCCTTTTTTATATTTTTACGGCGTAAGCCGTGTGTGATCATATGAATACATATAATAACAAGACCAGGATCATTTTGATCCTTGATATCCTGAAAAATGAAACAGATGACGATCATCCCATGAAGGCTGATGAGCTGCTCAGGCGCATTAAGGCTGAGGGACTTAAGTGTGACAGAAAGACTCTGTACAATGACATATCTTCTCTCAGTGACGCGGGATATGACATAAACCGCGATCCCTCAGGAGGATATAAGCTTTCATCAAGGGATTTTGAGGATGCGGAGTTAAGGCTCCTTGCCGATGCCGTATATTCTTCAAAGTTCATTTCGCAGAAAAAGACCCATGTGCTTATAAGGAAGCTTGCAAAGCTTACCAGTTCACATCTTGCTTCTTCGATGACCAGGCAGATCTATTCATCGGATTCCAAGACTCCGAACGAGGATGTGCTTTATAACGTCGATACCTTATCAAGAGCGATATATGGCAATGTGCAGGTATGCTTTGAATACCTTGTCTGGGGAACAAATAAGAAACTCATTACCAAGGGCGAAAAAAAGCGTAAGTTAAGCCCCTGGGCACTCATCTGGCAGGACCAGAATTATTATCTCATGGCATATGATTCCGGCGCCGGTAAGATGAAGCATTTCAGGGTCGACAAGATGAGACATGTCGAACTTACTGCTGATGAAAGAGAAGGCGGAAAAGAATTCGAGAAGATCGACATGTCAAGCTATGTTGAAGAGACTTTCTCGATGTATGGCGGAAGACAGGAAACGATCACTCTCGACATGCCTGCCTCGATGATCGGAATTGCTTATGACAGGTTCGGAACGGATCTGTTTCAGAGACCCGGTTCTGAAGGAAGAGTCCTTGTCAGGGCCAAGTGCTATGTGAGCTCGCAGTTTTACGGATGGCTGTCCGGACTCGGCGGGGAAATACTTCTTGCGGGACCTGAATCTGTCGTGGACGAATACAGGGATTATCTGAAAAAACTTTTGAAAAAATATAAATAAAGCCTGCATGCTTTTTAAATATTTAAATCATCACAAGGAGGGCCTTTATGGCTTCGGAAACGGATTACGGCAAGATATATAAGCCTTCGAAAGAAGTGTTCATCATCAAGAAGGACGGCACGCGTGAGGCGTTTAACGTTCAAAAGGTAATCAATGCCGTTAGCAAGAGTGCATACAGGGCACTTACGGAATTTACCGATGATGATAACAGGAAGATCTGTACTCTCATCATCGAAAAAGTTGATTCGCTCGGAGATACCGAGATCCCCATCCCCAGAATGCACAACATCGTTGAGGATGTTCTGGAGCAGGTCAAGCCCATTGTGGCCAAGAGCTACAGGGATTACCGCAATTACAAGCAGGACTTTGTCAGGATGCTCGATGATGTGTACAAGAAGTCCCAGTCCATCATGTACATCGGTGACAAGGAAAATTCCAATACCGATTCGGCACTTGTTTCAACCAAAAGAAGCCTTATCTTCAATCAGCTCAACAAAGAGCTGTACATGAAGTTCTTCCTTACGACCGAGGAGATCCAGGCCTGCAGGGACGGATACATCTATATTCACGACATGTCCTCGAGAAGGGACACGATGAACTGCTGTCTGTTTGACATCGCCTCTGTCCTTAAGGGCGGTTTTGAGATGGGAAACATCTGGTACAACGAGCCCAAGTCTCTTGATACCGCTTTTGACGTTATGGGCGACATAGTGCTCAGTGCCGCAAGCCAGCAGTACGGAGGCTTTACCATTCCCTTGGTTGAGTATACCCTTGAACCCTATGCAAAGCTTTCTTACGAAAAGAAGCTGAAGAAATACACTGACCTTGGCGTGGAGGCGGGGAAAGCTTCCGAAGCAGCAATGGCGGATGTCAGGAGAGAATTCGAACAGGGCTTCCAGGGCTGGGAGTACAAGTTTAACACCGTTGCATCGAGCAGGGGTGACTATCCCTTCATCACGGTGACTGCCGGCACCGGCACTACCGAATTCCAGAAAATGGCGACCACGGCACTTCTCAAGGTGCATATGGAAGGGCAGGGCAAAAAGGGCAGGAAGAAACCCGTGCTGTTCCCTAAAATAGTTTTCCTCTATGACGAAAAGCTCCACGGAAAAGGCGGAGAACTTGAGGATATTTTTGATCTGGCAGTCAAATGCTCGTCCAAGACGATGTATCCTGATTACCTGAGTCTTACAGGTGAAGGATATGTGCCGTCCATCTACAAGAAATACGGCAAGATAATCTCCCCCATGGGATGCAGGGCTTTTCTTTCACCCTGGTTCGAAAGAGGCGGAGCGGAGCCTGCGGATGAAAATGACACTCCTGTCTTTATCGGCAGATTCAACATAGGCGTCGTCTCGCTTCATCTTCCGATGATACTTGCAAGGGCACGCAAGGAAAGCAGGGATTTTTATGAGATCCTGGATTATTACCTTGAGCTGATCAGAAATCTTCACCTGAGGACTTATTCGTATCTCGGAGAAATGAAGGCCTCAACAAATCCTCTCGCTTACTGCATGGGCGGCTTCAGGGGAGGCAACCTTAACCTGACAGACAAGATCAAGCCGCTGCTTGAATCCGCTACCGCATCATTTGGCATAACAGCTTTAAACGAGCTTCAGCAATTGTACAATCATAAATCACTTACGGAAGACGCTGAGTTTTCACTCGAAGTGATGAAACACATAAATGAGAAGATCGCACAGTTCAAGAAAGAAGACCACAGGCTGTATGCGATCTACGGAACTCCCGCCGAGAACCTTTGCGGGCTTCAGGTAAAGCAGTTCCGCAAGAAATTCGGCATCGTCGAGGGGGTTTCCGACAGGGAATATGTGT
The DNA here is from genome assembly GCA_024682075.1 of Lachnospiraceae bacterium. Classification (GTDB taxonomy): domain Bacteria; phylum Bacillota; class Clostridia; order Lachnospirales; family Lachnospiraceae; genus AC2028. The sequence goes on from JAIKZQ010000031.1 coordinate 55,263, forward strand.
CCAATTCCTTCCACTGCCATGTGACCGAGGACATAACTCCCATTGAGAAGCAGGACTTTGAAAAGAGATTCTGGGATTATTTCAACGGCGGCAAGATCCAGTATGTCAAATATCCCGTGGATTATAATCTCGAAGCAATCAAGACACTCATCAGAAGAGCGATGCAGATGGGATTCTACGAAGGTGTCAACCTGTCTCTGTCATACTGTGATGACTGCGGTCATGAAGAACTTTCAATGGATGTATGTCCTGTCTGCGGAAGCAGGAACCTTACCAAAATCGACAGGATGAACGGCTATCTGTCTTATTCCAGAACTCACGGAGACACAAGGCTCAATGATGCCAAGATGATAGAGATTGCAGAAAGAAGATCGATGTAATGAGATATCATGATATTACCAAAGATGACATGAGAAACGGAGACGGACTCAGAGTCACGCTGTGGCTGTCGGGATGCTCTCATATGTGTTCCCAATGTCAGAATCCCCAGACCTGGGATCCCGATTCCGGTGTATATTTTGACAAGGAAGCCAGGGATGAACTCTTTGAGATACTGGAAAGGGATTATATATCGGGACTTACGCTTACCGGCGGTGATCCGCTTTACCCGGGCAACAGGGAAGATGTCGGGGATCTGATAGCTCTTGTAAAAAAAGAATTCCCCGATAAGACTATATGGATCTATACAGGAGACCTGTGGGAGGATATAAAGGATCTTCCCCTGATGCAAAATGTCGATGTTGTTGTGGACGGTCCTTATGACAAGAATCTGAGGGATGTGACTCTTTGCTGGAAGGGAAGTTCCAATCAGAGGGTGATCGATGTTCGTGAATCTCTTAAGAGCGGCGAAGTGGTGATCCATTGTCCCGATCATTATTCGGTCCTTGATCCGGATTCAGTACACGGTAGTTCCAGGTCCGGTGTTCCCTGCATGTATTAAGCTGTATTAATATGATGAGGAGATAAAATGACGAGAGTCGGTAAATTTGAGAAAGTAAGTTTCGAGCAGTTCAAGTCCGGAATGGAAGATTTCGGTCTTGACGATAAGTCATTAGAGCAAAAGTATGAGAATATCAAGCTTCCTGCAAGGGCTACCGGCGGAAGTGCCGGCTACGACATCAGATCCACGGTCGATTTTACCCTTGAGCCGGGGCAGACCATCAAGATCCCTACCGGAATAAGGGCTCAGATGCTCGAAGACTGGATGCTTGCCGTGTTTCCCAGGAGCGGACTTGGATTCAAATTCAGGCTGCAGCTTAATAACACGGTCGGTATCATAGACAGTGATTATTACTATTCGGATAACGAGGGTCATATCTTCGTCAAGATCACCAATGATTCGAACGAAGGCAAGACCGTGTCGATCAGCGAGGGCGATGCTTTTGCTCAGGCCATTTTCATTCCTTACGGAATCACCGAAGACGATGAAGTGACTACAGTGAGAAACGGCGGATTCGGAAGCACCGGGAAATAACAGATATAGTATTCAGAACTATATTATGCGTCTTAAAATCCATATATAAGGCGTTTTTTAAGAATATTTTAATTGTTTTTTGAAGTCGGTTTATGTATCATATCATACGGTGCGTTTTAAGACTTATACCGGAGGTATGATATGTTCAAGATTATTACTGACAACGGTTCCGACATTCCCGAGGAATATGCTAAAGAGCATGGCATTGACACGATCAATCTGGCTACGATAATTGATGGTGTGGTGTATAATCAGGGTGTTGAGCTCAGCAAGGAGAAATTCTATCAGATGCTTGCTGAGGGAGCAAAGCCTACGACCTCTCAGGTCAATCCCGACCAGGCCAAGGCATTTTTTGATGAACACATAGATGACGCCGACGAGTTTCTGTTCATAGGCATTTCATCAGGACTTTCCGGCACATGTCAGAGCGTTCAGGCCGGAGCTGCAGAGTTCATGGAGAAGCATCCCGATAAGAAGATTGAGGTGGTTGATTCGCTTACCGGTTCACTCGGTGAGATGCTCCTTGTCTATAAAGCGGTTGATATGAGAGCTGCAGGCAAGAGTTTCGAGGAGACCACGGCTTTTGTCAGGGAGAATGCTGTTCATGCTTGTCTTTCGATAACTGTTGACAACCTCATGGACCTGTGGAGAGGCGGAAGAGTCAGCAAAACAAGTGCTGTCATCGGAACAATGGCAGCCATCAAGCCTTTCATCACCGTTAATGACGAAGGAAAGCTTGATGCGGGCGGCAAGATCAGGGGCCGCAAGAAGAGCCTTGATCATATTGTTGATTATATGGAAGAGCACATGGGCTCTTATCGTGACATGAATGATATCATCATGGTCGCTCACGGTAACTGTCCCGATGATGCCGAGTATTTAAAAAATCAGATAGAGGAGCGATTAGGCTTTAAGAAGTTCATGGTCAACAGCATCGGACCTATGATCGGATCACATACAGGTCCTACCATATGCCTGGCCGGATATTTTGGTGAAACCCGCTCCTGAAAAGGGCGTTATGAATAAGTCAGATGTGATCGCAACACTTGCTCAAAGAGAATATGTAAATAAATCTCTTGATCTTTTGAACAAAAAAGAAAATGAAACTGGAAAGAGGCTCACTGCATCCGTAATAACCTTCGGATGTCAGATGAATGCCCGTGATTCAGAAAAATTAGCCGGTATTCTTGTGGCTTCCGGATTTGAACTTCTGGAAGACACTGAGGATGCCGACTTTGTTTTGTATAATACCTGTACCGTAAGGGATAACGCCAATCAGAAGCTGTACGGTCATCTGGGAGAAGCTCTTTCCCGCAAAAAGAAGAATCCCGCAATGATGGTCGGGATCTGCGGCTGCCTTCCTCAGGAACCCTCGGCCCTTGAGAAGATAAAGAAATCATATTCGTTCGTGGATCTTATCTTCGGAACCCATAATCTGTATGCTTTTCCGGAATATCTTAGCAGACTTCTTTCCGGCGAAAGGCATATCTGTGAGATCGTAGATCATGCCGATAACATCGTCGAGGATCTTCCCGTCATTCGTAAATATCCTTTTAAATCCGGTGTTAATATCATGTTCGGATGCAATAATTTCTGTACTTATTGCATTGTTCCCCATGTCCGCGGAAGGGAAAGATCGAGAGAGAGCAGGGATATACTTGAAGAGATCGTTAAGCTTGCGGGGAGCGGTGTTAAGGAAGTCATGCTCCTCGGTCAGAATGTTAATTCGTACGGAAACGGAATTGACGGAGAGATCTCATTCCCCGAACTGCTGAAAAGAGTCTGTGATATCGAAGGGATTGAAAGAGTCAGATTCATGACTTCTCATCCCAAGGATCTTTCGGAAGAACTCATACAGACGATCAGATCCGAAGAGAAGATCTGCAGACATCTCCATCTTCCTTTGCAGTCAGGGTCCACCAGAGTGCTTAAGGAGATGAACCGCAGATATACGAAGGAACAGTATCTGGATCTTGCTCTCCGCATTAGAGACGAGATCCAAGGCATTGCACTCACTACGGACATAATGGTCGGATTTCCCGGTGAGACCGAAGCGGATGTGGATGATACCATAGATGTGATCCGCAAGGTTAAATACGACAATGCGTTCACTTTCATTTATTCCAAGAGAATGGGAACGCCTGCTGCCGCTCGTGAAGATCAGGTGCCTGAAGATCTGGTCAAGACTTCTTTTGACAGGGTGCTAGGGTGCGTGCAGGATACCGCAAAAGAACAGTCGATGAGATGGCAGGGCCTTACGCTCCCGGCTCTTGTCGAGGAAGTAAATACTTCCTTGGGCGGTTATGTCACCGGCCGCCTGTCCAACAACATGATAGTCCATTTCCCCGGCGATGCATCACTCATCGGGTCCATTATTCCCGTTGTCCTTGAGGAATGCAGAGGGTTTTATTATATGGGTTATACCAAGTAGCGAACGCGAATTTAGTGCAATCGGTGCATGAGTAAAAATACTGTGCAAAGACAGCATCTCGTCACCTAATTTTTTTCTTTTATAAGGATAAGAAAATGCCCGACATTAACGAAGTATCTCCCATGATGCAAAACTATCTCGAGACCAAGAAGCAGTATCAGGACTGCCTTCTTTTCTATCGCATCGGCGATTTCTACGAGATGTTTTTTGACGATGCCAAGCTTGTGTCCAAAGAGCTTGAGCTGACGCTTACCGGCAAAGCCTGCGGAATGGAAGAAAGAGCCCCGATGTGCGGCGTGCCTTTTCACGCTGCGGATTCATACATTTCAAGACTTGTTTCAAAGGGATATAAAGTTGCAATCTGTGAACAGGTTGAGGATCCCAAGGCGGCAAAGGGCCTTGTAAAGCGTGAGGTCATCAAGGTTGTCACTCCGGGAACAAACATGAACATAATGGCTCTTGATTCCGGTAAGAACAATTTCCTCATGTGCATTTGCCATCAGGATAACGGGACCGGATGCAGCGTTGTCGATGTTTCAACGGGTGAATTTCTTGTTTCCGAATTGTCCACTCCTTATGAGCTGAATGATCACGTTGCCAGATTTGCTCCGTCGGAGATAATCTGCAATAATGCTTTTTCTCTTCAGAGCGATCTTCTTAATTCCATCAGGGAAAAGTATCAGATTCCCGTGACGGTTCTCGACAATGCAGTATTTGATGAGAAAACCGCAACGGGCGAAGTGCTCAGACAGTTCAGGGTAAAGAGTCTCATTGGTCTGGGCCTTGATTCGATGATCCCCGGAGTTCTTGCTGCCGGAGCTTCTCTTATTTATCTGCATGACACGCAGAAGACCGATCTCAGCAACATCACCGAGATCCACCCTTATATCGCAAGCAAATTCATGATGCTTGATTCTTCCTCGAGAAGAAATCTTGAACTTACCGAGACTATCAGGGATAAACAGAAGAAAGGATCGCTTCTCGGAGTTCTCGACAGGACCAAGACCGCAATGGGTGGCAGGCTCCTCCGTACTTTTATCGAGCAGCCCCTTATCGATGAAGCCGAGATCGTAAAAAGGCAGGATTCAATTGCCGCATTTAATTCCAACGCCATAGCAAGAGATGAACTCAGGGAATATCTGAATCCCGTATATGACCTTGAGAGGCTTCTTGCAAGAGTGAGCTTTGGAACCGCAAGCCCCAGGGACCTGATCAGTCTTCAGTCTTCCCTGTCAATGCTTCCTCATATCAGGACCGCAATTCAGGATGTTCATTCCCCTGCTGTTGATGAGATATGTGAGAATTTTGACACTCTGTCCGACATAGAATCACTCATTGCTTCATCCATCAGAGAAGAGCCACCTCTTACGATCAGGGACGGCGACATCATAAAGGACGGATTTGACGAAGAGATCGACATGCTCAGGTGTGCCAAGACGGACGGCAAGAGATGGCTTGCGGAGCTTGAGGAATCCGAAAAAGAAAGAACGGGCATCAAGGCTCTGAAGATCAGATATCATAAGGCTTTCGGATACTATTTTGAAGTTACGAATTCTTATCTGGATAAGATTCCGGACGATTATATCAGGCGTCAGACGCTCACTAACTGTGAGAGATTTACTTCTGCCAAACTGAAGGAACTTGAGGACACTGTCCTTAATGCCGAGGAGAAGATCCGGAACCTTGAATATGATGTGTTCGTGAATATCAGAAACAGCATCAGTGCAGAGAGTGACCGTATCCTGAAGACTGCGAAGAATGTTGCACTCCTGGATGTTTTTTCCGATCTTGCTTATATCGCCGAATTAAACAGGTATGTAAGACCTCATATTAACAGCAAGGGCATCATCAACATCAAGGACGGCAGACATCCTGTCGTGGAGAAGATGCTTGGCGGAGAACTCTTTGTCTCAAATGATACATATCTGGATAACGGTTCAAATCTTGTAAGCATAATCACCGGCCCCAACATGGCCGGTAAGTCCACATATATGAGACAGACCGCGCTGATCGTGCTTATGTCTCAGATCGGAAGTTTTGTTCCGGCTGCTAAAGCTGACCTGTGCGTAGTGGACAGGATTTTCACCAGAGTCGGTGCATCCGATGATCTTGCAAGCGGACAGTCCACTTTCATGATCGAGATGAACGAAGTATCCAATATCCTCAGAAATGCTACTTCCAGGAGTCTTCTCATACTGGACGAGATAGGCCGCGGAACGTCTACTTTCGACGGCTTGTCCATTGCATGGGCGGTCATAGAGCATATCTGCAACAAGAAGATACTCGGTGCGAAGACTCTTTTTGCAACGCATTATCATGAACTCACCGAGCTTGAAGGCAAGATCGATAATGTTCACAATTACTGCATTGCCGTCAAGGAATCGGGAGATGATATCGTGTTCCTCAGGAAGATCATCAAGGGCGGTGCGGACAGAAGCTACGGAATACAGGTGGCCAAGCTTGCGGGTGTGCCCGACATGGTCATTGACAGAGCCAAGGAAATAGCATCAAGCCTTGCTCTTCAGGACATATCATCACTTGTGGAATCAATCTCGGCAGGAGATGGAGGAAGCGGCAAGTCAAAGAAGATCACAAGGCCCGATGAAGTTGACAGCGGACAGATGTCCTTCTTTGATCTGGTTTCAGATGAGGATCTTCTCAAGGAGATAGAGGACATCGACATATCCAACCTTACGCCTCTTGATGCGCTGAACACGCTTTACAGGCTTCAGAATAAGGTGAAGAACCGTTATAAGATCACGTGATCATAGTCTGACAGGTTATATTTTTTATTCGGGAAACAGGAAAACAAAATGATCAGAGTTTTAAACAAAGAAACTATAGACAGGATCTCCGCGGGCGAGGTTGTCGAAAGACCCGTAAATGTCGTCAAGGAGCTTGTTGAAAATGCAATTGATTCGGGGGCCGGAGCCATAACCGTCGAGATAAAGGGCGGAGGCATCGATCTTATAAGAGTCACCGATAACGGATGCGGCATCGCTTCCGATGAAATGAAAACCGCATTCATGCGTCATGCAACGAGCAAGATCGATAAAGCCGATGATCTTGACTCGATAGTGACTCTCGGATTCAGAGGAGAAGCTCTTGCGAGCATATGTGCCGTGTCCGAGACCGAGATGATCTCGTGCGTGCAGGGAGCTCTGACCGGAAACAAGCTCTATATCAGAGGCGGGGAGGAGATATCCTTTGATGAGATCGGTGCTCCCTCCGGAACAACCGTGATAGTCAGGAATCTGTTCTTCAACACACCGGCCAGGAAGAAGTTCTTAAAGACTGCTTCGACCGAAGGATCTTATATCGGTGAGATGATGGAAAAGATCGCACTGTCTCATCCGGACATAGCTTTTCAGTTCACCGCCGACGGGCGTTCGAGATTCCATACATCGGGTTCCGGCGACCTGCTTGAAGTCATATACAGGGTATACGGAAAAGAAACTGCAGATGCGCTTGTTCCGGTGAAGGCTGAAAATGACATGTTCAGGATCGAAGGTTATCTCGGAAAGCCCGAGATGGTCAGATCCAACAGGAACATGGAGATCTATTTCATCAACGGCAGATATGTCAGGAATACTTTCATGTCATCAGCTGTTGAGGAAGGTTACAGGGAATATCTGATGCTTCATAAGTTCCCTGTTGTTTTTCTGAACTTTGAGACCGATCCTTTCTGCGTTGACGTAAATGTACATCCGGCAAAACTTGATGTCCGCATTTCCGATCAGAATGCATTTTTTGTATTTGTATCATCATCGATCCACGATGTCATGACTGCTGCTGAGATGATCCCCGAAAACATTCTTACGACAGATGCAGAGAAAAAGGAAATGGCGAAAGCCTCAGCTGCCGAAGTGCATTCGGGCAAAAATCCCGAGCCCTTTGAGATGAAGAGATCTGCTGCCGAAAACATTCAGGGAACACTCAGGGCATTTAACAGGGCATCGGGATATGACATGGGTGTCACTTCTGTGAACGCAGGACAGGTTGCGGAAGACGGATTCTATAAATCCGTGAAAGCTGCACCTGACAAATCAGCATCTGATGATTTCTTTGAAAGCCCGGGCAGATCATCCGCTTCGGATGATGACTTTTTTGAAGATGAGACAATGCCTGCTTCGGATAGCAGGACTCATCAGAATGCCCCGGCAATGACTGATCATCAAGATTCTGTTTATGCTGAAGATGCAGATTCTTCAGATGAAGATCATGGCTCAGGACTCGCACCTGATCCGGCTTCGGAATATCTTGAGGGTGCGGTGCTCAGACAGAAGAGTCTTTTTGATGATCATCTTCTTGAAAAAGACAAGAGAGCATCTTACAGGATCATCGGCCAGGTATTTGATACTTACTGGATAGTCCAGTATGAAGACAAGATGTTCATCATCGACCAGCATGCCGCTCATGAAAAGGTTAACTATGAGAGGTTTGTAAAACGTATCAGAAATGATGAACATCCCACGCAGATGCTTGTGCCTCCCGTGATTGTATCCCTTACTTCCTCGGAAGAGCAGGTTTTTCTTGATAATAAGGAATCATTTGAAAAGATCGGATTTGAGGTTGAGAGCTTTGGCGGAAATGAATATGCATTAAGGGGAGTTCCGACCGATCTGTTCGGACATTCCGAAAGAGAGATGTTTCTTGCCGTGCTCGATGAGATGGCATCAAATCCGGGGCTCGGATCTTTCAGGACCATTGATGAAAAGATTGCCGGAATGGCCTGCAAGGCATCCGTTAAGGGCGGAGACAGGATAGGATATGAGCAGGCGGAAAAACTGATAGACGAGCTTCTTTTGCTGGACAATCCTTATAACTGCCCTCATGGAAGACCGACGATAATCTCCATATCCAAAACCGAGATGGAGAAGAAATTCAAAAGGATCGTTGACTGATGAAAACGGACAAGCCTCTGATAATTTTATCGGGACCTACTGCAGTCGGAAAGACCGCTCTTTCCGTCGAGTTTGCTCTCATGCATGACCTTGAGATCATATCTGCGGATTCCGCGCAGGTATACAAAGGGATGGATATAGGCACCGCGAAGATCACCGAGGAGGAAAAAAGAGGCGTAAGGCATCATCTCATCGATGTGTGCGATCCTTCGGAGGATTATTCTGCTTTCCGTTTTAAGGAGATGGCGGATGCTGCTATCGAAGACATTTATTCTCGTGGAAAGATTCCTCTCATCGTCGGAGGAACCGGATTTTACATTCAGGCTCTGCTTAAGGGAGTGTCGTTCGATGACGAAGGGCCTGATGAGGAATACAGAAATACTCTGATGCAGCTCTGCATTGAAAAAGGGAACGATTATCTTCATTCGATGCTTGAAGACATAGATCCGGAAAGTGCAGAGAAGATTCCTGAGGGCAATGTCAAGAGAATGATAAGAGCTCTTGAGTATCATCATCTGACCGGAAGGAAGATCTCGGATCATAATCTTGAAGAAGCGGCAAAAGGACCTGTTTACGATGCGGCATACTTTGTCCTTACCGATGAGCGCAGCCTCATTTATGAAAGGATCGATAAAAGAGTTACCGTGATGATCGAAAGCGGTCTTGAAGACGAAGTGAGAAATCTTCTCGGAACGGGACTTGATCCTTCGTGCGTTTCGATGCAGGCCATCGGGTATAAGGAGATGATCCCGTATATCAACGGACAGGCCACGCTTGCAGAGGCGGCCGATGAGATCAGGCTAAGGACCAGACATTTTGCCAAAAGACAGCTTACGTGGTATAAAAGAGAGCCTGACGTTATTTATATCGACAGACAAAAATTCGACGGACGCACTTCCGATATGTGCACCTTCATGACCGACGAGTGCAGGAAAAGAGGTATTTTATAATGGCATTTACAGATATGCAGAGCATATATTCTTCTTTGGGGATAAACGCCAGGGTATTTGACATCTGTGAGGATGTCTTATCCGGACTTGAGGACAGGTTTAAGGCAATCGATGAGACAAGTGAGTTTTGCCAGCTCAGAGTCCTTAATGCCTTCCAGAAAAACAATGTGAATGAGAGCTGCCTTCTCGGCACGACCGGATACGGATATAACGATATCGGCAGGGATACTCTCGAAAAAGTGTATGCGGATTATTTTCATGCCGAGGATTGTCTTGTCAGACCGCAGATCACCTGCGGAACTCATGCGCTTGCTCTTGCACTGATGAGCAATCTCAGGCCCGGCGATGAACTCATGAGCGCTGTCGGAAAGCCTTATGATACTCTGGAGGAAGTGATCGGAATCAGGCCCTCAAAGGGATCTCTTGCAGAATACGGCATCACATATGCACAGGCCGATCTAAATGACGATGGCACACCGAGTTATGAGAATATAAAGAATGCGATAAACGACAGGACAAAGCTCGTTACTATCCAGAGATCAAAAGGTTATCAGACCAGGCCTTCGCTTTCCGTCGAAACGATAGGAAGGATCATTGAGACCGTAAAATCAGTCAGAAAAGATATCATATGCATGGTCGACAACTGTTACGGCGAATTTGTCGAAAGGATAGAGCCCACGGATGTCGGTGCCGACATGGTCGTTGGATCCCTTATCAAGAATCCCGGCGGCGGTCTTGCCCAGGTGGGCGGATATATTGCCGGAACAAGCGAGTGTATTGAAAATGTTTCATACAGGCTGACGGCTCCCGGACTCGGAAGGGAGGTCGGCCCTTCGCTTGAGGCTCTTCCCAGGATGTTCCAGGGATTTTTCATGGGACCTGTAGTAACTGCTTCGGCCCTGAAAAGCGCGATATTTGCGGCAACATTGTTCGAAAAATACGGATTCGGCAGTTTCCCCGCAGGTTCGGAAGACAGGCATGACATAATCCAGGCTATTACCTTTGGAAAGCCCGAAAGTCTTATTGCTTTCTGCGAGGGTATACAGTCCGCAGCTCCCGTCGATTCATCCTATGCTCCTGAACCATGGGATATGCCGGGTTATGATTCCAAGGTCATAATGGCCGCAGGAGCCTTTGTTTCCGGTTCCTCGATCGAACTTTCGGCTGACGGACCTTTAAGAGAGCCCTATACCGCATATTTCCAGGGCGGCATTTCATGGCCTCACGGCAAATTCGGAATTATCAAGGCCTTCCAAACATTAGTAGATAAAGGGCTCGTTTTATGTTAAAATACTATGTCGGGTTCGGCTTTCTTTCAGGAATTAACCGGATCTTTTGGTGATTTTTGAGTTAGGAGCATTTATGAAGTACAGAGGCTGGATCTTGTTTTTCATGATCGTTATAGGTTTCATTCTCGGAAATCTTATCGGTCAGCTCAGCGGATGGGAGTTTTTGTCCTATGGCGGAGTTTTCGGGCTTACATCGCCCGTTGAATTGAATCTCGGATTCCTGATACTTACCTTCGGTCTTACTTTTAACATCAACATTGCGGGAATCCTGGGAATAATCATTGCTTTTGTTGTTTTTAAGTTCATAAAGGTCTGATCTGCATTTTCGTCCCGGAGAAGGGGAAAGGAATGCATGAACAATAACAGATCTGAAGAAATGCCTTACGAAAGATTCGAGAAACTCGGACCGTCATCCCTTACCGATCCCGAACTTCTCGCAATAATCCTGAGGACCGGCACAAAGGGCAGCGATGCTGTCGACATTTCCAAAAAAGTCCTTGAACTCGGCAAGTATCCGAGATGCGGTTTTCTGGGACTGTATGATGCCGACATAAAGCAGCTCGAGAAGATCCCGGGTATCGGGAGAGTAAAGGCAATAAAGCTTAAATGCCTGGCTGAGATAGCACTCAGAATGCATGAGAGCAGATACAGGGAGGGGCTTAATGTCAAGAGCGCCCTTACCGTTGCGGATTATTACATGGAAAGGCTCAGGCATAATAAGGCGGAATGCGTTATGCTTTTAAGCCTTGATAATAAGGGGCGCATCCTGAGAGAGTCCATTATCTCAAAAGGGAGCGTTAACAGGTCAATGGCCCCTGTAAGGAGCATACTCCTGGAAGCACTAAGTGCCGAGGCAGTCAACATCATTTTGCTGCATAATCACCCAAGCGGTGATCCTTCTCCTTCATCGGATGACAGGGCACTTACGGCAAAATTACATGAAAGTTGCAGGATGATCGAGATCCCGCTTCTGGATCACATAATCATCGGCGATAACAAATACTACAGTTTTAAAGAATCCGGAGAACTTAACTGATTTATCCGGCAGAAAGGATCCATATGGCAGCTAATGCATACGGCATCGATCTTGGTACTAATCATATCAAGATTTTTAACAACAACGACAATACCATAACCATTCAGAAGAACATGATCGCCATAAAGGACGAGACTGAGTTTTTCGCATATGGTGATTCCGCATATGAGATGCATGAGAAGGCTCCTTCCAATATCCAGATCTCATATCCTCTTTCGTGCGGCGTCATCTCGGACCTTCATAATGTCGAGCTTTTGGTCAAGTACCTCATTACCGACCTTCAGGGCGGACAGCTCAAGAGTGCTGATTTCCTCATCGCGGTTCCTTATGACATCACCGATGTTGAAAAGAGGGCATTCTACGATCTTCTGAAAGAAGCAGGCATCAAGGCTCACAAGATCTATGTTGCCCAGATGGCCATAGCTGACGGAATAGGAATGGGCATCGATGTCAAGAATGCTGTCGGTGTGCTGGTCGTGAATGTCGGATTTGAGACTACCGAGATTTCCGTGCTTTCTCTCGGAGGCATAGTGTTATCCAAACTCATCAAGGAAGGCGGTCTTAAGTTTGACGATTCCATCAGAGGCGCGGTGAGAAACGAGTTCGGTCTCATGATAGGAGGCAAGACTGCTGAAGATGTCAAGAAGAAGCTTAAGGACCTTGAAAAAGAAGGAAAGGGAGCTTTAGTCTACGGCAGGGACATAGTCACCGGACTTCCCGTGCAGAGAGAGATCCCCACCAAGCTCATTGTCGATTCTCTTGAGGGAGACTTCAAGACCATCATAGATAACATCAAGTTCATACTTGAGAGAACTCCGCCCGAACTGTCGGCGGATATCTTCAGGAACGGAATATACCTTACCGGAGGAGCAAGCCAGGTATCACATCTGGTTGAGAGGATTGCTGACGGCACCGGACTTAAAGTCAATATAACCGATGAGCCTCTTACTTCAACTGCATACGGTCTCGGAAGGATAATCCAGGATCCCGATTTTGCCGGTCTTGCACAGAGTGCAGAGGGAATGGGTAAATGAGTCCTATCGTAAAATCAAAGGGGGAGAGATTTACTCTGCCGGGTAAATATCTCCTCCTTATTTTAACTTGCATATGCATTTTGCTGATGATACTGACCTACGGTACATCAGTTTTTGACGTGCCTGTCAATTCCGTTGCCGGAACGATCCTTGTTCCTTTCGAAAGGGGAATCTCCAGAGCGGGAGAGTGGCTCAGGAACAGAAAAGAAGAACTTGCTTCGGTTCAATCCCTTCTTGAGGAAAATGAACAACTCAGGGAGAGGATTGCCGATCTTACCGAAGAAAATACCATCCTGACACAGGAAAGGTACGAGCTCATCGAAATGCAGAATCTTCTTGAGCTTTCCGAAACTTACTATTCATATAACAAGGTCGGAGCCAGGATCATAGCTAAGGAGCCCGGCAACTGGTATGATTCCTTCATTATCGACAAGGGTACCGATGACGGACTTGCACTTGACATGAATGTCATTGCCGGCGGCGGTCTTGTCGGCAGGATCACCAAGATAGGCCCCAACTGGGCCAGAGTTACATCCATCATATCGGACGGAGTCAATGTCAGCGGACAGGTTGTTTCCTCGGACCTGACACTTATCGTTTCCGGAGATCTGAGCCTTGCGGGAATGGGGCTTCTCAGGTTTTCACAGCTTTCGGATCCCGATGATCTTGTCATAAAGGGTGACAAGATAGTGACCAGCAATATCAGTGACAAATATCTGCCGGGGCTTCTGATAGGATATATCGACACTGTCACCGATGATGCAAATAATCTGACCGAATCCGGTACGATCGTGTGTGCTACCGATTTTGAACATCTAGAGACGGTACTTGTCATTACCGACATGAAGATTGACGATTACGAATGATCCAGAGAATCTTAGTTGCAATTTCCATACCTTTTTTCTTCCTGCTTCAATCATGTGTCTTCACATACATGAAGCTTGGTGACATCGTACCCAATTTCATGGTTCTGATCGCCTGTATATACGGATTTTTCTACGGAGAGAAGACCGGTGCGATCTGCGGATTCTTCTGCGGGCTTCTCATAGACATATTCTTCAGCCCAATGCTCGGGATGAATGCACTGATCATTATGCTGATAGCGTACATTAACGGCGGTTTCAGCGATCTTTTCTATGCCGAGGATATCAGGCTCCCCATGATACTCATCACCCTCAGCGATGTTTCATACGGACTTATGTATTACATCATCGCTTTTCTTCTGAGGGGAAGACTCGGGATCGGAAGCTACATACTTAACGTTATCTTTCCGGAAGTGTTCTACACACTTCTGGTTTCACTCGTGATCTATCCGATACTGCTCGGAATAGATACTCTTTTCAAGAATTACCGCATCAGGAAGGAAAGAGAAAAACAGGATGTTTGACGGACTCAGGGAAAGGATAATCAGTATCTTCACAAGCCGTGTGACGATAATTTATCTGATCATGGTCTTTCTTTGCGGCGTCCTTCTTTACAGATGCTTCTTTCTTCAGATAATCAAGGGTCAGGAATTTCTCGATAACTTTATTCTTGAGCAGGAGAAGATCAGGGACATCATGCCCACGAGAGGCAATATCTATGACCGCAACGGCAATCTTCTGGCATATAACGAGCTTGCTTATTCGGTCAACATTGAGGATACGTTTGAAGCCGGATCCGGTAAGGATGCCAAGCTTAATGAGCTCATCTTCAATCTTGTAAAGCTCATTGAGAAAAACGGCGACAGCATTGATTCCGATTTCAGGATCGCACTTGATGCCGACGGTGAGTTCATGTATACGGTATCAGGTTCGCAGCTAAAGAGATTCCTTGCCGATGTATATGATCATCTTGATGTAAATGACCTGACCGAAGAAGAACTGAACTCAACACCCGTTCAGGTAATGATCTACCTGAGCAGGAATTCCGGCAGGGGTTACAGATTCGCAGTCGGACAGCTGGCAGATCCCGAGGACAGAAAGTCGGACTTCATAGCAGGCAAGGGTTATACCAACCATGAGTGGCTTCAGATAGTTGCCATCAGATATGCCATGAGCCTCACCGCATACAGAAAGTATATCGGAACAACCGTAGCGACCGATGTTTCAAGGGAAACCGTCGCACTCATCATGGAGAATTCCGACATTCTTCCCGGAGTAACGATCCAGGAAGACACTATCCGCAGATATGTTAACAGTGTGTACTTTGCACACATACTCGGCTATACCGGCAGGATCTCTTCCGAGGAGATCGAGGCACTCAATCAGAGAATGATAGACGAGGGTGCGTCTGAGGGAACATATACGTATGAGGATGTAGTAGGCAAGTCCGGAATTGAGAGTTACATGGAGACCGTCCTTCAGGGCGTCAAGGGCTATGAGAGAGTTATGGTCGATAATACCGGTAAGGTTCTCGCGGTTCTTGAACACAGGGATGCGATCAGAGGGCAGGATGTTTATCTGTCCATCGACATGGACCTTACGATACAGCTTTACGACATAACCGAAAGAAAGCTTGCATATATCCTGACCCAGAAGATCCAGAATGCAAAATATGCCGTAAGGACCACTGACTCCGTCAAGACGATACCTATCGCGGATGTGTATTATGCTCTGTTCAGAAACAGCGTGCTTGACGTGAATCATTTTTCCGCAGATGATGCACTTGAAATGGAGCAGGAGGTATACGGAAGATATCTTTCGTACAAGGAAACCGTATACAACACTCTCGAGCAGGGCATCAGGAATACCAGGACTCCATATGAAAAACTGAGTGATGAATATCAGGTTTACCAGTATTACATTGTCAGGCTCCTTATAAGTAACGGTGTCATTATGAGCTCGCAGCTCGATGAAAATGACAGCCTTTACAAGGAGTGGAACGCAGAAGGAAATGTCAGCCTCGGTGATCTTCTTGAGCATGCCATCGCAATGGGATGGGTCGACATCTCCAAACTTGAACTTGATGCCAGGTATGCGGATTCTTCCGAGATCTTCGATGCGCTTATAGTCAAGATCTTGGAGCTGTGCGATTCTGACAGCGAGTATCAGGTGAGATTCTATAAGTACATGATACTTAATGACAAAATCTCCGGTTACATGGTCTGCAGGCTTCTTTACGAACAGCAGGCGATCAATATCCCCGCTAATGACATGAACCTTCTGAATGCCGGATCCATTTCCGCTTTCACTTTCATGATGAACAGGATTGCCAATCTTGACGTTACTCCCGCACAGCTTGCGCTTGAGCCGTGTAACGGCTCTGTTGTCATGACCAATCCCAATAACGGTCAGATACTGGCACTTGTGTCTTATCCCGGATACGACAATAACCTGATGGCCAACCATGTCGATGCGGCTTATTACAACAGGCTCATTAATGATGATTCTTCACCGCTTCTGAACTTTGCAACCCAGTACAAGTCGGCTCCCGGATCAACATTCAAGATTGTATCTGCAACGGCGGGCCTTTGTGAGGGTATCATCAACACATCGACTCTCTTTAATTGTTCGGGAATATTCAACGAGATCGAGCCTCCGCCCAAATGTACCGCAGTTCACGGCAATGAGACCGTCCGGTCTGCAATCAGGGATTCGTGTAATCTGTATTTCTTCCATGTTGGATACAGATTTGCTACGCAGAACGGATACTACGATGACAAGGCCGGTCTTGAAATACTGTATAAATATGCGGACATGTATGGCCTTACACAGAGGTCCGGAATTGAGATATCCGAATATGACCCCGATGTATCGGATCTGGACTCGGTACGTTCTTATATAGGACAGGGTACCAATGCATTCACAACGACCCAGCTTGCCAGGTATGTTTCTTCGATTGCAAACGGCGGGACAACTTATGACCTGACACTGCTTGACCACATAGAGGATTCATACGGCAGGACGGTCTGGACATATGAACCTGTTGTGTATAATACGGTCACTATGGAAGACTATCAATGGAATGCCATTATAGGCGGAATGATCGACGGTGTTGAAGCCAAGCCTTATTTTGCTGATATTCCCGTTAGTGTTGCGGGCAAGACCGGAACGGCTCAGCAGTCAAGATCAAAGCCCGACCATGCGCTTTACATTGCCTTTGCTCCCGCAAACGGACAGGCTGAGGTTGCCTTGAGCGTTCGTATTCCTTTCGGATTCTATTCAGATTATGCGGCGCAGCTGGCTCATGAATGTCTGCAGGCATATTATCATGTGAAACCCGAAACAGATCAGTCGTCATTCCAGACAATTGAGACAAGAGATTAGCATTTTAGAGATCATATGAATCAGGGTGCGATTTTAAAAAGCTATAACGGTGCGCTGAAGCTCATTCTCGATCCGGAAATGAGCTTTAACGAGGTGCTGGCATGTGTCAGGGATAAATTCTATGAGTCCCGCAAATTCCTCGGAACAGGCAGCATAATCCTCGATATTGACGGCAGGAAATTGTCCGAAATCGAGGAATCGCTCATAATCGACGCTATAAGTGCAAGCTGTGACGTGAGCATTTCATGCATTGTCGGCAAGAATGAGGAAGACCAGGAGCATATCAGAAAAGTCACCGAGATTTTGAACGAAAGACTTAATGACAAGGAAATGTGCAGGATCCTGCACGGTTCCGTGATGAACAGACAGGTGATAGATGTCGCGGACAGCATTATCGTGTTCGGAGACGTCAATCCCGGAAGCGAGATAAAAAGCGGCGGAAGCATCATCATCCTTGGAGGATTGTACGGCAAGGCCCATGCCGGTGCTTCGGGAGATGAGTCAGCTTTCGTTTGTGCCATAGAACTTGAGGCCCAGGAACTTATCATCGGTGAAAAGAAATACGAACCCGAGACCAAGCCCGTATGGTCCGCAGTCCTTAAGAGTTCTCCGAAAGTTGCAAGGATAAGCGACGGAGAGATCACCATAAGCCCATTGAACAGGGTGGTTATGGAGAAGATTTATGAATCTAAAAAATTACAGGCTTAAGGATTATGATTTCAAGTTAATACTGTTTACGCTTGCGCTTTCCACCATCGGAGTTTTTGCGATCAGTTCTGCCATGGGTGAAGCCGGAGCCGATAATGTCAAGAAGCAGATTGGCGGCATCATCGTCGGGAGTGTGTTCATGATAATCGCATCACTGATAGATTATCATTTCATTCTCAAATTCTGGATCCCGATATATGCCTTTACCATCGTGATCCTGTTTTTCGTCATTTTCGGAGGCGAGACGACCAACAATGCCCAGAGATGGTTCAGGATAGGCTCCATAAGGTTCCAGCCGTCTGAGCTGAGCAAGTTGCTGTTGATTTTATTTTTTGCCTCGTTTATTATGAAATATAAGGAAAAAATCGGCAGTTTTCACCTGCTTTTGGTATGTATGGGACTGTTTCTGGTGCCGTTTTTTCTTGTCTATAAGCAGCCCGATCTGTCAACCAGTATCGTTCTGATATTCATCTTTGCATCGATAATGTTTGCCGGAGGGATCAAGAAGAGGATAATCCTTATCACTCTGCTTGTGACTGTGCCTCTCGGGGCTGTTTTTATAAGTTATATCCTTAATCCCGATAACGAGGTTCTTGAAGAATATCAGCTGAAGAGGATCTACGGATATCTGAATCCCGAAGATTATCCCGATATCGCTTATCAGCAGAATAATTCCATTACAGCTATCGGGTCGGGTATGCTTGAAGGAAAAGGTTATAAGAACAACGAGATCACCTCTGTCAAGAATTCCAATTTCATTTCAGAGGCGGAGACCGACTTTATTTTTGCTGTGATAGGCGAAGAATTCGGATTTAGGGGGTCCGCGGTCACGATAATCCTGCTGTTTCTTATTTCTCTTGGCTGTCTGTCAGTCGGCATCCGGGCTTCGGATACCGCAGGTGCCGTGATATGTGCCGGAATGGGGACTTTCATAGGCATGCAGGGGTTCATGAACATAGGTGTTGCGACCTTCCTGCTTCCTAATACCGGAATCCCGCTTCCGTTTGTAAGCTACGGACTCACGTCGCTGGTAACGCTTTATTCGGGACTTGGGGTAGTCCTGAACGTAAGGCTTCAGGTGAAGCATTCCGTCAATCCGCTGGATGATTTCACCATCAATTTTAACGGAAAGGGGCCGTATTAGGGGAATGAACATTGCACTTATCGCACATGATTCAAAAAAGAAGCTCATGCAGAACTTTTGCGTGGCATACAGGGGGATATTGTCAAAACATGACCTGTATGCGACCGGAACGACCGGAAGACTTATTGAAGAGGTAACGAATCTTACGATTCATAAATTTCTTGCAGGACATTTGGGCGGGGAACAGCAGCTTGCCGCTCAGATCGAGCAGAATCTTATAGATCTGGTCATCTTTTTGCGTGATCCCATCAATGTCACCGTTCACGAACCCAATGTCGAGAACGTGTTCAGGGATTGCGATCTTCATAATATTCCGCTTGCGACCAATCTTGCCAGTGCGGAGCTTCTTATCAAATCCCTCGACAGAGGCGATCTTGAATGGAGAGAAATGTATAAATGATCCGTTCATGCGGAAGTTTCAAAATAAAGATCATATGCCTGTTTTCCGTATTCCTTCTTCTTATGTCCGGATGCGGGGCAGGACTGTCTTCGCCTTATGCTTCATCAACTCTTGCATCTGAAATTGCCGGCAGGGGATTTGTGGCTGATCTGAGGGCAGATTCTTTTGCACATGATTTATGTGTGGTTACCCGGGATATACCTGTTCCCGGCCTCGAACAGGCAAACAGCATCGAAGCCATTCTTTTGGTTGACGTTAATAATGCAGAGCCTCTTGCCGCTGTAAATGCCCATCGTCAGATTCATCCCGCATCCACCACCAAACTGATGACCGCTCTGATCGCACTTGAGAACTGTTCAATGGATGAAAAGATCGTCCTCGGCCAGGAAGTTACGGGATTCCGTTATGATGAGCAGGTTCTTCCCGGTCATGTCGGAGATACCATGACCATGGACCAGGCACTTCATTTCATGCTCATGTATTCGGCAAATGACATATCCAATGCCATTGCCGTTCACATTGCCGGAAGTCTCAGCGAGTTCTGCGACATGATGAATGAGAAGGCAAGAGCCATCGGGGCTACCAACACGCATTTTTCCAATCCGCACGGACTTGATGCGGATGATCACATGACGACGGCTTATGATCTCTATCTGATCCTCAGTGAATGCATCAAATACGACAAATTCACCGAGATAGTCTCAAGTGCCGAATATTCGACCGTGTATTATGATGTTAACGGCAATTCGGTCGAGAGGACCGTCAGGTCGACGGATCTGTTCATCAGAAGCGACAAGGATGTTGATCCTCCTTCCGGCATCACCGTGATCGGCGGCAAGACCGGAACGACAGGCGGAGCGGGACATTGTCTCATTGTTCTGTGCAGGGATCCGTCCGGTAATCCTTACATATCCTGCGTAATGGGCACGCCCGACACGGATACTTTATACGATCATCAGCAGAAGGTAATGTCGCTGATACTGAACAGGTAAGCGGCGGAAAAATAAACATTCCGGAGTCTATAAAAACCTTGTCAGTTTTAGGTTTTTACACTATAATCTAATTAGCGGTCAGACCGCAAATAATAGCATCGGAGGGTAAGCGTAGTGGTTTCATTGATTGTTGGTCAGAAGGGCAAAGGTAAGACTAAGGAACTTTTGGACAAGGTAAATGCCGATGTTAAAACCGTATCAGGTAATATCGTTTATCTTGATAAGAACACCGCTCACATGTTTGAGCTGAACAACAAGATCAGGCTTATCAATGTAAGCGATTATGATATCACAAGTCCTGATCAGTTTTATGGTTTTGTAGCTGGTATCATTTCCCAGAATCATGATATACAGCAGATGTATTTCGATTCATACTGCAAGATCTCCGCTCAGGAAGACTGCAACATAACCGATAACGTTGAAAAGCTTGCAGCTTTGTCGGCTAAGTATTCGGTAGACATGGTTCTTTCGGTATCACTTGAGAGAAGCAAGTTCCCTGCAGAGCTCCAGGCAAACGAGAAGATCGCGATCAATTTCCTTTAATACTCTTGACACACAGCCCCGGAGAGCTTCGAACCTCATCCGGGGCATTTACTTTGTTTATCTATGAGCAATAACAATTCGGACAATATCAGAAGGTTTACAAAAAGCCATAATCTAAGTATAGGCACTGTACTCTTTTTTCTGATATTCATATATGTCATCATTGTTTCTTTCATATATTTCAGTTCCGATCCCATCGTCAGATACGAAGTCGTTGAAGGATCCCTTTCATCACAGAATATCTACAGGGCAATGGCAATACGCGATGAGCACGTTGTCGAGAGCCCTTATTCCGGATATGTCAATTTTCTTGCCCGTGAGGGACAAAAAGTTGCTGTCGGAGACATAGTCTATACTGTTGATGAGACCGGAAGACTTAATGAATTCCTTGAATCGCAGTCACTTCTGGAGAATACCCTGACCGACAAGGAGCTTGATGATTTCAAGAATGAGATCGTTGATTTCGCACATTCTTATGACAGCCTTACATACAGTGAGGTTTATTCATTCAAGTATGCTCTTCAGAATTCGGTTCTCAAGCTTGCCAATTCCAATTTCCTCGAATCACTCAGGGCTGCGCAGGATGAAGGCGGCCTTTCTACTGCGGTTAAGTACTGCACGAGTGCTCATGCCGGCACGGTTTCTTACTGGACCGACGGATATGAGACTCTTGATCCCGGTGCGGTCACTATGGATATGTTCAACGAAAGGGATTATGAGAAGGTAAACATCACCGCAAATGAACTCAGGGCAACCGGTGATCCTGTATATAAGCTTACCGAGAGTGAGGACTGGTGCATCGTATTTCCCATCAAGGAAGCGGATGCGGAGGATTTTATAGAGAGAGGCTACATCCAGACAAGATTCCTGAGAAATCAGTATGAATGCTGGGGGAAGGTTTCGATCATCAGAAATGACAAGGATGTATTCTGCAGACTTGATTTCAATAATTCGATGTCTGCGTTTGCCAATGAAAGATTCCTTGATGTGGAGCTGATCCTCGGAGAGGAGACCGGTCTTAAGGTTCCCAACAGTTCAATAATCCAGAAGGAATTCTATCTGGTCGATGAGAGATTCGTGATCTATGATTCCGTAAACAATATTTACTACATCATGATCACCGGTTATGACGAGACCGGCCAGCCCATTACCATGAGAAGAGAGATATCCGTTTATTCTCATGATGAGAAGAACCATGTTTATTACGTCGATGAGACGATAATCACCGCAGGAGATGTCCTGCATCTTGAGAATTCCCAGGACACGTTTGTGATCAGTGCCCGTGGAACTCTGACAGGTGTTTATAACATAAACAAGGGCTATGCGGACTTCAAGGAGATAACCATCCTTGCGCAGAACGATGAATATGCCATCGTCAAGCCCAATTCTACATATGGTCTCAGGGTTTACGATTATATCGCGCTTAAGGCCGACACGGTATCTGCCGACCAGTTCATTAACGAATGATCAAGAGGTAATTACTTTGGGTACAGTATCCGATAATTATATTTCTGTTCTGAATGAAGTAAAGCAGCTTACCGTAAAGAGCGGCAGGAAGGAAGATGAATGCACGCTTGTCGCTGTCAGTAAGACCAAGCCTGTCGAGATGCTCAGGGAGGCTTATGAAGCCGGATGCAGGGATTTCGGCGAGAATTATGTTCAGGAGCTTGTCGATAAGATACCGCAGCTTCCGGGTGACATCAGATGGCACATGATAGGTCATCTTCAGACGAACAAGGTCAAGTACATCGTCGGCAAGACTTTTCTGATCCATGGAGTCGACTCCGTGAAGCTGGCCCGTGAGATAGGAAAACAGTCCGAAAAACTCGGCTTAGTAAGTGACATTCTTCTTGAAGTTAACATTGCAAGTGAGGAAAGCAAATTCGGATTCAAACCCGATGAAGTGACAGATGCCGTAAATGAAATAGCGCAGATACCGGGTGTCAGGATAAGGGGGCTGATGACCAGTGCTCCGATATGTGAAAATCCCGAGCAAAATCGTGTATTTTTTCACAATATGAAGCAATTATCCATTGACATAAAAAAGCAAAAAACTGATAATGTTTGTATGGACTATCTGTCCATGGGAATGAGCGGTGATTATGTGACGGCGGTTGATGAAGGATCCACGTTCGTCAGGGTCGGAACCGCAATATTCGGAGCCAGAGAGTACCATTAGAATATGCATTCTCGTGCATGTTCCCAAGATAAATGAATGAGAGGGTAAAAATGGGTAGTGCTGTTGACAAGTTCATGAATTTTATGAAGCTGGACAATAAGGACGAGGAGAATGACGATTACGGATTCGACGATGATGATGCAGTCCAGGTTAATGATTATCAGTCGTCCGATGCAGATGAAATCGATAAGCCCAAGAAATCAACAAAGGGCATGTTCAAGACTCAGGATACACGGAGGAAAAATATGAGCGCAAGTTTTAATGCCGGTGTCAGCATGAGATTTCCCAAGGAACTCAATGATGCCGCTGAAGTAGTTGATGATCTTAAGTCTATGAACAGTGTTGTTCTTAATCTCCAGGGACTTGATTCCTCACTTGCACAGAGCATATATGATTTCCTTTGCGGTGCGTGCTATGCTCTCGGATGCCGCATGGAGAAAGTATCCGATTATGTATATGTCATCACTCCCGAAAGCGTTACTCTTTCCGGAGATCTGATGTCACAGGGACCTGACGGAAACGGACTTTTCTGATATTATCATTAACAATGTTACGGACCGCTTGCCAGGCCTTAGCTGAGCGGTCCGTTATTTTTTGAGGTAAGCAATGAAAGAAACTGATCAGATCGATATGTCGAGACTTACCGTCAAATGCGGAACCAAGTCCTCATACGATATTATATATAAGCAGTCCTTTGAAGCACTTCCCGCTGAAGTCAGTCTTTTGTATCCGGATAAAGTAAGGATATGTGTCATCACCGATTCGAATGTCGATCCTTTGTATTCTCAGGAAGTGACAGACAAGCTTGAGAGCATTTCCTCGAGCGTTATGAAGTATGTGATTCCTGCAGGTGAGGAGCATAAGAATCTTGATGAGATCAATAAGATCTACAGATTCCTGATCGAAAATAAATTTGACCGTAAGACTCTGCTTGTTGCACTCGGCGGCGGTGTTGTAGGTGACATGACAGGCTATGTTGCTGCAACCTTTCTTCGCGGAGTTGATTTCGTGCAGATACCCACGACACTTCTTGCTCAGGTTGATTCTTCCATAGGCGGTAAGACCGGCGTAGATTTTGAAGGATTCAAGAACATGATCGGAGCATTCAAGATGCCCGTTCTGGTATATGTCAATCTTTCAACTCTTAACTCGCTTCCCGGAAGACAGTTCGTTTCGGGATTTGCCGAGGTCATGAAGTCCGCTCTTTTGAAGGATGAGAACTTCTATGTCTGGCTTATAGATCATTCATACGAGATCAGGGACATGGATCTTGATACATTGTCAGAGATGGTCTACAGATGTGATGACATCAAGAGGATGATCGTTGAGAAGGATCCTTATGAAAAGAAGGACAGGGCTCTTCTGAACCTTGGTCATACACTCGGACACGCCATTGAGAAGTATTATGATTTCAAGTTCCTCCACGGAGAATGCGTTGCGCTCGGATGCGTAGCCGCTGCTTTCATTTCCTGGAAAAAGGAATTCCTTTCCAAGGAAGAATTCTACGAGATCAGGGATATGTTCGTTCTTTTCGGACTGCCCATTTCAATGGATCTTGCCGATACGGCCAGGATCGTTGAACTGACGAAGAATGATAAGAAAATGGCTTCCGGCCATGTTAAGTTCATATTGCTCAAAAAGATAGGCAAGGCATTTATCAACGAAGAAGTTACCGATGAAGAGATGTCGGCCGCACTGGATGAGCTGAATTTTGCCGAAGGAGATTAAAGTTGGATTCTGTTTCTGAAAATACTGCAAGCATGCGTGAAAGAAAGAAGATCGAGAAAAAGAAGATGATCATGGCATGTGTTATTTTGGCGGTCATTGCCGTAATTCTCGATCGGATCACTAAATATGCCGCAGTTTCAAATCTCAAGGATAACGGAGCCTGTGTCCTCATAGACGGGGTGCTTGAACTTTATTACATAGTCAACACCGGCTCCAGCTGGGGAATGCTCGCGGGTCAGAAGATACTTATACTGTTCATCTCGGCTGTTATCATAGCTCTCTGTGTATTCATGATCGCAAGGAGCCCTGATGACGTTAAGTATATCCCGTTTAACATTTCACTTGCGATGATCATTGCGGGCGGAATCGGAAATGGTATTGACCGCATACGTTTTTCGTATGTCATTGATTTCATCTATTTCAAAGTGATCAATTTTCCCGTGTTTAACGTGGCGGACATATTCGTGACATGCGGAGCTTTTATTTTCATTTTCCTTATTGTTTTCAAGTACAAGGAAAAGGATCTTTACTTCATGAAGTTCAACCAGAAGAAATTCAGGGAGATGAGCTGATGAGGCGTTTTTGCTTTACATGTGAAGAAGATGCAGCAGGGGAGAGAGTCGACAGACTTCTCCCTTCTTTGCTTGAAGGGGTATCCAGATCTTATCTTCAGAGGGTTATCAAGGAAGGCGGCCTTGTCGTCAACGGCAAACAGGCAAAGGGCTCACTTAATGTAAAAGAGGGAGATGCTCTTGAGCTGGAACTCCCCGATGCTCAGAGTCCTGACATACCTGCTGAAGACATTCCTCTGGACATTCTGTATGAAGACAGTGATGTCATCGTTGTGAACAAGCCTAAGGGAATGGTCGTTCATCCTGCTGCGGGGCATTATACAGGCACGCTCGTAAATGCACTGATGTATCATTGCGGAGATTCATTGAGCGGGATAAACGGTGTCATGCGCCCCGGAATCGTTCACAGGATCGATAAGGATACTACGGGCTCTGTCATTGCCTGCAAAAATGATGCAGCCCATATGAAGCTTTCAGAGCAGTTCAAGGCACATTCAATTAACAGAGTATATAAGGCAATCTGCCTCGGAGTCATCCCCGAAGATGAAAGAGTTATAGATGCTCCGATAGGAAGGCTTTCTTCCGACAGAAAGAAGATGGGAATCGTACCGGGCGGTAAGAGGGCGGTTACGCATGTCAAAGTGCTTGAGAGATTTGCAGACTATACATTCATAGAATGCAGGCTCGAAACCGGAAGGACTCATCAGATCAGAGTTCACCTGTCATCGATTGGGCATCCGATCCTCGGCGATGAGATATACGGAAAAGCTGCTTCACCTCTCAATAAGCGTTTTAATCTTGAAGGGCAGACGCTTCATGCACAGGTTCTGGGATTTGAACATCCTTCAACCGGAGATTATGTTGAGACCGTTGCGCCGCTGCCTCAGTATTTCGAGCATTTGTTGAATGTCATGAAGTGAATATGCATAGTTGTGGGGAGCCTGCATAAAAAATTTCCTCATGCACCGATTGCATTAAATTCATGTTCGTTTTTAATGCCGGTATATATTTTACAGAATATTTGCAATATTTTCAGATAATAGATTGAGTTTATCGGAAAACGGTTTTATAATTGTAATTGACAGAAATCTATTATCGGAAGGACGGTGATCTGTATGAAAACTGTAATCACTATAGGAAGACAGTTCGGTTCGGGCGGAAGAGTCATAGGCGAGCAGCTTGCCAAGGCGTATGACATCAAATATTATGACAAGGAGCTTCTTGCCAGGGCTGCAAAGGAGAGCGGTTTTTGTGAAGAGATCCTGATGAATCATGACGAGAGGCCTACGAATTCTTTTCTGTACAATCTTGTCATAGATACTTACAGCTTCGGTTATAATTCTTCGTCTTTTGTCGATATGCCGATCTCACAGAAGGTTTTCCTGGCACAGTTTGACACCATCAAGAAGGTTGCTGACGAAGGTCCCTGCGTCATAGTCGGAAGATGTGCCGATTATGCTCTTGAGGGCAGGGATAATGTGATTAATCTCTTTATCTATGCGAATGAGGATTATAAGGTAAAGAGGATCATGGAGCAGTATCAGCTTGATGAGGCCAAAGCTAAGGACATGATCATCAAGAAGGATAAGCAGAGACAGAGTTATTACAATTATTATACCAATAAGAAATGGGGCAAGGCCGAGTCTTACGATCTGTGCATCAATTCGGCCGTCCTGGGTATAGAAGGCTCCGTGAAGCTCATCAAGCAGTATATTGATGATTTCGAGCAGAAGTAAAAGAATTTAAAATATATATTGACATATAAGGCACCTCTTGCTATTATCTTTGAGTATGCCGCTTGAATAGGCTTTAAGTTTGTGTGAGCGAATGTGCTTGCATGACGCCGTATCAGCGTTTAAAAGGACCATTTCGCATACTTCATGATGGTTCATGAAAAGGAGGTGCCTATTTATGTACGCAATTATCGCAACCGGAGGAAAGCAGTATAAGGTTTCCGAGGGAGATGAGATCAGGGTTGAGAAGCTTGATGCTGCAGAAGGTGACAAGGTTACTTTCGACAACGTCATCGCTGTTAACGACGGTTCTCTCAAGGCTGGTAAGGACGTTGCTTCTGCAAAGGTTACCGGTACTGTTGTAAGACAGGATCGTGCCAAGAAGGTCATCGTATACCGCTACAAGAGAAAGTCCGGCTATCACAAGAAGAACGGACACAGACAGCCCTATACGGCAGTTAAGATCGATTCCATCGAAGGCTGATCATGACAACTATCGTGATTGAAAAGTCCCCTGAAGGAGTCTACAAAGGATTCACCTGCATGGGACATGCCGGATATGCCAAATCCGGAAAGCCTGATATTTTATGTTCAGCTATTTCGGCTCTTTCCATTAATACCATCAACGGATTGGAAAAAGCAGCCGGGCAGAAACTTGATGTTAAAACCGATGAGAAGACAGGATTCATGAGATGCGTGATCCTGGATAAAACTTCTGAAGGCGCAAGATGTCTCATGAGTGCGTTTGAGGATTCGGTCATCAGTCTCGCTGATGAATACGGCGGAAAGTTTTTGCAGATACAATTCAAGGAGGTTAAGGACAATGCTTAGAATGAATCTTCAGTTCTTTGCTCATAAAAAGGGTGTCGGTTCTACCAAGAACGGCAGAGATTCCGAAGCCAAGAGACTTGGTGCAAAGCGTGCTGACGGCCAGTTCGTAACTGCCGGCAACATTCTCTACAGACAGCGCGGAACCAAGATCCACCCCGGTAATAATGTAGGTATCGGCGGAGATGATACTCTTTATGCGCTGGTTGACGGCGTTCTCAGATTTGAGAGAAAAGGTAAGAACAGGACTCAGGCTTCTGTTTACCCTAAAGTAGAGCAGTGATTATCAGGACTCTGGCGGATACGTCAGAGTCCTTTTTATTTTTCAATGATGTATTTGTTTTATGATTTGAGGTGACTGCATGTATTGTGATAAGGCCCGGGTTTTTCTGATAAGCGGTAAGGGCGGAGACGGTCATGTCTCTTTCAGAAGAGAAAAATACGTTACAAACGGTGGTCCTGACGGCGGAGACGGCGGCAGGGGCGGTGACGTCATACTTAAGATAGACGAAGGCCTCAATACGCTCATTGACTTCAGAAATGTAAGAAAGTACAAGGCCGGAAACGGTGAGGACGGTGGCAAGAAGAACTGTCGCGGCAAGGACGGAGAGGATATCATTCTCAAGGTTCCGGAAGGGACTGTCGTAAGAGAAGCTGCGTCCGGCAAGGTCATCATCGACATGTCCGGTGATTGCAGGGAATATACGATCCTCAAAGGGGGAAGAGGCGGATGCGGCAATCAGCATTATGCCACTTCCACGATGCAGGCTCCGAAGTATGCACAGCCCGGACAACCTGCACTCGAACTTGAAGCCATATTTGAGCTTAAAGTGGTAGCTGATGTCGGACTTGTGGGATTTCCCAATGCAGGTAAGTCATCTCTTCTTGCGGCTTGCACCAATGCAAAGCCCAAGATAGCAGGTTATCAGTTCACAACGCTTCAGCCCAATCTGGGAGTCGTGAATCTCGGAGGATACGGATTCGTCATAAGCGACATTCCCGGTCTGATAGAGGGAGCAAGTGACGGTCTGGGACTTGGTCACGAATTCCTTCGTCATGTCGAAAGAACCAAGGTCCTGATACATGTCGTCGATGCTGCAGGTACCGAGGGGCGTAACCCACTGGAAGATGTTAAGCTCATTGATTCGGAACTTGAAAAATACGATCCCGAGCTGATAAATAAGCCTCAGATAATAGCTGCAAACAAGTCCGATCTCTTTTCATCATATGAAGATGCGGAGGAGAATCTAGGGGCTCTTAAGGATGAGTTCGAGCCCAAAGGCATTAAGGTCATGACTATCTCGGCTGCAACGGGTGACGGAGTACGTGAACTTCTTAAGGAGGCATCGGATCTTCTGAAAACCCTTCCCGATACAGTCACCACCTTTGAGCAGGAATATGATCCCGAGATCAATCTCAAGGTTGAGGATGAACCTTATACCGTTTACTTTGACGATGAAGAAGATGAATATGTCATCGAAGGCCCGAAGATCGAGAAGATGCTCGGATATACCAATCTGGAATCAGAGAAGGGATTTGCCTTTTTCCAGAATTTCCTCAAAGATAACGGAATGCTTCAGCAGCTCGAGGACCTTGGCATCAAGGACGGTGACACGGTCAGGCTGTACGGTCATTCTTTTGAATATTATAAATAAGGTGAAAATATGGAACTTACCAGTAAGCAAAGAGCATATCTTAAGAGTCTTGCATCGAATATCGATCCTGCGTTCAATCTCGGAAAAGCATCTGTTACTCCCGAGACCATAACCGCACTCGATGAATTCTTTTCCAAGAACGAACTGCTGAAGATCTCTGTACTTAAAAACTGTGAAGACAATGCCGGGGAACTTGCCGAGATCATTGCAGGCAGGACCAGATCGACAGTTGTTCAGGTTATCGGACGCAAGATAGTACTTTATAAGCCTGACAAGGAAAATCCTAAGATAGAACTTCCGAAAGCATCGAAGAAGGCCTGACAGATGAAGGACATCATTAAGCTTCGCAAGGAACTTGAAAAGAATCTTGATGCCCAGAGATTCGAACATTCCCTGGGGGTTGAATACACGGCGGCCTGCATGGCTTTCATTCACGGCGGCGATGTCATGAATGCACGTATTGCCGGACTGATGCATGACTGTGCAAAATGCCTATCGGATGATGACAAGATAAAGATCATGGAGAAAGCAGGATGCCCGCCTCTTCAGGAAGAACTGGACAACCATTCGCTTCTGCATTCGAAATGCGGTGCCATCGTCGCAAGGGATAAGTACGGCATAGAAGACGAGGACATACTCAACGCCATAAGGTTTCATACGGTTGGGCGTCCCATGATGTCTCTTCTTGAGAAGATCATCTATATCGCCGATTTCATTGAGCCCGGCAGGAAAAACCTGATCATAATGGAAGATGTCAGGAAGGCTGCGTTTAAGGATGTTGACCAGACTCTTTTGTGGATCATGGAAGCTGTAAGAGGCTATGTTGAATCCAAGGGGTATCCTGTAGCTCCGTCATCGCTTGCGGCTTATGAGTATTACAAGAATCAGATCAAGCCTGACATGGCTCTCAGAAATCTGAAATAATGCATTATGCCGGTTATTCCGGAATCAGAAATCATGCATGTATGCGAGTTATGTTTGTATATGGGAGAATATAATTGAACGATCAATTGATGAATAAAGTTAAGACTGTTAAGGATGCAATCGAGGACAAGAAAGGACTTGATATTAAAGTTCTTGATCTCAGCAAAGTATCCGACATCACGGATTGCTTTGTGATCGCATCCGGGACCAACAGATCACAGATACAGGCTCTCTCGGACGGCGTTGAGGAGGCTTTTGCGAAGAAGCAGATCTTCCATCAGGGCATAGAGGGCTATGATACAGCTAACTGGATCCTTCTTGATTACGGTGACATTGTGGTCCATATCTTCGACAAGGACTCACGTGAACTCTATGATCTTGAGCGTATATGGAACGACGCAGACAGGGTGGAAGCGTGAAAAAAGGCATTATTTTCGACATGGACGGTACTGTCTGGGATTCATCCGATAACATTGCCGCATCATGGAATGAGAAGATAACCGAAGCCGGATATGCCGGACATATGCTTACTGCAGCTGATTTCAAGCGCGTCATGGGAAAACCCATGGATGTGATCGCTGATATACTCTTTACTTTCACGGAAAAAGGTCCCGAAAGAAATGCCCTGAGAAATGCCTGTGAAAAGTATGAGACGGTTTATCTCAGGAAGCATGGCGGAATGCTTTATGAAGGCATTACAGATACCTGGCAAAAGCTGAAGGATATGGGTTATCATAATTATATTGTCAGCAATTGCCAGTCCGGATATATTGAGGCTTTTCTCGGCTTTTACGGGATATCACAGGGAAGCGCGGATGATCTGATAGAAGACATTGAGTGCTACGGCAATAACCTGCGGCTTAAGGATGAGAATATAAGGCTCATTGCTGAAAGAAACGGTCTGGACATTGCCTGTTATGTGGGTGATATTCAGGGAGATTATGACGCTACTGTCATGGCGGGATATCCGTTCATACATGCCAGATACGGATTCGGACAGATCGATGCCGAGGTTCCTTATATAGATTCATTCCCGGAACTGATAAAGGTTATTCCGGAAGTTATTGGATGAGGTCAGCTTATGGCGTTTGCATCGATGTTTATACTGTTTTCGCTTGTGATAATGGCAATAATGGGACTTATGCTTTTGACCGGACTTACCCTGCTCATCATCGGCATCATAACCAGGGTCAGGGATAAAACCCGTAAAAAGGCTGCTCCGATCGTTCTTATCATAATCGGGTCCGTTATTGCAGGAATTCCTGTTTTGATCGTCTTTACATGTTTTGTGAGTGCAATATTCTAAAAAGGATAAAATTCAATCGTTTGATGATCTGTTTTAATACGGAGGTTACGGAAATGGTAATGTTCATGAGAATAAGAAATATCTGATAAGCATGAAACCTTAACTAAATAGTTTCATGCTTACAGCTCATGCTACTGTAAACGGCTATTTATATTAAGGAGCATTATTATGATATTTCAGGATAATATATTAAAAGAGTATTTACGTAACGTTTATTTTATCTCGGGCACTGCCTGTGGTGGCAAGACAACCGTAACTAAAGCGCTCGGTGCAAAATACGATATTCCCATTTATGTGATCGACGATCAGTTTACGATTCATCAGATCAAATCGGACAAAGAACATCAGCCCACCATGAATACCACATTCAGGGATGCTGACGAGTTCTTCGGAAGAAGTGTTGAGGAATACAAGAAGTGGCTTCTCGGAAACAGCAGGGAACAGCTTGATTATGTACTTCTTGATCTGATCAGGCTTTCACAAGACAGACGCATTATTTGTGACCTTCACTGTGTTGTTGAGGATGCCGACAGGATCACAGATCCTTCAAGGATCGCGTTTATGATCTCAAAGCCTGTGAACATAGTGGATACATATTGCAACCGTGAAGACCATAAGCCCTTCAGTGATTTTATTCACAGCGCGAGTGATTATGAAGCGGCGAAAGAAACCTGCGACAAGACCCTTACAGAGCTGAATATCTCAGCATATGAATATATCAAAAGCAGTGATTACTTCTGGGTCGAAAGGGATAATAACCGCAGTGTTGAGGATACAGTGGCTCTTGTCGAGAAACATTTCGGATGGCATCTTCTGAATGACTTTTCTGTTGAGAAGGTCGATAAGGACACGCCTCTTGCCGGAGAACTTCTTTCTTTCATTGAAAACTGTTCGTGGGAAGAGACCAAAGATCATCTGGCAGCACTTGTCAGAAACCGGGAGTTTTCCGATTGGGAGACAATGTTTGTCGCAAAGGCGGACGGTCGAATCGTCGGAATGGCTTCGGTCATGAAAGAGGATTATTATCCCATTCCGGATCTGATGCCATGGGTATCGAGCATATTTGTGGACGAGGCATACAGAGGCCAAAGGATAAGCGGCAAGCTTATAAAATGTGCCAATGAGTATCTTAAAGAACTTGGATTCGAGAAGAGTTACATACCGTCGGAAAATGCAGGTTTGTATGAGCATTTTGGATATTCGTATGTTAAGGATATCGTTAATTACGGCGGTGGAACCGATCATCTGTATGTAAAGTATCTGAGATAATACGTTATACTAATGATAAGGATCATTCTGTGAACAGGATGATCCTTATCCTGATGAAAAGTACAGATAGGGTAGTACGGTTAATTGTGTAAACATAGGAGATGCAATGATGAAGAAATGGATCCCGTTCTTTGTTCTGACATGTATGGCACTGTTAAGTTCTGTTGCATCGGTTATTATCGGAATTGAGGCATATCTTGCCGTTACAGGACTCGACCTGCTCGTTATGGCGAAAAAAACAGCCCCCCGTATTGCAGTGATACTTGCAATTGTCTCAATTCTTCTATGGCTCATATCATTTATTGTTCTGTTTATTACAAAACCCTATAAAGGTATCGATGCAGTATAAGATGTATGTGGTACTTATATCTATGATGCAGTCTGTATATCGAAATTCTTTGCAAAGACAGCCTGATTTTGATAAAATTTTTATAAAGATTTAATAAATCTCCGGCAATTTATATTTGATAAAAGCTTTTATGATTGGAGGAACGATTATATGTTTGGACGTCAAAGTGTAAGTCAGAAATCTGAGATCGAACTGAAGAATGAAGCACTTGTAAAAGAAATTGCCGAGCTTAAAGAGAAACTCAAATACAGTGAGGCAGAACTTGATGCGGTTAATACAAGCACTCACCTTGGCATATGGAAGAGTTTCTATGCGGAAGACGGCACCCAGACCGTAGAATATTCGGATGAATTCAGAAGAATGCTGGGATTTAACAGACAGGAGCTTCCGGATACATTGGATTCACTTGCAGGCATCATTCATCCGGATGATGTTGATATTGCATTTTCGGCTTATGGTGCTGCAGCGGGAGATAAGAGCGGACGTACCAAATATGATGTTGAGTATCGCATCCGCACCAAGCGCGGTGATTACAAATGGTTCTACGCTGCCGGTGAGTGCATGAGATATTCCAATGGTAATCCCAGAGAGTTCATCGGTACTTTTTCCGATATTGATGAACAGAAAAGAAATTCGGAAACAATGATCCATGATTCGAGGCGTCAGCAAGCTGTTGATAAGATGATGCTTGAGGGAAGCTGGAGCATGGATCTTACGAAGTATGCAATAGACGATCCGAGTTCTCCGATGGTGTATTCAGACCAGTTTAAAAAGATCCTCGGATTCACGCCTCATACTCCTGAGTTTCCCGACATCATGCAATCGTGGATCACCAGGATCCATCCCGATGATGTTCCCGGAGCATCTGCTGCCATGGGAAAGCAGATGGCCGATCCTACCGGTGCTACCGTCTTTGACATGGAATACCGCATTAAACACAAATCAGGCGAGTATGTATGGGTTCGTGCTTCAAGCTATGTTGTTTGGGAGAACGGCATGCCGGTCATGGCTGCCGGAACCATTCTTGATATATCCCAGGAAAAGAAGAATAGGGTACGTTTTCAGGAAGAAATGGAACCAAATATCGATTCCTTAAGAGCGGGAATTGCAGAGATAGCTCAGAATGTTGATCAGGCTGCCGCTCAGATGCAGGAAGTGGCAAGCAAGCAGGAAGAGGTTAGCCAGGCTGCACTCGAGATTGAAACAGCCGTCACCTCATCAATGGAAATAATCGGAAGCATTCAGAGCATAGCCAGCCAGACAAATCTGTTATCGCTGAATGCATCAATAGAAGCAGCAAGGGCAGGTGATGCCGGACGCGGATTTGCCGTCGTAGCATCGGAGGTTCAGTCACTGTCAAGCTCAACCAAAGAAACAACTGAACATATTTCGGCAAAACTTACAAATGTTAACGAATCAGTTAAAGGCATAATGGCTAAGATCAATCTTATCGGTGAAAGCATTGCTCAGGAAACGGAAAAAATGAGCACGATCAATGCGACTGTAGAGGAACTTCACGCATCTGCGGATGTTATAGGCAATATGACTAAAACTCTTTATAATTGATGCTGTTATCTGAGTCGTTTTAAAGCAGCGGATATAAACAGTCCGCTGCTTTTTTCATATATTAAAAAAGACAAATGCATGGAGGCTGAAGGTGGATTGTCTGATCAGAAAGAATTCTGGCCTTATCCGGCGGAAAGAGAGATCGTATGGAAAAGTATATCGAAGGAAATAAGGCAGCATGGGAAGAAGCTTTTGATAAAAGAGATGAATCCTGGGGAGCTGATATAACAGAGCGCATAACCAAAGAAGAATATCCGTTTTTTGAAAAAGAAATGACGGATGTTTTGAAAAGCATCGACACGGAAGGAAAATCGATCGGTCAGTTCTGTTGCAATAACGGAAGGGAACTGCTTTCTCTTGTCAAAAGCGGAAAAGCCTCAAGTGGAGTGGGATTTGATATTGCCGAAAATCAGGTGGCTTTTGCAAATGAAAAGGCAAAAGAACTTGGGCTTCCATGCGTATTTGAGGCTGTGAATGTCTATGATATTGATGACCGCTATAAGGATCAGTTTGATGTTGTGATCATTACGATAGGAGCACTGTGCTGGTTTGAAGATCTGAACCGATTTTTTGAGATCGTATCTAAGTGCATGAAACCCGGAGCTGTGATCGTGCTTAACGAACAGCATCCGTGTACAAATATGCTGGCTGTTGAAGGCGATGATGAATTTGATCCGCAGCATAGGATGGAATGTCATTTTTCCTATTTTGAACATGAGTGGACCGGAAATGGCGGCATGTATTATATGACACTTAAGAACTATCATTCTAAAATTTTTACCGATTTTACTCATTCGATGTCAGAGATAATATCCGGAATGACTGATAACGGAATTGTCGTTACCGGACTTCAGGAATATGACTACGATATCAGTGGTGGATTTGCCGGCATAGATCATAGCGGATTTCCGCTTTCCATGATCATTAAGGGAAAGAAAAACTGAGGCAGCTAACTGTTACTAAATCTGATAAATGAAAAACAGAGATAAAACTCGCTATGGAGGGTGAAGCGTATGGGGAGTATAGAAAAGTATAAGGAATACTTTACAAAAGGTTCTAGGGTATATCGTTAAAAGGTTATAGATAAATGACAGATTTTACTACTATTACAGCTTGCGGTGAATGCTGCGTGGGCTGTTCGAAAAAGATAAACGGGGAATGCCACGGGTGTATAGAAGCTGATGGACGAGTTCCGGAATGGGCTCAGCCCGGAATGTGCATGATGATGAGATAGAAAATGTATTTATTGAAGCGGAAGAACCGTGGGAGATCATGGTGGCAAAGAAGACGCTGGCTTACCCGAAAGCATGGTTGTTCGCAGCATCTTTAAACGGAAAGATCATAGGTCTGTTATATGGACATATTTCCGAGAGATCCTGCCGTGTCGATTATCTTCTGGTATCAAAAAAACACAGAAAAACCGGTGCCGGCCGAGCATTGTTCTACAGCTACGTGGAATGGTGCAGAGAGAACGGAATAGAAAAAATATATATTTGGCCTGACGGAGATACACCCAAAAAGATTTACGAAGAAGGCGGATTCAGGGTTGTTGAAATCCGTAAAGCAGGTCGCGCGGTGTTAGGTGAGATAGTATGACGACAGAAT
>JAIKZQ010000028.1 GCA_024682075.1 Lachnospiraceae bacterium
TTACTTGTTAAGACCGTACTTCTTATTGAACTTGTCAATACGACCGTCGGCTCTTGCGCTCTTCTGCTGTCCGGTATAGAACGAATGGCACTTGGAGCAAACCTCGACGTGTATCTCAGGTCTGGTTGAACCGGTTACAAAAGTGTTGCCACAGTTGCAGGTAACGGTTGCCTGATAATACTGGGGATGTATTCCTTCCTTCATTTCTTCACCTCTCTATATATAAAGTAAATTGTTGTCTGTTCTCATCCACACTGCTTATGCAGCCACAAACAGCTCTACTAATATATCACTACCCGGTTTTTATTGCAAGAGATATTTTAAGGATTTACGTTATGTGGAAACCAACCCACATTTCCACCCGGGTCATGCCGGTCAATCGATGATATATCAGGACGGGGCCGCGTATATATATTTTTGCGATTTTGAACGAGCCGATGAAGTTCCCGGAATGCACCACCTGAGCACATTTTCGCCCGGACGGCGAAAATAGCGAGCCGAAGACAGGATGTCTTCTGCGAGCGGTGCGAGACCCGGAATAGCGTAAATATCCCGCATTCCGCAGAACTTCACGGCGAAGTGATCATGAGCAAAAATACATATATATGCGGCCCCGTCCGTCTAAGTCAGCTTATTACACGTGATTCCTCACATTGATGTTCCTCACAAGTTCCGCATTGGACCTAGTGTTCTTGAACTCCTCCAACAGCCTGTCGGCAGCATCATCGGATTTAAGCCCGTTCAATGCCCTTCTTGCGATCTCCATGGCCCTCAGCTCTTCTCTTGTAAGAAGCAGGTCCTCACGCCTTGTTCCGGACTTTGCAAGATCCACGGCAGGGAAGATCCTCTTTTCCGAAAGCTTCCTGTCAAGGATCATCTCCATGTTACCGGTTCCCTTGAATTCCTCGTAGACCACGTCATCCATCTTGGATCCGGTCTCGACAAGAGCTGTGGCAAGTATCGTGAGAGATCCGCCCTCTCTCATGTTCCTCGCAGCACCGAAGAACCTTTTGGGCATATGAAGTGCGGCAGGATCAAGACCACCCGAAAGAGTACGTCCGCTGGGCGGAATGACCTGGTTGTATGCCCTTGCAAGCCTTGTTATGGAATCAAGCAGGATCACAACGTCTTCCTTGTGCTCGACAAGCCTTCTTGCACGCTCTATGACCATCTCGGAAACTCTTGCATGATGCTCGGGCATCTCATCGAAGGTCGAATAGATGACCTCGACATTCCTTCCCCTGATGGCTTCCTTCATGTCAGTGACTTCCTCGGGACGCTCATCGATCAGGAGAATGATGATGTGTGTCTCGGGATTGTGGAACAGTATCGACTGCGCAACGGACTTAAGGAGTGTTGTTTTTCCGGCCTTCGGAGGCGATACGATCATTCCTCTCTGACCTTTTCCGACAGGACTGACAAGATCCATGACACGCATTGCGATATTCTTCTCATCACTCGTCTCCATGCGGATCCTCTCGTTGGGGAAGATCGGAGTCATGTTCTCAAACGCCACTCTCTTCATTGCATCTGAAAGAGAATAGCCGTTCACTGTGTTAAGGAAGATAAGCGGCGAGAATTTCTCGGTAGCAGTCTTGGCTTTCTTAACACCGTCAAGCACATCACCCGTGCGCAGACCGAACTTGCGGATCTGGGCAGGCGACACATATACATCACTTTCACCGGGAAGATAATTATCGCATCTGATGAATCCGTACCCTTCAGGCATGACTTCAAGAATTCCGTATGCGGGCTCGTCGCCTTCCTGAGGAACATATGCATTATCCGGACGCTGGTTCTTGTCCTGATCTGCGTTCTGTTTTCTTTCAGTCTGTTCATTCTGTCTGCGGTCACGCTTATCTTCGGACTGTTCGCCCTGCCTGCGCTCACGCTTATCTTCGGACTGTTCGCCCTGCCTGCGGTCACGCTTATCTTCAGACTGTTCGCCCTGCCTGCGCTCACGCTTGTCTTCAGTCTGCTCATTCTGTCTGCGCTCACGCTTTTCGGAAGGCTGTCCGGGCTGTCCCTTTTCGCGCTTGTCCTCAGTCTTTGCCTGCACGGGCTCTTCTTTTACGGAAGCATCCGCAGAGGATGCATCTGCATTTTTAGCGCCGAAAGTTTCTGCCTCTCCCTCTTTTTTCGCGGGAGCGGTCTTTTTCTTATCACCCTTGCCGGATGACTTTTTCTTATCGGCATTCTTCTCAGCTGATTTTCCGGAAGTTTTTTTGTCCTGCTTTTCACCTGAAGAAGCGGGAGCCTTTTCGGAAGATTCCTTTTCTGCCTTCATCTTCTCATCAAGTTCCACAAGTTTCTCGATAAGCTCTTCTTTCTTGAGACCGGTAACACCCTTCAGTCCTGCGGACTTGGCAATGTCCCTGAGCTGGGTAAGAGTAAAGCTCTTAAGTTTTTCTCTCATAAAATACCCGGATTCCTTTCAGAATATAAAAATAGAATTGTTTATGATAGTTGCTCTCTTTTTAAAGTGGTATGTTTCGGAATACGAATTTCAGAAACAAATTGAAAAATAGAAAAATGAAATAACTACAAAAACTTTATAACACGAGAAAAATAAGGCGTCAACAAAAAAAAAAAGCCCCGTTCTTTACTCAAAGCTCATGTACCGTGAAGATGACATTTTGCTTTTCATAAGTCCGGGACTTTAAAAGATCAATTCCAAAGTTGTTTTTTCTTATGCCGCAGGCACATAAACCCGGAGGAGTATCATCTGAATCTCAACGCAACCTCGGTCTCAATGGTCAGGTTATCGATATTTCCGTACACTCTTGAATCCGTCACGACTGCAGTGGCATTGTATGCGGTCTTCAGATATGCAGACTGTGCATTGACATAAGCGGTAACGCCCTCGGCGGAAAGCGTGCCGTTCCAGGTCGTGATGATCGTAAGGGTTGTGACTCTGAATTTGGCTGCCTGTCTGACCGCATTCATCACGTCCTCGGGTGTCGATACCTGAGCCACCACTCCGGCAGGAGTGAACGTGATCTTCAGTTCCGACTTGGGTGCTCCTTCATAGGGAAGCCTTCCCTCATTCATGCCGTAATACAGATAATGGTTGTAAAGTGCAGTGGCATCATTTCCGAGCACGGCCACGACATCGGGATATTTGCGTGCATAGAAAACCGGATCGAACTTTCCTCCGTCGGGCATCGTGATCACCGTAGAAGCCGGCGCCGTGGTCTCATTCGAAGAAGCGGGCACAAACGCTCCGGCATAGGGAAGTCTTTTTTCGGCGATGCCAAACATCAGATAATGCTGATAAAGAAGCGTTTCATTCATGCCAAAAGCCGCATATACATCCGGATATGTTGCCGCATAAAAAGAAGCATCGAAATCTCTTCCGTCGGGCATGCGTCTGACCGCAGCCTCTGCCCCGGATTCGGGCAGCAATGAAAATGCCGCGACTGCAATGACCACAGATATGCACATCATCAATTTTTTCTTCATGCTGTCTCCGCCTTTCGGTAACAGTTCAACTGAAAATATTATATCATCTGGGAAAATATGGTCAACAAAGCACAAACGCGTTATACTGTTAAGGCACGTTTAAAAAAGGAGCACATAATGAAGATCAATCTGCACTCTCATACCGCAAGATGCGGACACGCGAGCGGCACCGAGAAGGAATACATAGAAGAAGCATTAAGAGTCGGGATGACCGATTTCGGATTTTCCGATCACACACCCATGCCCTTTCCCGAAGGATATTCATCAGCAGGCATGCGCATGGGCCTCGATCAGATGGATGACTACACGGATACGATCCTTGCACTGAAAAAAGAATACAAGGATAAGATAAATATCTACCTGGGACTGGAAGTCGAATACTATCCCGAACTGTTTGATAAGTTAATGGTCTTCCTTGAGGATTATCCCGTCGAATACATGATCCTCGGACAGCACTGCACTAAGAATCAGTACGATGGCAGATGGGCCGGCGAGGAAACCGAGGATGAGGAAAGACTCGTGATGTATGCAGACCAGGTCATAGAGGGACTTGGGACCGGTAAATTCATCTATCTCGCACATCCCGATCTCATCAACTTCGCAGGCGATGAACGAATCTATCTGAAAGAAATGAGCAGGATCTGCGAATATGCCTACGATCACCATGTTCCGCTCGAGATCAATCTGCTCGGGATCGGTGACGGAAGAAATTATCCCAATCCTCTTTTCTGGAAGCTGGCAGGCGAGACGGGAAATGATGTTGTCATCGGACTTGATGCACATCATGTCCATATGATCGATGTGCCACAGACCGAAAAAATGGCAATGGAGATAGTCAGCAAATACAATCTGAATCTCATCCCCACTCCGCTGCCCGAGATGAAATAAAAAGAAAAGATCATGACGCTGCATCGCGCCATGATCTTTTTTTATGCATATCATCACGTCTATATGCTTGTCATCACGACATGAATCCGCCTGAAAAATCATCGGCGTCAGGTTCGTAGAGCTCCGGAAGATCCAGATTTACCGGCACCGAAGGGAAATCATAATATCCTGTCTGATCACCCTCTACAGGTGCATACACATAATGCCCTCCTCCGAGATCCACCTTGTATGTTTCGTATACCCCGTAATCCTGAGGCTGTACATAATAAGGCTCATAATCAACACTCTTCATGTACTTTCCGAGCATGATCCCCTTATACGCAACAAACAGTCCGATGAAACATATCGCGCCTTTTGACAGATACATTGCTGCCTTCTTTTCACCCAATGCATCAATGATCCTGACATAAACGGATCCGAATGTAAGAAGAGGCAACATCAGAATGTATCCCTGTCCGTATCTTACAAGCGGCGAAGAGAAAAGCCAGAATGCAAACGATACGGCATAAGCGAGTATTATGTAATCAGGCACATAGTTCTTATCATTTTCTTTCTTTCGACAAGCCGCAATGCTGAAGATCATTCCGCATAACCATACGATCATTCCCGCAAAGCTTGAAAGCAGCAGTACCTTCTCTGTTCTCCCAAGACCGGACATCCAGTGAGGGAACCATTCGGAAAATGCATAATGAGCGGAATCCATATTGGAAAAACCTCTTCCGAAAGCAATGATGTAATCCGCATCTATCTCTGCAGCCTGTGCTGATATCTTCCAGTCGGGATCAAAAATGTCGATTGCAGTCGACGGATACATGAGCCATCCTGAAAGAAAATAGTTTCTGATAAAAAACGGAAGCAGAATCGCAAGGACGCATACGGCATATTTCAGTATCTGCTTATATCTTTTTTCTTTTATCAGCATAACGAGCGGTATCAGTACCGCCATGCAAAGAGGCGCCGCCGAAAGTTTGACGGTAAGATCAAAAAACGCAAGCAGTACAGGCATGGCATAAAAATCCGCATCTGCCCTGTTCTCTGCACCTTCGATCAGCCTGACCGCAATGTAGCAGATAAGCAGCATAGTGAAATAATCCGATGCTGGTGATGAGATCTCATCATAGATGTTCAGCACGTAATATATGGACGCAATCCTTGCAAAGTCGGAAAGAAATACCTTCCTGTCCTTAAACACGTGAAATATCCTAAGACCCGATATCATCACAAGAAGAGCCATAA
Source organism: Lachnospiraceae bacterium (assembly GCA_024682075.1). Taxonomy (GTDB): domain Bacteria; phylum Bacillota; class Clostridia; order Lachnospirales; family Lachnospiraceae; genus AC2028. Next base: position 5,587 of record JAIKZQ010000028.1, read on the forward strand.
ATCCGGCGCATGCATGATATGATCTTCCGCCCAGGAATGCAAAACTGTACAGTGCCTGCACCGCGAAAGAGGAACTGTTATATGCAAGTCTTCCGTTCAGATTGCCGAGCCCTTTCACCACTCCGTAATCTTCTATCCAGTGAATGGCCTGTCCGTGATACAGGTCGGAATCGAAATGAAAATATCCCCTCGAAGCTCCATATGCCATGATGAGCGAAAGGAGCATAATGAGAATACATTTTGAGGGGCTGATTTTTTTTATGAATGATGAGAATTTTTTATCGGTGCTTTTAATGAAGCGCGTCAGATAAAAGATGATACAGACGAAAACAAGAAAAATATTTGCGGCAAGCCCTACTCCCGCAAAGATGCTGAAGATCTGCGCATACACAGTCGAAACCATGAACCCTGCCATGCAGATGTCTTCAGTGCAAATGCCGGCATTTCCGAAGGTCTTCTTTACATCTGTTCCGAGCACGGAAAAAAGAAGCCTTCCAAGAGCATAGGTCGTAAGGAACACATATATCCATATTAGAAGATTGAAAAGCATGTATCTCTCCGCTCAGATCGAATCCCTTATCTTTTTTCTGGCTCTTGATATGGCCTTCTCCGCTGCTTTTTCGGTGATGCCAAGTACCCCGGCTATTTTCCTTACAGGCACGCCTTTCATCTTAAGTGAAAGAGATATGCGTTCCGACTCGGTAAGCCTTTCCCTGAAGGCAAGCCCAAATTTTTCTTTTAATTCATCGAAAAGAGCGATCTCCTCAGGTGTCATGTCCGGCGACTGAAGCGCCTTGTTTTCATTCCACTGGGGATCCGTTTCCGATACATCCGTTGAAATATAATCTTTAAGAGGAGAATTCTTAAGACTGTTACGCGATGAAAGGGTATTCAGGATCCTGTTTTTTATCACCACGGATGCGTATGTCCTGAATCCGGCGCCTTTTGAAGGATCGTATTTTTCGATTGCATCGTAAAGCCCGATCATTCCTTCCTGACGGAAATCATCAACATCGGAAGGCATTATTCCGTTTATGTTTTTCACGATATTAAAGACAAGGCCTGTGTGTCTTGATATCAGAAAATTAAGGATGGCGGGATACTCGTAGGATACTTCATGCATCCTCTCAATAAGTTTCTCGTCACTTACATCCTCATAATCGGGATAACCGAATGTATTATTCTTATCAGGAATTTTGCTCAATATCAGCCCTTCATGCGTCTTCGAACTATCTCGTAACTGAGTATTCCGCAGGCAACGGAAGCATTAAGTGAATCTATCTCACCCTTCATAGGAATGCTTGCGATCATGTCACATTTTTCCCTGACAAGCCTCGATACACCGCTTCCTTCATTTCCGATGACAAGTCCTATGGGACCGGTGAGATTAAGGTCATACATTACCGTTCCGTCCATCGCGGCACAGACGAACCATATGCCTTTTTCCTTGAGTTCATCTATGGTCCTTGAAATATTGGTGACCTTGGCAACAGGAATGAAGTTCAGTGCTCCCGCGCTTGCACGTGCCACGGACGCCGTAAGTCCCACTGCTCTGTCCTTGGGGATTATCACGCCATGAGCTCCCGCCTGATCCGCAGTCCTGATTATCGCGCCGAGATTGTGGGGATCTTCTATGCCGTCAAGAATGATGATGAAAGGATCCTCTCCCTTTTCCTCAGCTCTCTTCAGTATATCCGAAACCTCACTGTATTCATAAGCTGCGGTGATGGCAATGACCCCCTGGTGATGCCCGGTTGCGGACATATGATCAAGTCTGTCCTTATCGACATACTTGATCACCGTTCCCGCCTTTGCAGCTTCTCTCTTGATCGTAAGCACCGCTCCGTCCCTGCATCCGTCGAGCACATATAGCCTGTCGACGGGCTTCCCGGCACGGAAAGCCTCAAGCACGGGGTTTCTGCCTTCTATCGCATTTTCATTTGGCTTCTTTGCGTAGCCTTCATTATCTTCTTTTCTATTTTGATCCTTCGACATATTCCGCTCCGAATCTGATCAGCTCATCAGCACGCTCCGTGTTGCCCGACATGTAGAGATATCCTATAAGGGATTCAAGTCCCGTGGCTCTCTTGTATGCCGCAAAATCCGTCCCTCTTCCGGAAGGATGCGCATGATTCCTGCCACGGTGCATGATTTCCTGCTCTTCATCAGTCAGGATCCCCTTTTCGATAAGCGCTTCATACACCGCAGCCTGAGCATCGGCGCTTACATACTTCACCGATGCCTTGTGGAATTTTCCGACATTCATGTCACCTTTTTGAAGAAGCATGTGCCTGATGATCAGGCTCATATATGCATCTCCGATAAATGCTAATGAAAGGGGTGAGTAGTTTACGCTTTCTTCCACTTGGTACCCTCTCTGGTATCTTCGATGGCAATACCTTTTGCCATAAGTTCTTCACGAATGGCATCTGCCTGTGCAAAATCCTTGGCTTTCTTGGCTGCCTTTCTTGCTTCGATGCGCTCAAGGATCCAGCTTTCAAGTTCGGAATCTACGCCTGTGTCCGCATCCGGTTTCTTTGCTCCCTCGAGAAGATCCAGAGACAGCACTTCATCAAAGCTTGCAACCAGTGCACGCTTGGTCGAATCATTGATGTCAGCCTTCAGCACATCATAAAGCACCGTGATCGCCATTGACGTATTGATATCATCTGTAAGTGCATCGGTAAATTTCTTACGGTAGTCGGCAAATGCGCCATCCTCGACAGCACCGTCTTCCTTCAGTTCGGCAACGCGCTTTAAGAGCTTCTGATAAGCAGTGCTCATCTGGTCGAGCACTTCGTATGAAAACTCAAGAGGCTTGCGGTAATGTGACTGCAGGCAGAAGAAACGGTATGCGAGCGGATCATATCCCTTTTCCTCAAGAAGTGACACGGTCAGGAATTCTCCGCTGGACTTGCTCATCTTGCCCTTGTCTTTTTCAACGAGGTGATGAACATGGAACCAGTAATTGCACCAATGATGTCCAAGATAACTTTCACTCTGTGCGATCTCATTGGTATGGTGAGGGAAGATATTGTCCACGCCGCCACAATGGATGTCCATGTACTCGCCGAGATGCTTGATTCCTATGCATGAGCACTCAATGTGCCATCCCGGATAACCGCGGCCCCAGGGGCTCTCCCACTTGAGTTCCTGATCATCGAATTTTGACTTGGTGAACCACAGCACAAAGTCAGTCTTGTTACGCTTATTGCTATCTTCATCAACATCGTCGCGCACGCCCACGCGAAGATCGTCCTCGTTATGATTGGACAGCGTATAATACTTCTCCAGCTTGGAAGTATCGAAATAGATATTCTCACCTGCCTGATATGCATATCCCTTTTCAAGCAGCACTTCGATCATATGTATGAATTCGGGTATGCAGTGCGTTGCGGGTTCCACAACATCCGGCATGCGGATATGAAGCTTTTCGAAATCGGCAAAAAAGGCCTTGGTATAATAGTCTGCGATCTCCAGAACAGTCTTGTGCTCACGCTTTGCGCCCTTGAGCATCTTGTCCTCACCGGTATCGGCATCGCTGGAAAGATGTCCCACGTCAGTGATGTTCATGACGCGCTTCACATCATAACCGGCATACATCAGGGTCTTGACCAGCATGTCCTCACAGATGTACGTGCGAAGATTTCCTATATGAGCAAAATGATATACCGTGGGGCCGCAGGTATACATCGATACCTTGCCCTCTTCACGCGGTATGAATTCTTCTACTTTTCTGGTGCTTGTATTATACAGTTGCATTCTTTCATTCCTCTTTTCATAAAGTGACGTTAATCTAAGCAGTGGGTGAACGCGGGGACGGTTCCTCCGTTCACTTGTGAACTGAGGGACGGTTCCTTACGTTCACTTATCCTTCGGGCAAAACAGCGGAATCATCCACAAATTTTTTAGGGGAAACAGCCGAACCGTCCCTCTGTTTTACTGTACGCCCGGACATCGGGAGCAGCCTCCGCAGCTGGCCGATGTGACATAGCTGACGTCATTCATGTCATAAATGGAATTAATGAGGCAGACTGCCTGTGCCGCAATTCCTTCTTTTGCTCCGGTAAAACCAAGTCCTTCCTCGGTCGTGGCCTTCACATTCACTCTCCCCACTTCGATGCCGAGTGCTTCAGCGATCTTCGTTCTCATCTCATAAAGATACGGTGCCATCTTCGGAGCCTGTGCGATTATGGTGGAGTCAATGTTTTCTATGACATAACCTTCCTCCGCGATGATCTCTCCCACTTTCTTAAGGAGCTTGATCGAATCTGCGCCCTTATATTCGGGATCCGTGTCGGGAAAAAGATTGCCTATGTCAAGTTTTGCGGCAGCTCCAAGAAGCGCATCCATTATCGCATGTGTCAGAACATCCGCATCCGAATGTCCCAGAAGCCCCTTCTCATAAGGGATCGTCACGCCGCCTATGATGAGCGGGCGGTCGTCACAAAGCTTATGTACGTCATAACCGGTACCAATTCTCATTTCTGCTCCTTGTATAATTCACATAATGAACAGGTATATATCTTTTTGCTGAGTAATTATAAAGTGTACGGAAGAACCGTCCCCTCGTTCACCCCAGTGAACGGAGGAACCGTCCCCTCGTTCACCCTCGTTCATCAGAACAGCTCATCGGTGATGTATTTGAACACGTCCGTGGCCTTTTCCTTCCACACATCGACTATGTGCTCGGCGATCTCTTCCGTGGGAACCGAGAGGGTCATGTCAAGTGCAGTCACGTCCCTGTCTTTTATGACAAGTCTTGTCTCGAACTCACCGGTCGCGGAATTCAGCACATACTCGCTCTTGACAGCAAGCTCGTTACGAAGTTCGAATGCCTTGTCGGCAAAATAGTTCTCGATGTCATTCTTGATGAAATCGGGAAGTCTTGAACCGAAGTACTTGATGGTGTCCCTGCCTTCGGTAGTGATCGACAGTTCAGTCGCATTGTGTGAATGAGGAGCCTGCGAGACAAGTCCGTTTTCTATCAGTTCTCCCTGCGCCTGAGTCAGGATATAGTAATCCGCATAATCCTTGCCCAGAACGAAATCACTTATCTGTGAAGCTGTCATCAGGAAATCGACCCTGGCAAGCATATACAGGATTATGAGTTTTACCTGTGTGAGCTTATCGGAATCCATTATTTCACAAGCCTCTTAACAGCATCTGCTACCATGTCGCGAACATTGGGATCGAATGCCTCGGGCATGATGTACTCTTCACAGAGCTTGTCAGCGGGTACTGCTGCGGCAATCGCCTCAGCTGCAGCAAGCTTCATCTCCTCGGTGATCTGGGGAGCTCTTGCTTCGAGTGCTCCGCGGAAGATTCCGGGGAAAGCAACGACATTGTTGATCTGGTTGGGGAAATCACTTCTTCCGGTTCCCACGATCCTTGCGCCTGCTGCCTTAGCCTCATCCGGCATGATCTCGGGAGTGGGGTTAGCCATTGCGAAGATGATGGGATCGGGATTCATGGTCTTTATCATTTCCTGTGTAAGAACTCCGGGAGCCGACACACCCACGAAGATATCGGTGCCTACGAGAGCATCCGCAAGTTTTCCGGACCTGTTCTCGGGATTGGTGATCTTAAGCATTTCCTTCTTGGTGGAGTTGAGATCGGTGCGGTCCGCAGAAACGATTCCCTTTGAATCGCAAAGAGTCACGGAACCGAATCCGTACTTAAGAAGGAGCTTGGAGATTGCAACGCCTGCTGCACCTGCGCCGTTAACGACGATCTTGCAGTCTTCCTTCTTCTTGCCGGTGACCTTCATGGAGTTGATGGATGCAGCGAGAACAACGATCGCGGTTCCGTGCTGGTCATCGTGGAATACGGGGATGTTAAGCTCAGCCTTGAGTCTTTCTTCTATCTCAAAGCATCTGGGTGCCGATATGTCTTCAAGGTTGATGCCACCAAAGCCCGGAGCCATCCACTTTACGGCCTTGATTATCTCTTCGGTGTCCTGGGTGTCAAGGCAGATGGGAACCGCATTTACTCCGCCGAATTCCTTGAACAGAACTGCCTTTCCTTCCATTACGGGCATTGCAGCCTCGGGACCGATGTTTCCGAGACCAAGTACCGCAGAACCGTCTGATACGACAGCGATGGTATTTGCTTTCCATGTGTACTTATAAACAAGTTCCTTGTCATCGGCGATCTTTCTGCAGGGCTCCGCAACTCCGGGAGTGTAGGCTATTGCAAGTGCCTCTCTCGAATCAACCTTTGCCTTTGCCTCCGTGGAAAGTTTTCCGTTCCATTCCTCATGTGCCTTCAGTGCTTCTTCATTTACACCCATTTTTATTTCTCCTTACCTTTTATCTTTTTGAAATGCTCTTTTATCTTATTTTCATATCCCTGTCCGTCAGGTCTGAAGAATTCTCTTCCGTCCAGTTCGTAAGGGAGATATTGCTGTTTTACATAGTGGTCCGGGTAATCATGCGCATACATATATCCCGTTCCGTGCCCCAGCTTTGCGGCACCTTTGTAATGCGCATCCTGCAGATGAGGAGGTATTGGCAGCGAACCGCTGGTCCTTACCTCTTCAAGTGCATCATCCACGGCGCAGATCGCGGAATTCGACTTCGGTGCCGTCGCCACATATATTGCCGCTTCCGAAAGTATGATCCTTGCTTCGGGCATCCCGACCTTGATGACTGCTTCAAATGCGGCATTCGCAACCACTAGTGCCTGGGGATCAGCCATGCCGACATCCTCTGCGGCACATATCACGATCCTTCTTGCGATAAAGCTTACCTCTTCACCGGCATCCAGCATCCTGGCCAGGTAATAGACCGCCGCATCGGGATCCGATCCTCTCATGCTCTTGATGAACGCCGAGATAGTATCGTAATGGTTATCGCCTGTCTTATCGTATCTGACAGCTTTCCTCTGTATGCATTCCTGAGCTTCTTCGAGCCTTATGTGTATTCCCGGCTTTGAAGGATCCGCGGGTCCAGTGACTGTATCTCCTGCCGCCTTCTTTTCATCGTCGGCATCATGCCCGGCAGATCCGTGTATCTTCTCATACGGCTCTTCATCCGGCTCGGTAGTGAGTATCGCAAGTTCCAGTGCATTCAGAGCATGTCTTGCATCTCCTCCCGACACATCGGCGATGAATCTCACGGCTGCATCATCGATGTAGGGATTATATACGGCCATGCCCCTTTCTTCATCAGTCACCGCAGTCTTAAGCAGCGTGATGATGTTCTCAATACTCAGAGGCTTTAACTCAAATATCATCGAGCGGCTTATGAGAGCGCCGTTAACCTCAAAATACGGATTCTCCGTCGTGGCACCTATCAGAGTCACCGTCCCGTCTTCAACGAAAGGAAGAAGAAAATCCTGCTGCCCTTTGTTGAAGCGGTGTATCTCGTCGATAAAAAGTATCGTCTTCTGCGAGTTCATCGCCAGGATGCTCTTGGCCTCATTAACCGCATCCTCCATGTCCTTCTTTCCCGCCGTGGTGGCATTGATGGAAATGAAGCGTGATCTCGTCGCACCGGCAATGACCTTGGCTATCGTTGTCTTGCCCGTTCCGGGAGGTCCGTAGAGAATGAGGGAACTTATCTTGTCAGCCATTATCGCACGGTACAGCAGCTTTCCCGGTGCGATGATGTCTTCCTGACCCACTATCTCATCGGGAGTCCTGGGCCTCATCCTCGCAGCTAAGGGGCTCTCTGATTCCTTATTCTTTTCAGACATATAATCAAACAGATCCAGCTGATCCATGTTCTCTTACAAGCTCCTCAAATCTGTCTCCGCGCTCTTCGAAATTCTTAAAGTATCCGTACGATGCCGCTGCGGGTGATAAGATGCATCCCCTGCCTTTTCCGGTGATCTCGTATGCCTTGTCGACGGCCGCTTCAAGATCAGGGACATAGAAGACATTCTGCAGCTTTTTTCCGAGTTCATTACAAAGTCTTTCACCTGTAGCATACATGCAGATGAACTTAAGTTCCGGGTGCTCCGTCATGAATTCTTCCAGGACTGTATATGATATCCCTCTGTCCATCCCGCCGATAAGGAGAACTTCGGCATCGGGGATGCTGAGTGCGGCACTCACAGCCGCTTCGGGAATTGTGGATATCGAATCATCGTACCAGTTGATCCCGCCGAATGCGCCTATCTTTTTCATCCTGTGAGGAAGTGCCTCAAAGTCCTTAAGACTCTCAAGCACCTTTTCTTCGGGAATGCCGAATTCATCCATGCAGATCTTTTTTACAAAATATGCATTTATGCGGTTATGTTCACCGTACAGTCCGAGTTCGATCCCCTTCAGGTCATCCTCCGAAGGGATCACTCTTATCTGCTCTGAAACCGATTCTATCGCGGGGACATTTTCACCGATGTACGCCCTGTCGCCTTCAATCTGTCTGCTCACTATATGGCTCTTGGCCGTAAAATAGGCATCTATCGTGCCGTAGTAATCAAGATGTTCTTCATAAAGATCCAGGAATACGGAGATATGAGGAGCAGTCTTTGCACTCTTAAGCTGATGGCAGGAAAGCTCCAGCACAACTATCGCATCATCCGATGCCTCATCATAATAATCAAGGCACGGAAGTCCGATATTTCCGGCAAGGATGACCTTCTTTCCGGATGTTTCGGAAAGGACATGCGCAAGCATCGAACTGGTGGTGGACTTGCCCTTTGTGCCTGTTATGCCAATGGTCTTGTTCCTGAACTCCTGAATGAAGATCTCGGTCTGTGATGTCATCTTAGCCGTTATGGGATCACACTTTTCAGAAGGTGCATCCTCCGGCGGCCATACGATCCCGGGACTCTTTATCACGACATCGTATCCTTCGGCAGCTCCTTCAAGCATCTCGGAAGGCTTGCCCTCGAATATGTCTGCAGAAGCAGCGCTCGCATGAGAAGCCAGCCACTTTTCCGTGGACTTTCCCTCTCTTCCGTAGCCCCATATGAGTACTTTTTTTCCATTAAACTTTTCTGATACTGACATTTATCGGATCCTATCCGGCATTATTTTCGGGCACCGATTTACCAAAGCCCATAAGCTTTAATATTATACATTATTTCGGCATATATTTGTAAAAGAATTTCTATTTTCGATCATCCCCACCGGACCTGTCCCGATACAAAAAGTGAGCGGCTCCGCCCGGAGCCGCTCTTTGGGAGAGAGAGATTATTATTCTTTGACTATCAGTTTCCGATGATGACCATTGTTCCATCGGGAACTGTATTATACAACCACATTGCATCGTCGACGCTGAGTCTTACGCATCCGAGGGAGGCCCTTGAACCAAGTGCTGCAACTTCCTCGGGGATCGGGGTAAGATCGCCTTTGTTGGCGAAGCATACCGAGTGGAACATGTATCCGCCGGTCCTGAATCTCATGCCCCAGACTGCCCAGGTGCCGTCTGCCATGTATACCCAGCCGCCTCCGGCTGTATGCTCATATATGGTGAATGCTCCTGCGGGAGTACCGTGTCCGGCTCTTCCTGTTGAACAGAGCATGCTTCTTATGAGCTGGCAGTATGTTCCATCGCTTCCTACCGTAAGGACATTGCAGATGTTGGTAGTCCTGTCCACTAGCACAAGATAAGGAGATCCGTTAAATGCAACGCCTGTTGCGGCGTACGTTCCCTCAGCCGGTACATTTGCTGCAGCAGAAGGGGCTGCAGTTGTCTCTGTGGCCGAAGGTGCTGCGGGTGCCGAAGGGTTAGCTCCCGTGGGGTTTCCGTCCTTGTCAAGTGTATGTACGTAAGAAGCATTGGGACGTCTGAGTTCACTGCGTCCGAGTGCTATGTAGTGTCCGAATAATGCGTTCGCATCGGTACCGTATACGGCAGCAACATCGGGATAAGCTGATGCATAGTATGCTGCGTCGAACCACTGCTCTGATGCTGCAGGCTTCCTTCCCTCGGCAGCTCCGCAGTTCCTGTAGTGGAACCACATTGCGGCATCGAATCCGCCGTACTGTGCCAGATTAGGCTTAAAAGCCGCATACACATCGGGATAAGCCGTTGCATAATATTCCGCATCGAACCAAACAGGTGTATTTGCGGGAAGATTACCGGCCGCGCTGACCGTGATCTTCATTGAACAAATAATGAATAAAGTAAAAGCCGCTAAGGCGAGTGATCTGAAAAAATACTTCATGGTCCATCCTTCTGACAGCAATCACACAATCTGCTGTATTAAACACTTTCTCTCTTTTTTTACAATTTTATTCTTAACATCTTTTTTTATTCATTACAATATGGCATCCTCCGGCAAAAAGGTTTGAAAAGCCCGAAAATACGCCGTTCCAAGGCTGTTTTGCCCATTTTTTAAGATTTACTTAAGATTACTACCATATATATGCGTTAAACTTGTAAAAATACGATTCACCCACTATAATTAGTAACGGTGTGTCAGACGCATACCATATGGAGGATAATTATGAAAAGAAAGAAACTGATATCAATGATCGCCGCTATGGCGATAACAGCATCACTTCTCGCTGCCTGCGGCGGCGATCCGGAAGAACCTGCCGGCGACTCAGGCCAGAGTGGATTTGCCTCAACCCCGATCGTGTCCGTTGACGAAAGCCAGAGCAATCCTCAAACCCCTGCCGAGGATCAGACCGAGGATACGGCACTTGAAGTTCCCGAAGGCTGCTACCTTTCAGAGCTCACCGGACTTCCCATCTCCAACGAACTGAGGAATCAGCGTCCCATCGCCGTAATGGTCGATAACGAGAGAACCGCTCTTCCCCACTTCGAGATTGCCGAGTGCGACATCGTTTACGAGCTCATGAACTCAACCGCAAACGACCGTGTCACCAGATTCATGTGCATTCGCAAGGACTGGAGAAACATCACCCAGATGGGAAGCATCCGTTCCACACGTCCCACCAACATCCCTCTTGCAGGTGAGTACAACGCGATCCTGATCCACGACGGCGGCCCCGTTTACATCACCGACTTCATCGCAAAGCCTTACTGTGATCACCTTTCAAGCGGTTTCTGCCGTTTCGATAACGGAAAGAGCTGGGAGTACAAAGAGTATGTCACCGCAAATGAGACCGTAGGAATCAACATGAGTGGCGGCACCCAGACCTATGACGGACTTATCCAGAGGATCGCTGCAGCAGGAATTGACACCGAGTACAATGCATACGCTCCCATGCGTGACACGCACTTCCTCTTCAGACCTTACGGAACCGACATGACTCCCACCGAGATGGGTTACAACAATGCGATCACCGCAAACAACATTCGCATTGGAACCTTCATCCACACCCAGACCGCTCTTCAGTACAACGCTGAGACCTCCACTTATGACCTTTACCTTTACGGACAGCGTCAGGAAGATGCAGAGGATGGCGAGGCAGTTACATTCAACAACGTCCTTCTCCAGTGCACCGATTTCTATCAGTACGATGACCACGGTTATCTCCTCTACTTCTACATTGACACCGACCCCAACAAGGAAGGCTGGTACATCACCAACGGAGAAGCTATCAAGGTAACCTGGAACAAGCCTTGTGACAACGAGAGACTCGACTACGACATCACCAGATTCTACGATGAGAACGGCAACGAGATCGAGATCAATCCCGGCACAACCTACATCGCACTTGTTCCCAAGGATGGATGGAACACTGTCGAGATCAACTGACAGGTTCATCCTCAAAACAGATCATTTAAAGCAAAAAGAAACTCGCAGGTTTTCAGACCTGCGAGTTTTTTATTCGATCTATCATTCAGTCCTTCAGCCATACCGGAGCCGGCACATTTGCATTCGCCCGGTCATTCAAAGTTTATTTCAGTTCTTCGAGCGCACTCCTTAATCTGTCCGTAAACTCTTCGGGAACTGAATTGTCCGGGCACCATTCAGACAGGATCTTACTCATGGGCTCTGCATTCATCGCCCTGATCTCCTGTTCATATCTGTCCGTGAGCATGCTCTTTCCGCCCTTTTCGATATAATCCGTAAGGCAGCTTGCGACCTCGCTCCTGGTTCCGACACATTCAAAAGGCTTGTTCTCATTGAGTCCCACGAGCTCCCTGAAGTCCTCATCAAGTGATTCCTTGTCGAGAAGCTTCTCACCGAAGATCTCAATGAGTTCTTTTTCATCAATGAAGGGTGACAGGATTATGTACACGAACAGGCACTTGGGACAAGCACAGCACCATATGCCCTTCTTGCTTCCGCGGTTGCAGGACCTGAAGGCCTTGAAATACTCTTTTCCTTTAGATGCGAACACCCCTGCGATCTGTGCCTCCGAAAAAGGTCTCAGCAGTGAAAAATAGTGAATGTCCGAATCTGTAATAAGAGAGAAATATTCATTAAAATCCTCTTCAAATTCATAGCTCTTCGAATACTGGTGATTGACATTGGTTCCGGGAACGGTGCTCTCATTTGCACTGGTCTCGTTGGAAAGGGCTATGTACTTGAAACCGCACAGGTATGCGGCTATCACGCTGGAAAATGCAAGGACTGCGGAAAAAGGAATGTGTCCGTTCATATATCCTTCTTCATTCATCCTGATGACCTGAGGATCCAGAGTTCTCTTTGCGGTATATGTGCCTTTCTTGTGAGCACACTTTGCTATCACGTTCGTTGCGGTTGCATTTTCATTCACGACATACGTGGTGATGTCCTCACCCTTTAAAAGCTCAAGGCTTACGACCGAATCCTTGCCGCCTCCAACGGGAACAAGGCATCCGGAATAGGTCCTGTCATCGTGAAGAGTTTCCTGCTCATCAGTGGTTGTGGTGCATTCGAATCTGACAAGCCTGTCACGGCTTACGGTGATGCCGTTCCTGTAAAGGAATTCGCCGAGTCCGTTATAATACAGCTTTCTCCACCAATCCTTCTGCGCTGCCGTTAGAGAACCGCATTTTATCACGACCGTCTCGGGACAGACAGTCTTATAATATGAAATGGTCTCCACAAGGCCCAGATTAAAGATGAGCGATCTTAAGATGGGGTCGCTCAGGTCAGTCCCTCTTTCACCAAGAGGAAATCTCCATTCAGGCATGAAATCCCTGAGACCCGGGATTGAGAATCTGTATCTGACGAAGAGTTCTCCGTCTTCAACCCTCATTTCATATTTTCTGTATTCGAATGTATCATGAAGTTTTCTGAGATCATCAAACTGTTTCTGTGACATATGAACCCGCCTTTGATAGTAAGTATCTGCCGTAAAGGCATAAAGATAATATAGATATTTTAAAACTAATCGACCGCGGTATCAAGTTAGTTACATAATAAGGCCGCTCCGAATTTGATCCCGAAGCGGCCGTTCATGTATTGTCCGTATTACTGCTGTCTTACGCCTGCTGTATATCCGTCACCGGACTTATCGATCACTATCACCTGATCTTCCGAAACCTTGTCCTCGAGGATGAACCTGGCAGCCAGGGTCTCGATGTATTTCTGGATGTATCTCTTCAGCGGTCTTGCTCCGTATACCGGATCGTATGCGGAATCAATGACACTCTGCACCGCGGCATCCGTAAGTTCTATCCTGATGTCTCTGTCGGCCAGTCTCTTATTGATATCCTCGATAAGAAGACTTACGATTCCTCCGAGATTATCCTTGGTAAGAGGCTTGAACATTATGATCTCATCGAGCCTGTTAAGGAACTCCGGACGGAAATGCCCCTTAAGTTCCTCCATTGCCATCTCTTCGGCATCATCTTTGATATTGCCCTCATCATCGATTCCTTCAAGAAGGAATCTTGCACCTATATTGGATGTCATTATGATGATGGTATTCTTGAAGTCGACTGTCTTGCCATGGGAATCCGTGATGCGTCCGTCATCAAGAACCTGCAGAAGAACATTGAAAACATCGGGTGCAGCTTTCTCAATCTCATCGAACAGAACTACGCAGTAAGGCTTTCTCCTTACGGCCTCGGTAAGCTGTCCGCCCTCATCATATCCCACATATCCGGGAGGAGCTCCGATGAGTCTTGAGACGCTGTGCTTCTCCATGTATTCGCTCATGTCGATCCTGACCATGTTGGTCTCGTCATCAAACAAAGCAGCAGCAAGTGACTTTGCAAGCTCTGTTTTTCCGACACCTGTAGGTCCGAGGAAAAGGAATGATCCTATAGGCTTCGAAGGATCCTTTATTCCCGCCTTCGAACGGATAATGGCCTCTGTTACCTTGGTGACAGCTTCGTCCTGGCCCATGACTCTCTTGTGAAGTTCATCATCAAGATGAAGAGTCTTGGTCCTCTCGCCTTCCGTAAGCTTGGCAACAGGAATGCCTGTCCACTTGGAAACTATGCGGGCTATCTCTTCTTCGGAGACCTTCTCCCTTACAAGCTTGTTATCATCCGACTGGGCATCTTCGGCTTCCTGCAGCTTACGCTTTAATTCCGGAAGCGTTCCGTATGAAAGCTCTGCAGCCTTCTCGAGGTCACCCTTTGTCTGTGCGATGACTATCTGGGAATTGACGGCATCTATGTCCTCACGAAGCTTGCTCAGACGGTTTGCCGCATTCTTTTCATTATCCCACTGCGCCTTCTGGACTTCGAAAGCCTCCTTAAGCTCGGCCAGTTCTTTCTGGAGATCCTCGAGTCTTGCTTTTGACAGATTGTCCTCTTCTTTCTTAAGAGCGGTTTCCTCGATCTGAAGCTGAAGGATCTTGCGGTTCATCTCATCCAGCTCGGCAGGAAGCGAATCCATCTCGGTCTTGATAAGAGCACATGCCTCATCCACAAGGTCGATTGCCTTGTCGGGAAGGAATCTGTCACTGATGTAACGGTTCGAGAGCACGGCTGCGGAGACGAGCGCATTATCCATGATCTTCACGCCGTGGTAAACTTCATATCTTTCCTTAAGTCCCCTGAGGATGGAGATGGTGTCCTCGACAGTGGGCTCATCGACCATGACAGGCTGGAAACGTCTCTCAAGTGCAGCATCAGTCTCTATGTACTGTCTGTATTCATCAAGTGTCGTGGCACCGATGCAGTGGAGCTCGCCTCTTGCGAGCATGGGCTTTAACATGTTGCCGGCATCGAGCGCACCGTCCGTCTTGCCCGCACCGACTATGGTGTGAAGCTCATCTATGAAAAGAATGATCTGACCGTCGGATCCTTTGACATCATCCAGCACGGCCTTGAGTCTTTCCTCAAATTCGCCTCTGTACTTGGCGCCCGCTATAAGAGCACCCATGTCGAGCGAGAAGATCTTCTTGTCCTTAAGATTATCCGGAACATCGCCGCGTACTATACGCTGTGCAAGCCCCTCGACCACTGCGGTCTTACCGACACCGGGCTCACCTATAAGAACGGGATTATTCTTGGTCTTGCGGGAAAGGATCCTGATGATGTTCCTGATCTCGGAATCCCTGCCTATTACCGGATCCAGCTTCTGATCACGTGCTTTTTCGACAAGGTCCTGTCCGTATTTTTCAAGAGTGTCATAAGTGGCTTCGGGATTGTCACTGGTCACTCTCTGATTGCCCCTTACCTGTGAAAGAGCCTGCAGGAAGCGTTCTCTGGTGATGCCGTATTCCTTGAATATCTCTTTCATCGTGCGGGAAGGATATCTGATCATCGCAAGGAAGAGATGCTCGACCGAGACATACTCATCTCCCATTGCCTTCGCTTCATCCTCGGCAAATGTAAGAACCTTGTTAAGATCCTGACTGACATGCATCTGACCTGCGCCCGATCCCGAGACCTTGACACACCTCTCGAGATATTCATCCGCCTTGGCGCAGAAATGCTCGGTATTGATCTCCATCTTCTCGATCAGCTTCAGTATCAGGCTGTCCTCTACATGAAGAAGCGAAACAAGGAGATGCTCCTGCCCGAGTTCCTGATTTCCGTATTCAGTGCCCAGTCTTTCGATGCCGTTAATGGCTTCCATGGACTTTTGTGTGAATTTTTGAATATTCATATTTGCCTCCTTTCGGAAACAGTTTTGTTCGTTCTGTTCTATTTGGAGTATAACACGTTGTTATCAGAATTCAATATTTCAATTCTAAATATTTTCGAAATTCAGAGAGCTCATGTACAGATCGTTAAACGCATCTTCCTCCGCAAGATTGATGACCCTGTAAGGGGGAAGAGGCAGTGAGCCGGCATTGTCCGCGCACATGTCATCACTCTGCCTTGATGATCTCAGAAATGCATATTCAAGCGCACCCTTTAATGCGGTGTTTCCGCCGGATTCGCAGACCGGAATGAGCTGTGCAGGAAGGAGTCCTATGTTCGCCGCATCTTTCGGATCAAGATGATATCCGAATCCGCCTGCAAGAACGCATTTTTCGACATCCGGATACGAGATGCCTGCTTTATCAAGGAGTATAGCGATACCAGCTTTCATCGCTCCTTTAGCAAGCTGAAGAGCCCTGACGGATTCCTGAGTAACTTTGGCGCTTCCGATCGTTATGCCTTCATCAAAGTACGGATCCTTTAACAGGCCCGTCTCATCCATTATCCCCTCATCAAGAAGCACAGATGCAAAATGAATCATGTCGGCGCCCCAGATACCCTTGCACGGTCCGCCCTCAAATGCGGGACCTGCAGCAGTCGCCGTGACATAGAGATGATCCTTATTGCCGAGCGCTATCTCACCGTTGGTTCCAAGGTCACACAAAAGCCTGTAATCGCCTGATGCGCACAGATCCGCAGCAAGTATTCCCGCATAGATATCAGCACCTGCAAATGCGGAAAAACCGGGAAGAAGCACTGCTTTGATCTTCTCTCCTTTTTCTCCGGCAGGCAGTTCGAATTCCGCACCCCCGATATATGACGCATTAAAAGGAGCACTTCCGAGTTCCGCGGTTTCATATCCCATCAGCAGATAAGACATCGTGGTATTAGCCGAAATATACATGCAGCCTGCATTATGCTCAGCAAATCTCAAAGCCCCCGTCTTAAGAACATCCATGACAAGGTCACGCATCACGCCTGCTGCCGCGGGATCCGATGCGGCCCCTATCCTCGATAAGACATCTGCGCCGTATCTTCCCTGAGGATTAAGCACAGAATAATGATCCAGGACACGCCCCTTCTCATCACAGCAGATCATGGCGATGGTGGTAGTCCCGATATCAGCGCATATCACGGGATAAGGCAATACTCTCCCATGATGCTCACCCGTCCCCGAATAAGAAATGATCTTAACCGGATCAGAGCCGAAGCATCTTCCGCATCCTGTACAGATTGTGCATTTGGTTCCTTTTTTCATACCCGTTTATGATAACACAATAATCCGTCATGAGCAGAATAAACTGCCTGGAAAAAAAGGACTCCCGGCCTTAACCGGAAGTCCCCTTATATCTTATGGCTTATCTCTTCGGAAAAAGGATTACTTGATGATCCTAATGGTTCCGTAGAAGAGAACGGGCTTGGTCTGTCCCTTACAAGCATAAACGATTGCAATGATCATGCAAACGGTGTTGAAGATGCTCCAGATCCATCCGATGATGGGGATGATTCCGATAAGAGCAAAGAGTGCAAGAACAAGGCCCTCATTAGCATAGAATCTGAGATAATCGGAACGCTGTCCGTTTACGTCTCCGCCGAAGTATGCAACGATAACGCCGAACAGTCCGAACATTACAGCGACAATGCCGAGAACCTTGTCGCAAGGGTTAACGGGTGCATACATGGTACGAGAAGGTGCTGCCTGCTGATAAGGCTGCTGATACTGAGGCTGAGGTGCTCCCTGAGGTGCGCCCTGGGGTGCTCCCTGAGGTCCTGCTGCTGCAGCGGCAAAGTTAAATCCACAAACTGTGCAGAATCCTGCATCATCAGCTACCTGAGCTCCACACTTAGAACATGTTTTCATTATGAATCCCTCCTAGAATAAGTTAGCTTTTTTTGATGAGTCTGCACTTTTTACAACCCATCGGTACGTATTATATCATACTATACAAGATATTGTATATTAAAATTGCTTTAAGAAAAGCGATCAAATTCCTTATTTTCCTTGATTTTATCAGTATTTTTCATTAATATTATGAGCATGACGGAAAAAAACACCTGCAAATATATCCTAAGATTAGTATGTTCGGTCCTGGCAGTCATCTTCATGGTGCTGGCAGTTCCTTCGCATGCAAGCGCATCCGATACCGACATAGAACAGATGCTGCGTGTTTTCACTGCACAGAGCGGAAAGCACCTGCTCATTGTCTCGAGGGAATATATGCCCGGTGCTTATTCAAGCGTCTCCGAAGCGGTAAATGCCGCACAAAAAGGCGATGTCATACTGATCTACCCCGGTGAATACGATGAATGCATCGACATGATCAACAAGGATCTCATTCTGATCGGCACCGACAGAAACAGATGCATACTCAAGCATGACACTTCATTTTATTCGGATCCCGTCTTGAGCGCTTCGGCCGGAATATTCAACAATCTCACTTTCATCGGCTACAGAGGCCCCAATTTTGCACTCAAGCCCGACGTGGAAACAGAGGACAACAAGTTCCAGTATTATTCCGGATACGTGGTCCACATCGATTACGATTATGAAGTCGGTCGTTCCGTGACATTCAACAACTGCAGCTTCCTGTCGGAAAACAGCAACTGCATCGGCCTCGGACTGAGGAATCATTTTTCCATCACCTTCAATGACTGCATCCTGAGATCCACCGGAGAAAACGGTGCCGGATGTCTTTTCGCGCACGATCCTTTTTATCTCCAGCAGGGCGGAACAGACATGCACATCACTCTTAACAACGTTGTGCTCGAAAGCCTTGGCGGACCTTATGTTTTTGCATTTGATACCATCCATCCCGAAAACCGCATTGACGTAAAGCTTGTAAATGTCACGACATACTGCTTCGTCGCCGATGTCGAGGAATTCTACATGCCGAACAATTCCTATTCGGGAATCGACTACAGAGTGCAGTATGCTAACCCTGAGCTTCATCCCGCAACGCCCTTCTATTTCTGGGGTGAAGGCTCTCTTTCACAGAACCTCAGGGAATTAAGGCTCGCGGTTCCTCTTCGTCAGCCCGGCGTGTACTATATCTCCGATCCCAACGCCCCCAAGAGAGATGACCTTATCAAGATCATTACTCCTTTCTACATCACCAATCAGGGCGGAGTCATCGGTAACGGCTTCGGCGGATCGCTCGGCTTCTATCTCAACCCCGCAAGCTGCGGCAATACCATCGATGAAATGAATTATCACGCCATCCCGTGATGATTTGTGCAATATGTTAACAGCAGGCTCATTTTGCGTACAAATTGCCGATTTTTCAGTATATTAGGGCTATTTTATTGACAGAATGAGCACACAGATGATAAGATTCAAAAAGATTCAGGTACGGACGTGATCTCACATATTTTTGTAAATCACCTCACCTCGGATGATTTACAAAAGTATGTGATTTTTTTATAGAATCGCATGCTGAATCATTAACGGGTCAATGACCCACATTTTCAAGAGGGGATTTCATCCCAAGGCTTTAAGGAGGCACTAAATGAACAAGGGAACTGTCAAGTGGTTTAATGCACAGAAGGGTTATGGTTTCATCACCGATGAGGCTTCAGGAAAGGATGTATTCGTACACTTCTCCGGCATCAACTCTGATGGATACAAGACTCTCGACGAGGGCGCTACCGTTACTTTCGATATCGAAGTAGACGAAGCTAAGAACAAGGAGCGCGCTGTCAACGTTACTGTACAGAAGTAAACCGTTTGAATATATAAGTATATTCAGTAAGATGGCGAACTAAAAAGCGGAGGGCGAGAGCCTTCCGCTTTTCCTTATGCATAAATCTCATCTGTGTCACCCGAATCAGAACTGTCATACGGATCTTCAGTTGCATTATGTGTAACGCCCCGGGCAGGCACTGTATGAACTTTCAAAGTCCTTGGAGGCGCCGGCGCTTAGCGAGCTGCTTCTCAGCGAGCTTAGCGGCGAGCAAAGCGAGCAAACCGCTGCGCCGGAAGCGGAAGCGCGAGCGTCTTTGAAAGTCATATGGTGACTGCACGGGGTTCTATATCATGCACCGAGTATAAAGTATCTGATCAGGAACAAAAGCAGCAGATGCCCGGGATAGAATGCATAGAAGAAGTACTTCATCTTCAGTCCCCTCTCCCCGTTGTAATGTCTGACCGGGATTTCTCCGATGAACGCAACTCCCTCAGCAAAACTCTTGATGAAAAGAGCAAGAACTCCCATTGAAAATCCCTTGTCGCTCTTATATCTGAACACATAGATGGTCACGACAGCCAGCACGCCCCATACGGAATAATCGGTACGCAGCAGCTGAGCGATGAAGGTGAACACCAGTATAACGAGCAGTGAAGCGGAAATCTTCTTTTTCCTATCGTCATCCAGCTTGCAGGTAAGACAGATATAAAGGATCACGCAGACTATGAAGCCGAACACTCCTGTGATGACAAGTTCCATGATTTCATTAAGTCCGAAAATGGAACTGATCACAAAGCCGACCAGATCTACCATGCTTGTTATTGCGGCAAGCGCTCCGAGCAGTCCTGCGATCAGCCATCCGCATGCCTTGGTGAAAGTAAAGAAGCCTTTGGAAGTATCTGTCCCGCTCACCTTTTTCATTCCGCCAAGTGCCAGGATAGCCAGAAACAGAGTGAAGAAAACATTCTGATGTTCGAATCCGATCTCACCGAAAAACGCAAGATCAAAGGGTACCTCGGAAACTGCTGCGAAGACGATCAGCCTGGTCAGATATTTCTTCATGTCACGGGTATGAAGAAAGCCCTCGACAAGAAGGAAGCAGAATATCGGAAACGCGATCCTTCCTATCGACCTGAGCGTCATGTCAATGTTATGCACCGTCTCGACATTACCCATCCAGTCAGCCCACAGCCAGGGAACCCTTGAGCAGATCACTTCCTTTGCCCTTTCAGGGCCCTGTTCAATAAGAATATTGTATAAATATGTCTCGAACAGCGCAGCACCTACATGATCTATGAACATCGTGATGATGGCTATGATCTTAAGTGTGCTTCCGGGGATGCCGCTTTTTTTCAGCGGCTCCTCCTTAGGTTCCTGCGCTTGCACTTCCGTCAGTGCTTCCGTTTGAGTTTCTGTTTGTTCTCCCATTTCCTATCCCTCACTTCTTATTATTTCAGCCGATGAACCCCTCCAGAAGTTCCAGCAATTCTTCCCTGCCCTGCTTTGTCTCTGCAGAGAAAGGAAGAATTTTCACGTCCTTATTGGCCTTTAGAATTGTCCTTATATTTTTGATCTGCTTATCCAGCTGGGATCTCTTGATCTTATCCGCCTTGGTAGCGACTACCACAGGCTTAAGATCTGCCGATACTATCCAGTCATACATCTGTCTGTCGTCAGCAGTCGGATCATGTCGTATGTCCACAAGAAGCACGACACACCTGAGCGTATCCGACATCCTCAGATACTTCTCGATCATCGGGCCCCACTTTGCCCTTTCTTCCATTGAGGTCCTGGCATAACCGTATCCGGGAAGATCCACCAGATAAAAGAACACATCCTCTTCGCTCCGGTCGCTTCCGCATCTTACCTTGTAATAATTCACGGTTCTGGTCTTGCCGGGCTCTGAGCTCGTTCTGGCAAGTTTCTTCCTGTTAAGAAGTGCGTTGATCAGAGACGATTTACCGACGTTGCTCCTGCCGGCAAAGGCAAGCTCACTGAACTCCGTTTTCGGAAACTTGCTGGTAATCCCGCATACCGTATCCAGTTCCGCATTCTTGACTGTAAGCATCTTACTCCCCTAAAAAAGCTCCGGAAGGACTAATCCGGAGCCTGTCAGTTAAAACATTGTAATGATCTGCGTCACATCAGACAGCATCTTTTTTCTTGATCAGCTTGACCACCTCGGGATTACCGCCGTTCTCGACAGCATCCTTGGTGACGAGGCATTTCTTGATGGAATCATCCGAAGGAATGTCAAACATGACATTCATCATGGACTTCTCCATAATGGAACGCAGTCCTCTTG
This sequence comes from Lachnospiraceae bacterium, assembly GCA_024682075.1. GTDB lineage: Bacteria > Bacillota > Clostridia > Lachnospirales > Lachnospiraceae > AC2028. The sequence continues at coordinate 27,477 of JAIKZQ010000028.1, forward strand.
CACCGGTCTTGCGCTCGTATGCCTGCTCTGCGATCGAATCAAGAGCATCTTCCTCGAATTCAAGCTCAACGCCATCCATCTCGAAGAGTTTCTTGTACTGCTTGACCAGTGCATTCTTGGGCTCTTTCAGGATCCTGATGAGCGCAGCCTTGTCAAGTCCTTCAAGACTTACGGCAATGGGCACACGTCCTACGAACTCGGGGATGAGACCGAACTTGATGAGATCCTGGGGCTCAACCTTCTTGAGAACCTCACCGATCTCCTTCTCGGACTTGGTGGTGATCTCAGTGTTAAAGCCGATGCTCTTGCGATCGAGCCTTGTCTCGATTATCTGCTCAAGTCCGTCAAACGCACCTCCGCAGATAAAAAGGATATTGGTAGTGTCGATCTGTATGAGTTCCTGATGAGGATGCTTTCTTCCGCCCTGAGGAGGAACCGAAGCAACCGTTCCCTCGATTATCTTGAGCAGAGCCTGCTGAACACCTTCACCCGAAACATCCCTGGTAATGGAGACATTCTCGGATTTCTTGGTGATCTTATCGATCTCATCGATGTATATGATGCCGCGTGATGCCTTGTTAACATCATAGTCTGCTGCCTGGATGAGCTTGAGAAGGATATTCTCGACATCCTCTCCGACATATCCGGCCTCGGTAAGTGTCGTCGCATCCGCAATGGCAAAAGGCACATTGATGATCTTGGCAAGCGTCTGGGCAAGATAGGTCTTGCCGCTTCCCGTAGGACCAAGGAGAAGAATATTGCTCTTCTGAAGCTCCACATCGCCTTCTGCGGGCGGATTCGTCACTCTCTTATAATGATTGTAGACCGCAACGGAAAGTGCCTTCTTGGCATCTTCCTGGCCGATGACATACTCATCGAGAAACTCTTTGATCTGGCGCGGCTTCAGCAGCCTGATATCATCTTCGACTCCGGCTGAAGCTCCTCCTTCATAATCATCATCAAAATCATCATCAATGATGTCCGAACAAATGCCTATGCATTCGTCACAGATATATATTCCGGGAGGGCCCGCCACAAGCTTCTTGGTATCGCGCTTCTTCTTTCCGCAAAAAGAGCATCTGATGTCATCATCACCTGATTTGTTAGAAGCCATTATTTCTTATCTCCGGTGTCATGATTTTCGATGACCGAATCAACAAGTCCGTACTCTACCGCTTCCTGAGCAGTCATCCAGTTATCCCTGTCGGTATCAATGCACATCTGCTCATAGGTCTTGCCGGTATTCTCTGCAAGGATCCTGTTGAGCTTTTCCTTGGTGCGGAGTATGTTCTTCGCAGCAATCTCGATCTCGGAAGCCTGACCCCTTGCTCCGCCTGAAGGCTGATGGATCATTACTTCAGCGTTGGGAAGGATATAACGCTTTCCCTTTGCTCCGCCTGCAAGAAGGAACGCTCCCATGCTTGCGGCCATGCCGATGCATACGGTAGAGACATCGCTCTTGATGTAGTGCATGGTATCATAGATAGCCATTCCTGCGGTCACGGAACCGCCGGGGCTGTTGATATACAGATGAATGTCCTTCTCGGGATCCTCTGCCTCAAGGAACAGAAGCTGAGCCACTACAATGCTCGCGGTATCATCATTAACCTCGTCTCCGAGGAAAATGATCCTGTCCTTCAGCAGTCTTGAATAAATATCATAAGAGCGCTCGCCCTTTGAAGTCTGTTCGATTACGTAAGGCACTAAACTTGACATTTAAACCTCCTTGGCATTGTCAGTGATGAACTCCATTGCCTTCTTGATGAGAAGATCCTTCTCCATCTCCTTTGAGCCCTTTGCCTCAAGCATCTCCCTTACCTTGTCCACCTCAAGCTGGTAAGCTTCTGCCATGGACTCGTACTCCTTCTGACGATCCTCGTCGGTAACCTGGATGCCTTCCTTCTCTGCAATGGCCTCAAGAACGATGCGGGACTTGATTCGGTCCTCTGCCTGAGGTCTTACCTGCTCCATCATCTTGTCAATGGTAAGTCCGGTATACTGCATGTAGCTGTCCCATGAAAGTCCCTGCATAGCAAGTCTCTGCTGGTAATCCCTGATGATGAGCTTCTGCTCGGTCTCAAAGATCTCCTCGGGGACTTCGAAAGCAGCATTCTCAACTGCCTTTGCAATTGCAGCATCCTGCTTCTTGCCTCTGGCATCATTAAGTTTGTCAACCTCAAGGTCGCTTCTGACGGAAGCCTTGTAATCAGCTACAGTCTCAAAGCCCTTGTCAGCCGCATAATCATCATTAAGCTCGGGAACCTTCTTCTCCTCGATCTCATTAACCTTGCACTTGAAGACAGAAGCCTTTCCTGCAAGAGATTCCTCGTGATAATCCTCGGGGAAGCTTACATTAACATCAACATCGGCACCGATCTGTGCGCCAACGAGCTGCTCCTCAAATCCGGGGATGAACTGTCCGGAACCGATCACAAGATTGTAATTGGTGCCCTTTCCGCCTTCGAATGCGACGCCATCCACAAATCCTTCGAAATCAAGCTTGATGCGGTCACCGTTCTGTACGGCTCTCTCGACCTTCTCATATCTTGCATCTTTGTCAAGCTCGGAAGAGATCTTCTTCTCGACATCCTCGTCGGTAACGGTCGTGTCAATTGCGGGGATCTCGATTCCCTTATAATCTCCGAGGGTGACATCGGGCTTTACCGCAACGGTTGCGGTGAAGATGACGGGCTTTCCTGCCTCAGCCTGAACAACCTCGAATCTGGGGCTGGACATGATGTCCTCATTAACCTCGTCATATGCCTTCTCATACTCATTCGGGATGAGCTCGTCGAGGGCATCGTTATAGAATACCTCCTTGCCGTACATCTTCTCGATGACATTCAGGGGTGCCTTGCCCTTTCTGAATCCCGGAACATTGATCTTGTTCTTCTCCTTGTTATATGCAGCAGTGATGGCCTTATCAAATTCCTCAGCTGCTACCTCGATGGTCATCTTGATCTTGCTGCCTTCAAGTTTCTCAACACTAACGCTCATCCTAAAAATCTCACTTTCTAAAAAATAAATTTATGTCTTATGCGATTGCATTTTTCAGCGTTTAGGGCTCTGCGCACGCAAAGTACAGTATACCCGAATAATGGGCAAATATCAAGGATTTACAGTTGAACGTTTCGTTTAAAACTGACCTTTTTGCCCTCATCCATATCTTTCAGCACCATCATGGCATTTTTCTCAAGTTTCACGTATTCGCGCGGATTACAGGTCGCTATATCAACAAGCCTCTGAAGCACTCCGTACATGTCGGGGATCCTTTCCTCGGGATCATCCCGGCAGCACTGCCTGATCAGAAGTTCCAGACTCGCGGAAAAGCCTGGATCGATCTTTCGGATCGACACATCACCGCCTGCTGCCCTCTTTCCGGTCAGCATATGATACATGAGCTTTCCGAAGGAATACACATCCGAGTACATCCCCTGGTGCCCGCCTTCAAGCTGTTCGGGTGCCGAGGCCCCCCTGGTTCCCGCTCCGGATCCGTCCGCTTCTTCGAGAAAACATGCCGAGCCGAGGTCACAGAGTCTTATCTCGCCGTCCGGCTGAAGGATCAGGTTCTCTGCCTTCAGATCCCTGAAAATGATGCTCTTGTCCGCCTGCTGCAAAAATGCGATCCCGTCCGCAACGGAGAGAGCAAACCTCATGCATTCGGGCTGGGCATATCCTCCGCGCCTTTCTATGCATTCGTCGAACGGATTGCCCCAGATGTATTCCTCAAGGATAAAAAAGTTCCCCTCATCGAATGAATCGACATATTCAGGGAAAAGAGGATGATCCGCAAGTTTCAGGAATTTTGCTTCCCTGTCCCTCATGGATGCGTCACTCATCTCCTTGAGTGCAAAGAATTCATCTCCTTTTTTTACCCTGTAGAGCTTCCCAAAGGAACCGCTCCTCATCAGTATTTCTTCATCGTATCCAAACATCTCATTTCACCATGAGCGCTGCCGCGCATCCCGTAAAACCTTCACCGGCCAGTTCCGACAGATGCCTGTCGAAAGCATCGTCATCTTTAATGTCCGAAGGATCGAAAAGCGATATCATGTCATTCAGCGAAGGGCCGCCCTCCATCCATCGTTCGGGACATGCGATGAGGACGCTCCCTTCCGAAAGGCCGATCACATCTTCGCCGCCTTCGGACGAAAGACATCTTACAAGCTTCTTTTTCCCGAAGATATCCGCCATCCTGACTATGCACATGCCGGACCCTTCAGTCACATAGACATAAGCATTCGATCCTGCGGAAAGTATCCCTGCGCATCCGCTCCCGAACTCCGCAGCGGGACCAAAAAGCGGCGTCTCCCCCGTCGGTACCATCGAATATCCCATGACCGCAGCCTGAAGATAATCCTCGCCGTATCCGGAAACCCCGCTGATAAAATCCCCGGCAAATGCCGTGGCTATCTTTCCTTTGAATTCACCCGTGACAGGGGTGCTTTCCGGCCCGGCTGCTTCCGGCAGGTCACCGCACACCAAAAGTGCGGCATCCGTTTCGCCGGCCCTGGCTTTTTCAAGCACAACATGACCACAGGTCTTCATATATCCCGTCAGATAAAGCAATAAAACCCCTTTCCGGTATCCTTAAAACGCTGCCCTTGCATTCCTTTCCGCTTCGAGTATCTCCTCCACCGAAGGATCTGCCAAAACGCGGTGTTCATCCATTGCCTTTTCAATGTCATCATAGATCTCAAGGAATCTGATCTTGTGATCCAGGAATCTTGCAACCGCTTCCTCATTTGCCGCATTAAAGACCGTGGGCATCGTTCCGCCGATCCCGGCAGCCTTCAGGGCAAGCTTAAGTCCCCTGAACGTATCCATGTCCGGCTTTTCAAATGTCAGCGCCGCAACGGAAAAGAGATCAAGCTTCGGTGCATTCATCGGCATTCTGTCAGGATAGAAAAGCGCATAATTGATCGGAAGCTTCATGTCAGGAGTTCCCATCTGTCCTATCACCGCACCGTCCGCATACTCGACAGCGGAATGAAGCACGCTCTGCGGATGAATGGTCACGCATATCCTGTCGGTCCCCACTCCGAAGAGCCATGATGCCTCCATGACCTCAAGTCCCTTGTTGACGAGTGTCGCAGAATCGATGGTTATCTTTTTTCCCATGTTCCAGTTCGGATGTCTGAGTGCATCCTCACAGGTCTTGTCCTTCAGTTCGGATGCCTTCATTCCCCTGAACGGTCCGCCTGAACAGGTGAGTATTATCCTCGATATCCTTTCCGAAGGCGAACCCTGAAGAGACTGAAATATCGCGGAATGCTCGCTGTCTACCGGAAGGATCTTCACTCCGTTCTTTGCAGCAAGCGGCATGATGATATGGCCGGCGCAAACGAGAGTCTCCTTATTGGCAAGCGCGATGTCCTTGCCCGATTCGATAGCGGCGATCGTAGGTCTGATGCCTATCATTCCGACTATTGCGGTCACCATCATTTCACTGCCGGGATCCGAGGCCATTTCCAGCATTCCGTCCATTCCGGCAAGCACTTTTACCGATGTAAGGTCTAAGATCCTGTTCCTGAGATCATCAGCTGCCTTCTCGTCTCCCATCACGGCGATCCCCGGCATGAATTCCCTGACCTGTTTTTCGAACAGATCCACATTGCTGCCTGCAGAGATGGCAGTGATCTTAAGCTTATCAGGATTTTGTCTTACCACTTCGAGAGTCTGGGTTCCTATCGATCCGGTGGAACCGAGAACGGATATTTTCTTCATGAGATCTCCCCAATTCAGGTATCAGATAACTGTATCAGAAAAATATATTGTGAATGTCATTGAAGAACACCACGACCACGATTATCAGCAAAAGGACCATTCCCGCAAGATGCACATAGCTTTCTTTTTTGGGTGGAACGGGCTTTCCTCTCAGTATCTCCAGTATGACGAACAGAAGTCTTCCGCCGTCAAGTGCAGGTACGGGAAGCAGATTGAAGACTCCCAGGTTAACTGTCAGAAGAAGCATAAGATTAAGCATGTTGACAAGCACTGTCTGCCATCCGTAAGGACTGGTCTCTTCTATGATGTCTCCCACCATGTTGACCACGCCGACAGGACCTGCGACATTTTCACGTGAGAGTCTGCCTGTGATGAGGCCACCGAGGCTCTTCCACACCATCCTCACATTGTATCTCATCTCATACCAGGTATACCTGAATGCATCGGTCCCGTGCAGTTCCTCAACATATGTGTCATTTATCACTCCGAACAGATATCTTCCGTATTCCTCATCATAGATCGGAGTCAGCACAAGGTTTGACACCTGACCGTCTCTTTCATACGTGATCAGCACTTCACCGCCGTGATAAAGAGAGGTATAGACAGTGAGTTCGTCGTACAGATAGATCCTCTCACCGTCAAGGGCAACTATCTTATCACCCGGAAGCAATCCCGCACTCTGTGCAGCTCCGCCTTCGACAAGCTCCGTTATCACAGGTTCCCTTATCACGATCATGTTGACCATGACGAATGCAACTATGAATCCGAGAATGAAGTTAAAAAGAGGACCTGCTATCAGGACGGCGAACCTGATCCACGGTGAAGCGTTCAAAAACTTTGACTTGTCTTTCTCTTCTCCGGACTGCTCCTGCTGAGTCTGCTCCGTGCCCAGGACCACATCTTCTTCCAGCTCATTCATACCGTCATATATGCAGGCACCTCCCAAAGGAAGAAGACAGATCTTGTATGTAGTCTCGCCCTTTTTAAACTTAAACAGCACCGGGCCGAGTCCCACAAGGAATTCATTCACCCTTATGCCGCTTGCCTTGGCGATGATGAAGTGACCGAATTCATGGGAAGTGACCACGATGGAAAATATGATGATGAACCAGATAAGCGAAAATATCATGTTCATGGCTAAAACTCCGTTGACCGTAAATCTTCAAGATAAAAGGACGGCCGCCCGGTTTCGAGACGAAACGGGAGAACCGTCCTTCGCGTTACATTGAAACCAGCAGGTAAGTCAGGATATATGCAGCCGGTCCGCACAGTATCATGGAATCGAACCTGTCCATCACGCCTCCGTGACCGGGTATCAGTGATCCGTAATCCTTGATGTTATTATTACGCTTTATGCCGGATGCCGCAAGATCACCGACCATTCCCATGAGAGCTCCGGTCCCGCAGATGATCGCAAGCTTAGGAACAATGTATGAATCCTGGATGAACCTGCTCACATAAAAGAAACCGAACAGTGCTCCGAGCACCGCACTTCCTATTATGCCCCCTATGCATCCCTCGGTGGATTTCTTGGGAGAAAGCTGAGGGAAAGGATGATGCTTTCCGAAGAGTATGCCGCTGCAGTAAGCAAGTGTGTCACATCCCCAGGAGGCAATGAGAACGACCCAGACGAAATACTCCCTTCCGTCAAGATTGCGCAGCATGTATATGAAGCTGAGCATGACGGGGCAATACAGCAGGGAGAAGATCGTCCTTACAATCCTGTCGGTCGAATATTTCGGGAACTTGAGCACGAACCATACAAGTTCCATCAGAACGAATCCGCCTATGACCAGTATCAGGAATGTGTAATTGAAAGTGAACGTGACTGCAATATAATACAGAACGATCGAGATGACCGCAATGACATCGGGCCCGTTGAGCTTGCGCTTTTCCGTCTCCGAACAGAGAGCCTTTACAAGCTCCGCATATCCTATAAGTGAAATGATAAGCAGAAATGTGTTGAGAAAATAACCGCCGAAGGCAAAAGCAAACCCCAGAACGATCACTAAAACGATACCGCTTATAAGTCTCTTGATGAACATTAAGGTCTCCTGTTTTACTCTTCGCCCTTGACAAGTCCGCCAAAACGTCTTGTCCTGGAAGCGTAACTTTCAAGTGCCTTGTCGAGTTCAGCCTCATTGAAATCAGGCCATGCGACATCCGCAAAATAGAACTCACTGTAGGCAAGCTGCCAGAGCAGAAAATTGGATATTCTCTCCTCGGCGCATGTACGTATAAGAAGATCAGGATCGGGCATTCCCGCAGTATCAAGTGCGCAGCTCAGATCCTTATCAGTCAGACCCCTCATAAAATCTATGTCTTTTTCGGAAGCAAGCTTTCTCACAGCCCTGACGATCTCGTCTCTTCCGCCGTAATTAAGTGCTATTGTGAAATTAAGACCTGTATTTAACTCCGTAGCTTCTTCAAGAGTTCTTATCGAATCCTGCAGATCTTCATCGAGTCCGCTCTTGTCACCGATCACTCTCACACGCAAGTTGTTCTTCATTGCGCGCTTTACCGAATTCTTCATGTAATCACGAAGAAGTTTCATGAGAGCGGCAACTTCATCGGAAGGCCTGTTCCAGTTCTCGGTGGAGAAAGCATATACGGTGAAATACTTGATCCCCTTGTCCCATACGACCTCACACATGTCCTCGAGGACACGTGCTCCGGCAACATGACCCGCATTTCTGGGAAGGCCCTTTTTCTTGGCCCATCTGCCGTTTCCGTCTAAGATTATCGCAAGATGCTCCGGAACGTTAGCCATTATACAGTCATAAGCTCCTTGGTCTTTTCTTCGAGAGACTTGTCGATCTTTGCAATATAATCGTCGGTAAGCTTCTGAAGACCGTCGGTAAGATCGGCAGCCTCATCCTCGGAGATCTCGCCCTTTCCAAGCTTCTTGAACTCTTCGTTGCCGTCTCTTCTTACGTTTCTGAGAGCAACCTTAGCCTCTTCAGCCTTCTTCTTGATATCCTTGACCAGATCCTTACGTCTTTCCTCTGTAAGCTCAGGGAACTGAAGTCTGATGATGCTTCCGTCGTTCTGAGGATTGATTCCGATATCGGAGGTAAGGATGGCCTTCTCAATAGCCTTGAGCATGGTCTTATCCCAGGGTGCTATCTGAATGATGCGAGCCTCGGGAACGGATACATTGCCCACCTGCTGAATGGGAGTGGGAGTTCCGTAATAATCGACCTTTATCTTGTCGAGCACGTGGGGATTTGCTCTTCCCGCACGAACCGCAGCATACTCCTCGTTAAGGAAATCGAGGGTCTTCTTCATCTTCTCTTCATAAGCCTGTAATCTGGCATCCATATGCATTCCTCCGGTATTAAGTATTATCAGACAGTGATCCTGGTTCCGTTAAATGTTCCGTACAGAGTGTTCACGATGCTGTTTTCCTCATTGAGCGAGAACACACACATCGGCATCTTATTATCCCTTGCAAGGATCGAGGCCGTCATGTCAACAACCTGAAGATTACCCGCAATGACATCATCGATGCTTACACTGTCATATCTTGTGGCACTCGGATCCTTGGCAGGATCTGCGGTATACACTCCGTCGATGGATTTAGCCAGAAGGATCTGATCCGCTTCCACCTCAACAGCTCTCAGCACGACACCCGTATCGGTTGAAAAGTAGGGATGTCCGGTTCCTCCTGCGAAGAACACCACATGTCCCTTTTCAAACGCTTCGTTTGCCTTGTCCTTGGAAAAAAGATCGGTAAAAGCGCCGATGACAAAAGGAGTGAGGATGTCTGTCTTAAGTCCCACGGATCTGCATATCTCGGAGACATACAGTGCATTCATGACCGTGGCGAGCATTCCTATCTGGTCTGCCTTGGTCCTGTCCATGTTCTCGGAGCTTCTTCCTCTCCAGAAGTTGCCTCCGCCGATCACTATTCCGACCTGTGTTCCCTTGTCAGTGATCTCCTTGATCTGATCTGCGACCATCCTTACGGTAGGTTCGTCAAATCCTGTCTTTGAAGGTCCTGCAAGTGCTTCGCCGCTGAGCTTTAATAATATTCTCATACGATCCTCCTGCCTACATAAATGGCCTTATCAGTTCTCTTCGGTCTTCTTTCTGGTCTTCTTCTCAGGCTTGGTCTCAGGCTTGTAATCATCAAAGAATGCGGTAGGGCTGACTTCAGCATATGCCTGTGAGCAGATACCTTCAAGTGCGGCACCGTTATTGATCTGAACCGACTTGGAACGGATATTTCCCATGACGATCGCGGTAGAATCCAGAATGACGGGACCGTGAACATCGATGTCACCCTTGACTGCACCTGCGATAGCTGCACTGAATGCTGAAATGTTTCCGACGATGACGGTTCCTGCACCTATCTTGACGGAAGATTCGCTGGTGACATTACCGGTGATCTTCGCATTCTCGGCAAATACTTCTTTTGCTTCGGAATTGCCTACGATATGTCCGGTCACATTAAGCTTGCCCTTTACGCTGACATCACCGTTGACCTTGCCGAGAAGATCAAGGGATCCTGCTGATTCCACATCACCGTTTACGATCATTCCCGCGGTGATGACTGATGTTTCGTCTGAATAAGTTCCTGCTTCCATTTCATATGCTCCTTTGGTATCTGTATTGTCTACCGGTTCATCCGGATCATCTGTTTCGGTATCGTCTTCTGCTGAAGCATCTTCCTCTTCAGCCGGTTCCTCCGAGGAAAGTTCCTCATCGGATCCGTACTCTTCCTCCGCAGCTGCTGCCTCTTCCTTCTTGTCAAGTGACGCAAAGGCAAGATCAAGTGCGGAACTGAGATCATCGGACATCTCCTCAGTCGCTTCCTCTTCAGGTGCATCCTGAGCTTCTGAAGAAAGACCTGCAAGTATCTCCTCTGTGATCTTATCGCCGGATGCAGGTTCTGCGGCAGGTTCAGCGTCTTCATATGAAGCAGCTTCTTCAGCAGATGCTTCTTCGCTTATCTCCTCTGCAGGTATCTCTTCTTCTGCGGGGATATCTTCTTCAGCAGGGATGTCTTCTGCCTTGATATCTACTGCAAACAGTTCCTCTTCAGCTTTCTGTGAAGGCTCATCCGCATTATCATCGTCAGCAGGTGCTGCCGGTTCTTCTGTTGCCGTCTCATCTACAGGAGCTTCTTCAGGTAATAGTCCTGCAAGGATGGAGTCAATGTCATCGCCTGCGTCCGAAGCATCATCACTCTTTTCAGCCTCGGGAGAGTGAAGATCCTCACCGCCCAGATCCGATACGAGGTCCTTCAGAAGTGCAGACACGTCGTCATTTTCTTCTCCGAAACCGTAATCATCAAGAGAAGTCTGCTTCATGATGCTTTCAGCTTCATCAAGTCCGGCTAATTCAGCATCAGCGAGTATTCTGTCCGCTTCTTCTCCGGCTTTTTCTTTCTTTTTCTCGCCGCCGGCAACCAGGGACAGATCCTGTTTTAATTCACCGAAAAAACCCATTTGTTACCTCCATATATTTTATTGAAATCCCCGTTAACGGGGATGGTCAGGTCAAAGATCAGATATTGTGATGAATGACCGTCGTGTCATCCGTAATAGGAAGAATGACGGTATTATCCATTGCCTGTATTGCTTCTATGATGCCCGGAAGTGCCTGAACCGTAGTCCACTTTGCCGCAGTGTCATGGAGCAGGATCACGGTCACGGGCCTGTCCTGTATTCCGTTTATTGCATTCTGCGTGATCTGATAGGGGGTCAGGTACTGACCGCTTGCATCCTGGCTTGAAACATTCCAGTCAAAATACACTATTCCCTGGGAATCCAGGTAATCTGCAAGAATGTTCACGTCGGTCGCACTGACGTCGTTGGAACTTCCGCCCGGGAAGCGGTAGAACTTCGGAGAAACTCCGGTCACATCCTCAAGAAGCTGTCTTATCCTGGATGTGTCTTCCGCAAAGCTTTCGGGTGATGCATAAATCTCGCTGTAGACATGTGAATATGAATGCATTCCGAGAGTATGTCCCTCTTCCAAAATGCGGAGATATCTGGCATATGAAGCGGTATTTTCTCTTCCTATGACGAAGAAAGTTGCTTTGACGTCATATTCAGCCAGAATGTCAAGAATATCATCGGTATATATGCTGGGACCGTCATCGAATGTCAGGTAGACTCTGTGAATTCCGTCCCATTCCGTCTCCGATGCATAATTGACCATGCCGCCTGCATCCGCTACTTGCGAAACATAATTCCCCGGAACATAGACATTCCCGGTTTCCTCACAGGGCTCCTGAAGTTCGGAAGTCCGACCGGATCCGGCAATACTGTCATCACTAATGCCACCGGCGTTCTCATCATACCAGGAAAGCTGCACGAGTCTGGACTCACGGTATCCGAGTTCCTCATAGCTTTCTCTTCCCTCAATGCGATCCTCGAGAAGTGATACTTTCGCTGCAAGTATCGCACACAAAATGCACGGGATCATGATGATCACAGGCAACAGCTTTATTATTGTTTTTTCAAAACGATGGTCCATGTGTAATTCCGTTCCGAAAGACTTAAGATCCTCCGGAACAACGGACCTGTCGTCTTTCTTAATCTACGAGATCTGCTATGTCGTAGATCAGTCTTTCAGAGTCAGCCCATCCAAGGCAGGGATCCGTGATGGACTTGCCGTAGACGCCTTCTCCGATCTTCTGACTTCCTTCTTCGATATAGCTTTCTATCATGACGCCCTTTACGAGCTTTTTGATGTCAGGATTAATTGAGCGGTTGTGCATTACCTCCTTGACGATCCTGATCTGCTGCTTGAACTGCTTGTCAGAATTAGAATGATTGGAGTCAATGATTACCGCAGGATTTACCAGGTCCATCTTGTTGTACATGTCCAGGACTCTGACAAGATCCTCATAATGATAATTGGGAGTATTATTACCATGCTTATTGGTAGCTCCCCTGAGCACTGCATGAGCTTCCTTGTTGCCCGTGGTCTTAACCTCCCATCCCCTGTAAATGAAGGAATGGGCGTGCTGAGCCGCATAGATGGAATTCATCATTACGGACAGATCGCCACTTGTGGGGTTCTTCATTCCCGCAGGAACATCGAATCCGGAAACGGTAAGCCTGTGCTGCTGGTCCTCGACCGAACGCGCTCCGATAGCCACATATGAAAGGATATCGGAAACGTATCTCCAGTTTTCGGGATAGAGCATCTCGTCGGCGGGCGTAAGACCCGTCTCCTCGACAGCCCTGATGTGCATATGTCTCATTGCAACCAGTCCGGCAAGGAAATCAACTTCCTTCTGGGGATCCGGCTGATGAACAATGCCCTTATAACCCGAACCGGTCGTGCGGGGCTTGTTGGTATAAATTCTGGGGATAAGGATCAGCTTATCCTTTACCTTGTCGTAGATGCTCGCAAGCCTGCCGACATAGTCGCATACAGCATCTTCATTGTCCGCGGAGCAGGGTCCGATGATAACAAGGAACTTATCGGACTTGCCGGAAAAAACATCCTTTATCTCGGCATCGCGCGCTTTCTTGATCTCCCTTAATTTCTCGGGAACAGGATACTCTGCTCTTATCTCATCGGGAGTAGGCAGTTTCTTAATGAATTCAAATGACATGATTATCGTTTCCTTTGCATAATGTAAAAATGCTGTTCTTTTGCCGGGCAGGTTCCTTATTATTGCAAGGTCCCATTAACGACACTTTTGCATTATATTATATAGTTCGTACTTGTGCAAACGATAAGTGCATGTCCCGAAAGCCTATGTTTTTCAAAACCGTGGACAGGTATATTTAATTTCTCGGATGAGCTCCGGCATAGGTCTTGCGGAGCGAATTCTGCGCCATTCTTGCATAGACCTGAGTGGTGGAGATATCCGAATGCCCCAGCATGACGGAAACACTCTTGATATCGGCGCCGTGCTCTATGAGATGAGCCGCAAAGCTGTGACGGAGCAGGCAGGGGGTCACATCCTTTTCTATTCCCGCATCCTTAACGTAGGACTTGAGTATCTTCCAAAAACCCTGTCTGGACATCTCTTCACCCTGATAGTTGGGGAACATAACCTGACTGTCGCGATCTGCTATGAGTGCCATGCGGGCATTCTCAAGATAAGCCATCATCGCATTCCTTGCATGTCTTCCGAGGGGAATGTTGCGGCCGTTAACGGAAAGCATGTCCGTCTTAAGATCAAGATCGCTCAGTTTCAGTTTGATAAGCTCAGAAACCTTGATGCCTGTAGCATACATGACTTCGAGCATTGCCTTGTCCCTGAGTCCCTTGGGGTCATTACCTAAGGGTGCATCAAGAAGCCTTACCACTTCATCTTCGGTAAGGATATCGGGATTTACGCGTTCAACCTTCGGACCCGCAAGTCCCCTTGATACATCTTCATCAACTTCATGAAGCGTATACAGATATGAATAAAATGCGTGGATCGAAGCTACATTCCTTGAAATGGTGGAAGACTTGAACTCTCCTGCCTCGAGATAATCGATATATGTTTCGAGATTGTGTTCTGTAACTTCGCTAAGATCGTCTATCGCAAGATCGCTGCAGTAACTCTCAAGTCTGCTCAGATCTCTTCTGTATGACTGAATGGTATTCTCGGACATCTTCTTTTCATCAGCGAGATACCTTGTAAAAAGATCCAGATATTTCCCCATCAATTGAACAATTCCTAACCGGCTTCCGTGCCATATTTGTCATCCGTATTATGGAACTTTATGTAAAGCGCCTTAAGCGACAAATCGCATTATAAAAAACGCAAAAAAAATATTCAAGCGACAAAAAGCATAAGAAAAATACGGAAAATTCTACGATTTTTTTACACCACAATATGTTGTAAAAATGCATAAAAAGAGGGACTTGCAACCACAAGTCCCTCCCCATAATCTTAATAAATTATAGGTGATATTTTGATGCGTACAAAAGTATTCCGACAATGGTCTTGGAGTCCTGGATCCTGCCCTCATAAATCATCTGTCTGAGCTCATCAAGAGTGTAGGCTTCAAGATCGATGTATTCATCTTCATCGAGATGCTGTGGATGCCTGTCCTTGAGATCTTTGGCAAGATACAGTCCAATCTTTTCGTTACAGAATGCAACGGTCGTGTATATGGTCGTGAGGTATTCGATATCATCACAGACAAATCCGGTCTCTTCGGAAAGCTCACGTAACGCTGCACTCTTCGGATCCTCATCGCGGGTATCGAGCTTTCCGGCAGGGATCTCAAGAGTATATCTGTCAAGTGGATTCCTGTACTGACGGACCATCAGAAGCTTTCCGTCCTCACGGACCGCAACAACCGCAACTGCACCGTCGTGATCTATGAGATCCCACTTGACGGTATTTCCGTCCGGCATGAGCATCGTATCCTGATAAAAATCTATCACCTTGCCCTTATGAACAAGCTGTCTGTCTATTCTCTTTATTTCGTCCATCTTCAAGCTCCAGTATTTTTTCTATAGAAATCAATACTACTTAGTCTTTCTGTTTTTTCGCGGGTGGTGTGAATGAGAATATCAACGTCGAAGCGCCTGCGAAGAATCACGTTCGCCTGGCCCGAACGAAGTGAGTGGCCTGCGGCAAGAACTGAAAATTGCTCCAGACAGGTGATTCCGCCTGGTGCTTCGGGAAGGAGATATTCTCGTCACGACAGGACCCGCGATATAAAAGTATAGACGGGACATAAAGAACTGTCCCGTCTCACGAATTAATGAAATTATACAGCAAGCAGCTGCTCCACTGCCGCAAGCTTGACGCAGAGAACGAGCAGATCCGTTGCCTGAGCCATCTCATCGGGTGAAGGATAAGAAGGTGCTATCCTGATATTTGAATCCTTGGGATCGTTCTTATAAGGATATGTAGCGCCTGCACCGGTAAGAGTAACTCCGGCTTCCTTGCACAGAGCCACGACCTTCTTGGCGCATCCGGGCATTACGTCAAGTGAGATGAAATATCCGCCGTTGGGGATCGTCCATTCGGCAATGCCGGTTCCGTTCAGTTCCTTTTCAAGAACATCCTCACATGCTTCGAACTTGGGGCGAAGAAGCGATGCGTGCTTCATCATGTGAGCCTTTATGCCGTTAATATCCTTGAAGTATCTTACGTGGCGAAGCTGATTGATCTTGTCGTAACCTATGGTCTGGATCGTCATGGACTTTCTCATGTCATCAAGGTTTGCGACAGACGATGCGATCGCGGAAATGCCGGAACCCGCAAATGTGACCTTTGAAGTTGAACAGAACTCAAAGACCATGTCGGGATTGCCTGCCTTCTCGCATTCGGATATTATGTCAGGTATCCTGTCCTGGCGGCTTTCTTCTTCATAGAGATGATGAATGGCATATGCGTTGTCCCAGAAGATCCTGAAATCTGCAGCAACGGGCTTTAATGCGGCAAATCTCTTTACGGTCTCCTCAGAATAGGTAATACCCTGAGGATTCGAATACTTAGGCACACACCAGATGCCCTTAACAGCCTCGTCCTTTGAAACCCAGTCCTCAACAAGATCCATGTCGGGTCCCGAAGAGGTCATGGGGATGGTGATCATCTCGATGCCGAAATGCTGGCAGATTGCAAAATGTCTGTCATATCCGGGCGCAGGGCAAAGGAATTTAACCTTCTCAAGTTTGCACCAGGGAGTATTGCCGAGAAAGCCGTGAGTGAAGGCTCTCGAAAATGTATCATACATAATATTAAGGGAAGCATTGCCGCATACAATGACATTCTCTGGCCTTGTTTCCATGATGTCAGCCATGAGTTTCTTGGCCTCGGGGATTCCATCCATCCCGCCGTAATTCCTGGTATCGGAATTATCACTTGCGAGCATGTCACTTTCCGAATTGATCACATTCAGAAAATCCATTCCCATGTCAAGCTGCGCGGGTGAGGGCTTTCCTCTTGCCATATTAAGTGCAAGTCCCTTTCCCTTGGCATCCTGATATTCCTGATTCAGCTGTGCATGAAGTGCTTCAAGCTCTTCTTTCGACATTTCAGCATAAGGCTTAGACATAACTTCCTCCAACATTGCATAATCGTATACAATCCATACCTGTGCTATTCTACACTAACGATTCACGATTTGTAAAGGACAAATAGTATCGTAAAAAACACATCGGAGCAGAAAAAAAGACAGCTGCACGAGGCAACTGTCTTTTTCCATGTGTAATTGTAGTTTCAGAAACCGGCAAGGGTTTATTTAGCGTAATCCACAACCCTCTTCTCGCGGATGATATTGACCTTGATCTGTCCGGGATATTTCATCTCGTCTTCAATCTGCTTCGATATGTCTCTCGCGAGTATCACCATGTCCGCATCCGAAATCTGATCGGGCACGACCATGACTCTGACTTCCCTACCTGCCTGAATAGCAAAAGATTTTTCAACACCTTTGTAACTGTTGGAGATTTCTTCAAGCTGCTTTAAGCGATTGGTGTAGATATCCAGTGTCTCTCTTCTCGCACCGGGGCGTGCTGCCGAAATCGCATCAGCTGCCTGAACGATGCATGCGATGAGAGTCTGAGGTTCAACATCGCCATGGTGAGCTTCAACCGCATTGATGACGGTGGGGCTTTCCTTATACTTACGGCACAGATCAGTACCGAGCTGTACATGGGAACCTTCGATCTCATGATCGACAGCCTTACCGATATCATGCAATAATCCTGCGCGCTTTGCAGTCTTGACATCAAGGCCGAGTTCTGCAGCCATGAGTCCGGAGAGCTGGGCAACTTCGATGGAATGCTTGAGGACGTTCTGACCGTAACTGGTACGATATCTCATACGTCCGAGAAGCTTAACCAGTTCGGAATGAAGTCCGTGCACACCGACCTCGAGGACAGCTGCTTCGCCTTCCTCCTTGATGGTCTGGTCAACTTCCTTGCGGGCCTTCTGGATCATCTCCTCGATCTTCGCGGGATGAATACGTCCGTCCACAATAAGTTTCTCAAGCGCTATCCTGGCAACTTCTCTCCTGACAGGATCAAATGCAGAAAGAACAACCGCATCGGGGGTATCATCAACAATGAGTTCAACACCTGTCATTGTCTCGAGGGTTCTGATGTTCCTGCCCTCTCGTCCGATGATCCTTCCCTTCATGTCTTCACTGGGAAGCTGTACTACGGAAATAGTACTTTCAGCGACGTGATCTGCAGCACATCTCTGAATTGCCGTGATGACGATCTCCCTCGCCTTCTTATCGGCTTCTTCCCTCGCCCTGTTCTCAGCTTCTTTGATCATCAGGGCTTCTTCATGTTTCAGGTCTTCTTCAACAATACTTAATAAGTGTTCTTTTGCTTGTTCAGAGGTTAATCCGGAAATCCTTTCCAGTTCCTGCAGTCTCTCTTCATTGAGTTTGGAAATCTGAGCTTCCTTAGCCTTGAGATTTTCCTCCCTTGCCGAAATTGACTGTTCACGTCTCTCGATATTGTCGAGTTTCTTGTCGACTGACTCTTCCTTCTGCTGAATCCTGCGCTCGGACTTGGTCACCTCGGCTCTGCGTTCCTTGACCTCACGGTCAACATCATTCTTGACGCGAAGTGCGTCTTCCTGAGCCTTGATGGATGCCTCACGCTTCTCTGATTCTGCCTTCTTAAGAGCTTCATCGATGATCTCTCGTGCTCTCTTTTCTGCATTTCCTATAACACCATCAGCCTGATTCTTCATCTTAGAAGAAGTAAGAGCAGCTGTAGCAAGTACCGAAATGATCACAGTAGCAACGAGGATCCCGATCCATATACCAGTAGGCATGATACAGGACACCTCCTTATAAAATTGTCATAGTACAACAGATTTATATTAGATTTTTATGACAATTATGTCAAGTGAAAGTCTTCATCTCACTAAAGATCTCTTCCGCAGAATAACCTCTTCTCATAAGAAAAGCCGCGACTTTATTCTTGTCGGAAGGATCCATGTCCTGTGAAAAATGCTTTTTCTCAAGGAGCCTGTGCACGGCGGCTCTGCTGTCTTCGATGAGACCAAGCTCTTCCGTGTCATTCCATGCCTTATCAAAATCAGGATCGGATACTCCCTTCGCACGAAGTTCCATCCTGATCCTGTTCTTACCCCTGCCTTGTGAGGAATGGTATCTTATGTAGTCCGAAGCATATCTTACGTCATCGATGTATCCGTATGACTTCACATACTCAATGGCCTTCTCCACTATCTCATCCGGATATCCGCCGTCTCTAAGCTTTCCGGCCAGTTCACCCTCGGCAAATGTCTTCTTCTGAAGGAGATTCATAGCCCTTTTTATACATCTGGAAGGCAGGATCTGAGTCATTATCGTCTGTAACGACCCATCGGAGAGATCACTGCCTTCCTTAGTATCAAATTTATCAAGCTCTGATGAATACAACGGAAAACTAAGACCGGATTCGAGTTTTACAATGCTCCTGGACTTCCCGCATTTGATCACCTGCTTAACGAGCATCTTGCGCCTCTTTGGACAATCCGTTACTTGGAAGCCTTATCGGCCTTGGCAGACTTTGAAGTTTCGCCTGAAGTCTTATCATCTGCGGATGCCGCTTCTCCCGCTCCCTCAAGTCCGTAATGCTCCCTGACTGCCTTATCGATCTCGGCAAGAACAGCCGGGTTCTCCTCAAGGTACTGCTTGGCATTCTCTCTGCCCTGGCCGATCTTCTCGCCCTTATATGCAAACCATGCGCCGGACTTAACGATGATATCCGCATTTGTGGCCACATCGAGGATATCGCCTATCATGGAGATACCCTTTCCGAACATGATGTCGAACTCTGCTTCCTTAAAAGGAGGAGCAACCTTGTTCTTAACGACCTTGACCCTTGTCCTGTTACCGATGACCTCACCACCCTGCTTGATGGACTCAATGCGGCGTACGTCAAGTCTGACGGATGAATAGAACTTAAGAGCACGTCCGCCCGTCGTGGTCTCAGGATTACCGAACATGACGCCGAGCTTTTCACGGAGCTGGTTAATGAAGATCACAACACAGTTGGACTTGCTGATCACTGCGGTGAGCTTGCGGAGCGCCTGGCTCATGAGCCTGGCCTGGAGTCCCATGTGTGCATCACCCATGTCTCCCTCGATCTCAGCCTTGGGAACCAGTGCGGCAACAGAGTCGACTACAACTATGTCTATAGCGCCTGAACGGACCATGGTCTCAGCGATCTCAAGGGCCTGTTCGCCGCTGTCGGGCTGCGAAATGTAAAGATTATCTATGTCAACGCCGATGTTCTTGGCATATACGGGATCAAGTGCATGTTCCGCATCAATGAAACCTGCGATGCCGCCGCGCTTCTGGACCTCCGCTATCATGTGAAGAGTGACCGTGGTCTTACCACTGGATTCGGGTCCGTATATCTCCACGATCCTTCCCTTGGGTATTCCGCCCTGTCCGAGTGCAAGGTCAAGGCTGATAGATCCGGTAGGTATGGTCTCAACCTTCATCTGAGCACCGGGCTCACCAAGTCTCATGACCGCGCCCTTGCCATACTGCTTCTCAATCTGTCCGAGTGCTGCCTCGAGAGCCTTTTTCTTCTCAGCGTTTACATTAGGATTTTCCATAGAATTAGCCATTTATTTCCTTTCCACGTTGTGAAACGTATAGGCATGATCTCCGAAAAAATGATCATGCAGGAACGAATGTTCGTATTAGATATTAGAACATCTGTTCACTCTTGTCAACCAAAAAAATAATAACATGATAAGTGTCCGAAATTTTGGACTAATGAAACGGACCGCAGAAAGTCCGCGGGGCGGCGGAGACCATGGATATGCTGCCGGTCAGCCTGAAGCCGCCATCGCATGCCCGGAAAATGCATGCGGATTTAAGATATGATTTCAGATATATATGATGCCACCGCCACGCTTTGACGGTGACGGTGACTTTTTTGCAATTAAAATTTCAGATCAGCCGAAATCAACCTTGCTGATATATTCCAGAATGCATTCTCTTGCAAGAATAAGTGCATTTTTGGCAGATAAGGTACGGATCTTGGTACGGTCACCCGAAAAATGGAATTCGCGGACCCTGACCTCGCCCTTTATGCAGCAGCCTATATATACAAGTCCTACAGGCTTGGTGTCGGTTGCACCGCCAGGTCCCGCAAGCCCCGTGACTGCTATGCATACATCACTCTTGGCTGTTTCGGCTCCGCCTTTTGCCATCTCGGTTGCTGTCTGTTTCGATACTGCACCGTATTTATCGAGAGTGCCCTTCTTCACACCTACGAGCTTTCTCTTGGCCTTGTTGGAGTATGTGACAAAAGCGCACTTAAGGACGTCCGATGCCCCTGGAATGTTTACGATCATCGACGAGATCATTCCTCCCGTACAGGACTCCACGGTCGAAAGAGACATTTTGTTGGTTGCGAGAAGTTCTACCACGGATTGTTCGAGAGAGACTTCCTCTTCGGCTGCATAGACATTATTTCCGAAGCGGCTCTTAAGCTCCTTCACGACGGGCTTTACGAGCTTCCTGGCCTCTTTTTCATCGGATCCGAATGCAGTCACGCGGATATGCACTTCGGCAGTCTTGGCATAAGTTGCGATCGTGGGATTGGTCTGCGCATCGATCATGTCTTTTATCATGGTCTCAGCTTCGCTCTCTCCGACTCCGACGATCTTCACCGTCCGGGAAAAGATAGCTCCAGCCCCAAGTCCCCGGAGATAAGGCATGATCTGTGAATCAAACATTGCCTCAAGCTCGATGGGAGGTCCCGGAAGAAGTATGTACTTGCAGTTCTTGGTTTCAATTATGATGCCGGGAGCGGTGCCGTTATCATTCGGAACAGCTTTGGCTCCCTTCGGAAGAAGTGCCTGCTTCCAGTTGTTCTCGGTAGGCTCTTTTCCTCTTTTTGCAAAATAAGCTTCAATGCTCTTACGGCTGGCTTCATCCTCCACAAGGGGAAGGCGCAGAAACTTCGCCACCGCTTCTTTGGTGATGTCGTCTTCCGTCGGTCCCAGTCCTCCGGACAAAATAATGATGTCGCTCCTTGAGGAACTGTCCTTAAGCTGAGCAATGCATCTGTCCATGTTGTCACCGACGACGCACTGATTGTAGCATTCGATGCCGAGGCGCGAAATGCGCTCTGCAATGAATGCGGCGTTTGTGTTCACGATATTTCCGAGCAGGATCTCTGTCCCAACACAGATTATCTCAGCGTTCATTTAAGTACTCCACGATTTTTATACAGGTAATCGATAAGTGAGATCACTGTAAGAACCAGCGCGATGTACATGACGATATCAACTATCAGAAGAGGCATTCCCATAAGAGCAAGAGTAGGCTCCACTATCATGAGGATCACCATTATCATCTGGAATGTGGTCTTGAACTTGCCCCACCATCCCGCAGCGATCACAACGCCTTTTTCTGCCGCCACGAGCCTGAATCCGCTTATGATGAATTCTCTTGCGATGATCACCATCACTATCCATGCGGGAATGCGGTTCATGTCAACAAGAGCGATCAATGCCGTGCAGACTAAGAGTTTATCCGCGAGAGGATCCATGAACTTGCCGAAATTGGTGACAAGGCCATACGCCCTCGCTATCCTTCCGTCAAACAGATCCGTCAGCGAAGCGATGACGAAGATCACATCCGCGATGATGTCAGGGATAAGAAGATTGCTTCCGAACCATCCTCTCTGCCCGCCGAGCAGAAGGATCGCAAAAGGAATGATCAGAAAGATCCTGAACATTGTCAGGATGTTTGGAATATTCCAGATCGATGTCTGTTTTTTTACGTTTTTGTCTTCACTCATCTATCATGACTCCGGACAGATCATACCCGTTAGCTTCGGTGACTTCGGCCCTGACCATGTCTCCGGTCATGAGCTCCCGCGAAGCCTTCACGAAAAACAATCCGTCGACTCCCGGCGCATCCCTGTAGGTACGTCCCACATAGATGCCGTCTTCGGGAAGATATCCTTCTATAAGCACATCGAGCTTCTCACCAACGTGAGTCTCGTTAATGTCAAAAGTAACGGCCTGCTGAAGTTCCATCAGTTCATCGCGTCTCCTAGCGGCAATGTCATAAGGTACCTGATCCTGCATCTGTGCCGCAGGCGTGCCCTCTTCAGCAGAATATGTAAAAACACCGAGCCTGTCGAATTCAGTCTCATTGACGAATCTGTACAGCTCCTCAAATTCTTCCCGGGTCTCACCGGGAAAACCGGAAATGAGCGTTGTCCTGAGGCACATGCCGGGGATACGCTCCCTTATCTTCCCGATAAGTTCCTCAATGCTCTTTCTCGTGGTCTTCCTGCCCATCTTCCTAAGAATCTCATCGGATATATGCTGGATGGGAAGGTCGAGATACCTGCAGATCTTATCTTCCGAGGCAATGGTATCTATAAGCTCATCGGTAATCTCTTCGGGATATGCATACAGGATCCTGATCCACTTTAACCCATCGATCCCGCAGAGCTTTCTTAACAGTTCGGGAAGACATTTGTGACCGTAAATGTCGGTACCGTAAAGAGTGGTCTCCTGTGCAACAAGAATGAGTTCCTTCACTCCCTGCATGGCAAGCTGCTCTGCCTCACTCAGAAGATCCTCCATCGGAATGCTCCTGTAGCTGCCTCTTACATAAGGGATGATGCAGTATGTACACCTCTTATTGCAACCTTCCGCAATCTTGAGATATGCGTAGTGACCGCCCGTAGTAAGACTTCTTTTCATATCGGAATACGGCTTAACATCAAGAGCCTCAGCCCTTGATACTTTTTGATCCGCATTCCCCGATGAGATATTGCCGAGGGCCTCATCAAGCACCTCTGCGATCGAACCGATGGACATCGTGCCTATGACGGCATCGAGTTCGGGAAGGTTCGCAAATATCTCATCCATATATCTCTGAGCAAGACATCCTCCGGCGATAAGGCACTTAAGCTTCCCCGTCTTCTTGAGTTCTCCGAGACGGATGATCTCGGAAATGCTTTCTTCCTTGGCATCTCCGATAAAGCAACACGTATTAATGATGATGATATCAGCATCTTCCTCATCATCCGTGAATTCGTACCCGCGTCCCGAGAGAATGCCCAGCATTTTCTCGGAGTCCACCAGATTTTTGTCACATCCCAGTGATACGAAAAATATTTTCATTACTGCTCTGCGCCGGTTCCGGGAAGGATATGAACTGCTCCTTCGTAAAGCTCATCTACAGCGATGGAAAGAGGCTTTTCATCGGGCTTGCCGGCAAGAGGCTCGTCGCCGGAAACGATCTGGCGAGCACGCTTTGCAGATGCCATTACTATGGAATAACGGCTCTGAACGATCTCTTCTCCTTCGGGCGCATCTGAGTTAACAGCGTCCATCATGTCAACATAAGAGGGATGAAGCATCATAATAGTAATTCTCCTTCTGCCTTTATGGCTGTGTCCGTTATAAACGGATCATCTGTGATATTTTTCAAGCCCTTTTCGGAGCTCTTCTATAAAAGTTTCCTGTCTCGCAGGCTTTCTCTTGGCACTGCGTATCGTCTCCATCACATCGGCGACACATTTATCAAGATCATCGTTTATGACAATGTAGTCATACTCCCCGATGCCCGCGGATTCTTCGCTTGCTCTTGAAAGCCTTCCGGCAATGACATCCTCTGTTTCGGTACCTCTGCCCTTGAGTCTTCTCTCCAGCTCCTCGCCCGTGGGAGGCGTAATGAAAAGAAGGACGCTTTCGGGATAGATCTTTTTTATGTTCATCGCTCCCTGGATCTCGATCTCAAGGATGACGTTCTTGCCTTCGTTTATCTTCTGCTCCACGTAAGCCCTGGGAGTTCCGTAGTAATTACCCACGAACTGCGCGTGCTCGATAAGTCCGTTCTCAGCGATGGTCTGCTCGAATTTTTCTTTTGTAACAAAGAAGTAATCCTTGCCGTCGACCTCACCGGGCCTCGGAGCTCTGGTAGTCATCGAAACGGAAAGACAGTACTCATCGCTTTCTGACAGGAGCTTCTTGACCACGGTGCCCTTGCCGGCACCGGAAAAACCTGATATTACAACTAAAATACCTTTATCCATTGCTCATACCTGTTAAGCTCACTCGATGTTTTGTATCTGCTCACGGATCTTCTCGATCTCTGTCTTGAGCTCGATCCCGCGATTGGAGATCTCAAGATCTGTGGTCTTGGAGAGAGTTGTATTGGCCTCTCTGTTCATCTCCTGTGCAATGAAGTCGAGCTTTCTTCCGACATCACTGTTTCCGGAAAGTTCCTTCTTCATGGTCTCGATATGGGACCTGAGCCTTACGATCTCTTCATCAACGCAGACCTTGTCCGCAAAAACAGTCACCTCGGTAAGAAGTCTTCCTTCATCGGGAGTATTGTCCCCGAGTATCTCCTTCACCCTTGCGTAGATCTTCTCCCTGTACTCTTCAACAATCTTCGGAGATCTCTCCTGAATGAAATCCACTATCGAAAGAAGATTATCAAGCTTGGGAACAAGGTCCTTCACAAGGTTTTCTCCCTCGGTGCTCCTTGCCTCAACCATCTTCTCGCACGCTCCGTCAACAGCCTTCTTAAGGCCTGCCCAGAGCTCATCCTCATCATCAGTATCCTCAATGACTTCGAACACGTCGGGAAAGCTTGCAAGTCTGGTGGCACGCAGGTCATTCTCAAGTCCGAACTCTTCGGAGATCTCTTTTATGAATGCGGCATACTTGGAAGCAAGATCATGGTTATATTTCAGTTCCGCTTCGGATTCCGCGAGATTCTCATATGAAATATATACGTCAACCTTGCCCCTGCTGAGATACTTCTTGATCTCGGCCCTGACATTTCCCTCCAGACATGCCAAAACCCTCGGAGTCTTTACCGAGAGGTCCAGATATCTGTGGTTGACTGACTTAAGTTCTACGGTATATCTCTTGTTGTTTTCGATTACTTCGGCTCTTCCGAAGCCGGTCATGGATCTTACCATATTGATCTCCTGTCGCATAAAAAGCGCATACACTATTAAGATATCACAGTTTTCGGATTAAGTCACGCACGTTGGTTTCATTACCTGTCAAAGAGATTGGAATTAAGTCACGCTTCCTTAAGACTGCTTATGTCCGGCGCGATCGTCATCGAATAATTCGTGTAGTAGACAACGAACCCCGGCTTTGCCCCGGAAGGCTTCTTCACTTCTTTTTTCAGGACATAATCGATGTCCACCTTGTTCTGGTCACGACCTGCCGAGTAGTAAGCCGCAAGTGCTGCCGCCTCTTCGAATGCGCGGTCGGGAAGTTCTTCACCGGGCTCTTTTACCTTCAGGACAACGTGCGAACCCGGGATCTTCTTGGCATGGAACCACCAGTCCGCTCCCACGGCGAATTTAAAGGTAAGCTGGTCGTTCTGTATATTGTTCCTTCCTACATAGATGTCATAGCCGTCCGAGGAGATGTAGTGATAGGGCTCGCCTTTGAGTTTTACGGGCTTTCCTTTCACGAAATGTTCCCTGATATATCCCGCCTCGGACAATTCTCTTCTGATCCATGCAAGATCTTCTTCGCTCTCCGAGATATTGATGCTTGCAAGAACCGACTCAAGATGCTCAAGCCTGGACTTAACATTTTCGGTCTGGACCGCGAGGGCCTCTGCCGTTCTCTTGAGCTTGGTATACCTGTCAAAATACTTTACCGCATTCTCCTGCGCACTGAGCGTGGGATCAAGGGGAATGGTCTCTTTTTCACCGGTATAATAGTTGTCGACTACAAGCTGCTTATCACCTGCCTGTGCCGAATATCCAAACGCATTGAGCAGTTCACCCCAGATACGGAACTTATCGCGGTCCTCGGTTTTCTTCAGCTGCCTTAACTGCTCGTCTAACGTATGTGAATCTCTTTCGATGAGAGTCTTTACCACTCGCTTCAGATCTGAGGAACGCTGGTTCATCCTTACATACTGCTGCTTTTCCCCGTAAAAACGCTCGAGCACTTCAGAGATGGAGTCAATCCTCACGAGCCTGTCGTCCGCACCCTCATACATCGTGAGTTCAAACGCCTCATATTCTTCAGGCTTGTCATTCACATATGCTATGCACGGAGCAAACGTCCCGTCCTTGATGCCTTTTGAGAGCAAAACAAGCTGTGTGACCAGACCATTCATCTCAGTCTCCGACAGTGACGAAACAGACGCATCCCCGTCAACACCTGCCCTGAACGCTATCTCATGAGCGATCAGCGGGGAAAGTCCCGTAAAAGAGGTATAGACAGCCTTGAAAACAGGCCCGGGATACCCGGATATAATCTCCCTGATACTTTCTTCGGATGAGGTCAGAAGATCGGATTTATCCTGAGTGTTCGGTATGAAATACTCTCTGCCCGGAAGAACCTCACGAACTGAACTTACCGCCACGGATACGTGCTTTATCGAATCGATGATGCGCTCTTTGCCGTTATCATCTTCGGTAAGGATGATGTTGCTGTGCTTGCCCATTATCTCAGTGACAAGGCTGACTCTCTTCACATCCCCCATTTCATCGAGATGTTCGGCATCGATCCGGATTGCTCTTTCGAGTCCGGGCTGGGTCACGCTGATGATGCGGCCGCCCTGGATCCGCTTTCTTAAGACCATGCAGAAGTTCGGAGCATTAAGAGGTGATTTCTTGGACTGCTCCGTGATGTAAACGAGAGGAAGCGAGGCATCCGCACTGAGAAGAAGCTTCAGATTGCCCTCTGCCGTATTGACGGTGATCTGAAGCTCGTCGCCCTCGGGCTGCGCTATCTTGGATATGCGCCCTCCCGATAATCTCTTATTCAGTTCCGCGGTCAGAGCCGCAGTAGTGATTCCGTCAAAAGCCATGATTATCTGATGAGATGAACCTTCTTAAGTATTCCGTAGATCCTCGTTCCGCCGGGAAGTGCCTTGAGTTCTCTTTCACTTACCGACTTAAGAACGACAAGAAGAACAAAGTAAACCGGTACCGCTGCGATCACTGCCGGGATAACGGCGATCCTTTCATTCGGAACAGCCAGAAGCACCAGCCTGTAAACTCCGTATGATATGACACACATGAATATCGAGCAGGCAAGCGGTCTTACAAAAGTCCTGCTGATCTCCTGCCTGTATCCTATCGCGCGCCTTACGGCCAGCTGATTCAACACGGACATGATGACAGCATAGAACGTATATGATATCGCGACCGCGAAAACATCGAGATCGGTAAATTTGAGCAGTATTATCAGGAGCACGGTCTGGAGTCCCAAAGCGATCAGGGAATTGATTATCGGAGTTCCGAGTTTTCCGATGGACTGAAGGATCGAGGAACTCAGGGTCGATAATGCAATGAAGACGACTGACACGGAAAGAGCCATCAGACACAATGAACCGAGAGTGATGTTGGGTCTTGTGTTAGGGAAAAGAAGGAGCATCACCGGACCTGCGAAAGTGAATATCCCTGCTGCGGAGGGGATTGAGATCAGCATCGTGGTCTTCACCCCAAGCGCTATGCGGTTCCTCGCCGAAGCCTTGTCACCCGAAGTGATGAATCCGGCTACCTGGGGAATCATCGCAGCAGCCATCGCCGATGAAAAAGCTATCGGGATATTGGAAATGACCTGTGCCTTGCCCTGGAATATGCCCCAGTGTGAAGTCGTAACAACCTGGGAAACATTCCTCCAGACAGGATAGAACGAACAGAAGATCTTATTGTTGATCGGACTGAACACATTGTATATCGCAGTGCTCATTATAAAAGGCGTCACGACGCCTATGATCGTCCTGAATATGGTCATGTAACTGTCGGTCCCGGCAGTCTTGTCAGCATATGCTCTTTTTAAAATGTCCGACCTGTTAACGAAATAGACCGCAGCCATGAATGCAAGAGCAGCCACGACACCGAGTCCGGTGCCGAGTGCGGAACCCTGTGCGCCCCTTACCGCCCTGAGGATCTGACCCGCTTCATCCGCCGGCTCTTCCATCGTGCCCATGGTGATCCTTATGAAAAGCGCAGCAGCTCCGACGCTGACGATCGCATTTATTATCTGCTCGATTATCTGGGACAGGGAAGTCTGTGACATTGACCTGTGTGCCTGAAAATAGCCCCTTAGAACTCCGAGTATACCGTATACGAATATCGTGGGGGCGAACACCCTGAGGACAGGTATCGCAGCTTCCTCCACAAAAAGAGAGGCTCCGAAAAAGAGGAAGAGCGATGCTGCGGCACCGACTATCAGCACGTAAACAAGGGCTCCGATAAAGAGCCTGTGAGCATTCCTGTATTCTTTTAGCGCAAGCTTCTGGGCAATTATCTTGGAGATTGCGGAAGGGATGCTGTATGAAGAAATGATCAGGATTATGGTATAGAAATTATACGCGGACTGATAATAACCCAGTCCGAGGTCACCTATGATACCCGACAAAGGGCTTCTGTACAGGAGCCCTATGATTCTGCTCACGATACCCGCGATCGCAAGGAATGAGGCCTGCTTCACGAGGTTATCATTTTTTTCACTGTCTATTATGGAATGACTTTTCAAAACAAAAACTCTTTCAAAAGATTATCATACAAACACACTGATCTTGGTTATCAGCTCTTCTTTTCTGAACGGCTTGGGAATATGATCGTTCATTCCGGCATCAAGTGCCTCCTGAACATCCGAGGCAAAAGCATTGGCGGTCATCGCCAGGATGGGGATCCTTGAAAGCACGGGATCATCAAGAGCCCTTATCTTCCTGGTTGCTTCAAGACCGTCCATTACGGGCATCAGCACATCCATGAGGATAAGGTCGATGTCACCGGGCTGGGAATTTTTGACCATCTCCACAGCTCCCACGCCGTTATCGGTCGTGAGCACGCTGAATCCGTACTTGCCCAGGATGATCTCACACAATCTGAGATTCTGCATCGTGTCGTCAACAACAAGGACCTTCCTTCCGGAATAATCCCTGCTCATCGCGTCTTTAACCGCAGTATCCTTCTCGGTGGTAACATCCTCGCCCCAGGCTGACTTGAACGGAAGCTCGATGATAAACTCGCTTCCTTCTCCGGGACGTGACTTGACATCGATAGTTCCGTTCATCATGTTGATGACATTCTTGACTATCGACATGCCAAGGCCCGTGCCCTGAGTCCTCTGGACATAATCGGTATTTTCTCTGGCATATGCATCCCAGATATGCTCAACGAATTCCTCACTCATTCCCACGCCGGTATCCCTGACGCGGATCTCGTAGAGAATATTCGATTTTCTCTCAAGCACCCTGCCTTCCAGAAAGACGCTTCCGTCCTCGTAAGTGAACTTGCATGCGTTTGAGAGAAGGTTGATGATGACTTGCGAAAATCTCAGTTTGTCGCACATGACCACATCATTACCGATGCCATCCACATCAACGACAAAATGAAGATTATTGTCATTCATCCTGATGCGGATCATGTCCGCACACTCATTAAGGATGTCAACGAGCTTGACGGGAGCGGGTGAAAGCTCCATCTTGCCGCTCTCGATCCTGCTCATGTCAAGAATGTCATTGATAAGACTCATCAGATGATCGCCCGCAGAGACTATCCTCTCCAGGTAATCCTCGACATTTTCCTTATTGTCTATATCATCTATCGCAAGTCTGGAGAATCCCGTGATGGCATTCATCGGCGTACGTATGTCATGCGACATCCTGGAAAAGAAAGAAGTCTTGGCCTTGTTCGCACGGTTTGCCTCGTCGATGGCCGTAAGAAGAAGTGTCTGTCTTTCCTCCAGTTCTTTCTTCTGCGTAGCGATCATGCGATCGGCATCCATCTTCTGCGCACGGAGATCATCGATCACGGAAGCTGTGACCAGCATGCGTGACACACCCGAATCATTGCGTTCTATGACATGATAATCGATACGGACCCAGCGTCCGGCATCCTGATCCTTATAGACAAATTCTCTCTTGTCAAGATCCCTGAAAAGATCCTTCTTAAGAGCCTCGGAATCACGAAGCCTCTTCTTTTCCTCCTCGTTCACTTCCTGGAATTTGGACACAAGCATGCCCGACAGATCCTCACATTTGGGATTGTCGCAAAGAGTTATGATCCCGTCTTCCTTGACCACCTTGACGGTATCATCCTCAAGGTTCATGAGGTATATGCAGCGGTATTCCTCGGCAAGGCTTCCGATGATCTGATTATCGACCCTTATATTGCCCAGCTCGGTCTCCGAAATGAGCGTTGCGGAACCGAATGCCTTTATTGCCTTACCCGACTCATCACGTTCAATGGTGTACTTGATACGGAAAGGAACGCGTCCTACCGTGAGAGGAATGTCAACCTCGGGCACGGAAATACCCTGGTCGACCTTCTTCATGTATTCGCGATAAAACTCCGCATAATCGGGAGGAAAAATTCCATTCTCAATGGCCGGTTCGGGATAATCCTTCACCACGGCAGGAAGTCCCAGATCCCTCATGCAGCGGTAGCAGGGACGCATCTCCTTGGTATCTATCCTGTATTCCCAGTTATAGATATTGATCTGCTCAAGTGAGCTCTTGTATCTGTACTCGGTGTCATCAAGGAGTTCTTTGGTCTTGATCTCATTGGTGATGTTGCGGATGCCTTCATAGACGATTGCTTCGCCGTCCTTCTTTTCAACAAGAACGAGTCTGCTCTTTACGGCAACCTTGTCATAGCCGCAGCAGTCGGTGAACATGTTCCTCCACGTATCAACGGTCTGCTCTTCGCCCGTTTCGACGCATCTTTTTACCGCTGCCGAGAAAACCTTCAGATTATACTCATCAAATGCCTTGACAAGATTCGGTCCCATGAACTCTTCCTTGGACACATTCATCCACAGCTCGCTGAGGAACCTGTCATTGATGTCCAGTATGAGAGGCATGCCAACGCGATAAGTGAGGATGCCTGCCGGCTCACAGTATTTGGTATTGATAAGTTCTGAATAATTCATATGAGCTCCTTTTTAACGCTCGTATTTATGATCAGTATCCGATATTATTGACTATCCCGACCGACACGTAACCGTCAAGGATGGCCCTGAAATCGCTTCCTTCTTCAGCCTGCATCGTAGGCACGCCTTCTATCATGTATCGCACGCCGCCGTTTTCCAGCTCCTCAACCGCATTATAATGATCCCTGAAAAACATGAGCGGTGACACTGCCCTGTCATACAGGACTCCTTTGCATTCGGACAGCCTGCACGAGGGGAAATTCACATTATGTATGTAACCTTCCGGAACAGGTTCATGAAGGAGTTTTTCAAGGATCTCCTCCAGATATCTGTCGGTAGTCTCGTGAATGTCATCAAAACCTTCAGAGACCGCTATGGGATGATATCCCTGAAACGCAGCTTCAAAAGCAGCTCCGGCGGTTGCGGAATACTGTATGTCGGAAGCCATGTTATAGCCCCTGTTGATACCGGACAGAACCACATCGGGTTTTTCCGGCATCACATTAAGACTCCCGACTCTTACGCAGTCGGCAGGCATTCCGGTACAGGAAAAAGCCTTCACACCCGGGACCGGAAAATCATTCACCGGATAAACATCAATGGCATGCCGGAGAGTGAGCGAGTGGCTCACCGCACTCCTTTCGCTTTCGGGCGCAACAACCCATACCTCACCAAACTTAACGGCACACTTTGCAAGTCTTGCAATGCCGTCCGAATGTATCCCGTCGTCATTGGTAATCAGTAATCTCATAAAGAATATTATACTATATAAAGCGGCTTTTAGACCACAAAAAATGATCACCGGGATGATGTCTCAGGTGATCAAAGCAGACTTAAGATTTCTTATCCGTTATCCACTTTCTGAGCTGTGCGGCCAGAACCGCAACTCCGATCAGGATGAGGATTATCGACAGCAGGTTCATCGTTCCGGCAATAAAGCCAATGATGCCTGCTACGATGAATAATGCGCCAAGTGCTGCATTGGCAATAATGTCCTTTATCATGTCATTCCTCGCTTCAATGATGAATCTATCTGAAAAGAGCTCCGAGTCTGCGCTCGAAGCTCTTTATTTTCCGTCAGTACATTTGATCAGCACATCTTATCAAGCGCGACCGGATCGTTACTTACTCTCATTGCCTCTTCTCTGGTGACTCTTCCGTGGATTATGAGGGAAGCAAGGTCATCATTGAGAAGGTGCATTCCTACATTACGGCTGCTCTGGATGATGGAAGGCAGCTGAATGGTCTTCTTATCACGAATGAGGTTGCCGACTGCGGGAGTATTGGTCATTATCTCGGTAGCCACGACACGTCCCTTTCCGTCTGAGGTAGGAAGAAGTGTCTGGGTGATGACACCGCGGATGACATTGGAGAACTGGGTCCTGATCTGATCCTGTCCTTCAAGAGGAGTCGCGTCGATGATTCTCTCGACGGTCTGAGCTGCACTCGTTGTATGAAGGGTTGAAAGGACGAGGTGTCCGGTCTCTGCTGCGGTGATCGCTGCGGAAATGGTCTCAAAGTCTCTCATCTCTCCTACGAGGATGATATCGGGATCCTCACGGAGTGCGGAACGAAGTGCTGTTGCGAAATCGGTAACGTCCCTTCCGACCTCTCTCTGATGGATCATGGCCATATTATGAGGATATACATACTCGATAGGATCCTCGATGGTCATGATATGTCTGGATGTGGTCTTGTTGATATGATCGACCATTGATGCAAGAGTCGTGGACTTTCCCGAACCGGTAGGGCCGGTGACAAGTACAAGACCTCTGGGCATCTCGGAAAGTTCCTGAACAACAGGAGGAAGTCCGAGCTCGGCAAATGTAGGTATGCTCTGGTTCAGAATACGGATGCTCGCTGCGAGGTTATTTCTCTGATGATAGATATTGGCCCTGATCCTGGTTCCGTCCCAGAGCATAACACCTACATCGAGATCCTTGCCGCTTGATACAGTCTCTACCTGATCCTGATCAAGGAAAGAATAGATCATGTTCCTTGATAACTCGGCCGAAGGAGCGGGCTCGATGATCTGAAGAGTTCCGAATCTTCTGATGGCAAGATTGGTACCAACCGTGATATGAATGTCGGAGCACTCATTCTGCTTAGCGTATTCGATCAGTTCTTTAAAATCTGCAAACTCCATTAACGTATCCCTCCCCTGATAAGGTTCACAACATACCCAAACATTATAACAGAACATTTACACAGTTTCCATCATCTATTTATTATATGACAGGTTTTTTACGTTCCGGAGCCGGACGTTTTTTCTTTCCGGAGCCGCTAGGCACCTGCTCAGTGAAAAGAGATGACCTTTTCATAATCATATCCCCTGTCGGGAGTGCAGTGACGCTCTTCAAGAGTAAAATACACCACCCCGTTCCTGCGGACAGGGATCCTTACGCTGCATGTTCCCTGAGTCCCTGCATCGTTTCCGGAAGCTGTCTTCGTCACACTGCTTTCGACAAGCGGAAATGCCGAACTCTTTATCAGTTCGGTCTCGGAAGCCGAAGGATATGCGGGTTCTCCCATGTCATGCCAGAGCTTGAGAGGATTGCAGCATATCTCATCGACAGTCCGGGTAACGAGCGCGTATTCTTCTCCGGATACGGGAAGCTCCAGTTCCACATCGCGGTCCTCCTCATCTATGTTCCAGAGTATCCCGGCGCAGCCTTTTTCACCCTTTACTACAACCGCATCATCGTCCCTGTAAATGCAGTCATTGCCGAAATCCTTCAGTTTATTATAGAAGCAGAATGTCCAGAAAGAAGGCTTGGGGATATTGCCCGCAGCAACCATTCCGAATCCTCCGTGGAAAAGAGAATCGGGAACACCCTGCTCTTCGAACACGTCTCCGAACGTCCAGTAAGAATACGCCTCATTCACATCCCCGAGTCTCGAAAGCTGTCTTGCAAGATAAGCGGCATTGATATTCGTGTCGTGGATGACGCCCTTGGGAGTATATGACGTACTGAACTCCGTCAGATGGATGGGTGTTCCCCTGAACTCATCATATGAATCAACTATGTCACGGGTAGACTGAAGATTGGCGAATCTCATGTCGGAATCTTCAAGCTTTGAATAGTCGTAATGCCCTATCCTCTCGGGGAATTCCACACAGTAATGATGCCTTGTGATGCGGTCCGGCTTTAGTCCTTCTTTTCTGCAAAAGTCAAGGAAGGCTGTTATCCATTCGGCGTCCTTCACTCCGCAAATGGCAGGACCGCCGACAGTGAATCTTGAGTCGAATTCCTTTATCGCAAGGAAGGTCTCCCTGAACAGCTTAAAGTATTCCTGCATGTCAGCCTTATACCAGAAGCCCGGCAGATTGGGCTCGTTCCATACCTCGATCGGCCATGTCACGACCTCCTCGCCGTAGCGGCTCATCAGGTGCTTTAACAAGGCTATGACCATGTCTGTCCACAGCTTATAATCCCTGGGAGGAGTGGTATTACCCTTCCAATAGAAGATCGTCTGCTCACCGCTCGCCATCTTGTACGGCATGAAGCCCAGTTCCAGATAAGGGCGGATACCGAGTCTTATGTATGCATCAATGATGCGGTCTATGTATGTGTAGTTATATTCGACCTTCGTTACGCCGTCTTCCTCATATTCGTGATAGATGGAGACGTCATCCGAAAAAAGACCGTGTCCCCTGATATAGGAAAAGCCTATCATCTTCTGCACGAATTCGAGTTCACTCAGATACTCCTCGTTAAGGGCAAGGCCGAGTCTTCCGGTGCCGACACAGTAATCGACATTATTGTTGAATGTCACTTTGGCATCTCGTGTTACGACAATTTTCCGGGTTGTCATGCTTTTTCTCCTTAGATTTCCAAACGCATCGTCAACTGTCACCTTTTCTCATATAAACCGAACACACTGAAGTCTATCTGTCCTTCGTGACAGCCTATCGAATAATCATCACTTGATATGCTCACATAATGAATAAGTATGCATCCGTCATAATAATAATCGACATCATATTCTTCATAGCTCCAGGTGAATGTCACAATCTGGCCGTCCTCATAAATGACCTGGCCTCTTCCGTCATCGCCCAGCACCAGGACGGGATCTTCATAACCATCGTCGCCCGGCGCCATCCATGTACCCGCCCACTCAAGTGAGACATCATCCAGACTTGTAGTTTCAACGGTATCTTCTATCACGTCATCTTCGGACACCCGGACATAAGAGATACCTGAAACGAACATGCTTCCGTATCCGTAACTGAAATCATCATTTGCATATCTGCCGTATTCATCATATATGTTAACGCGGCCGTAATCATCGTTACCCTCATAATCCCAGGTAAAGTCAATCCGGCCATACATCCCCTTGACATAGACATAACCGGTTCCGTCATCGAAAAAATGATACTCATTGAAAGCACCGGACTCCGCCACATCCGCTCTCCAGGTTCCCACAATGGAATGATATCCGTCTGTCTGCTGTGTGCCTGTTTCATCTCCTTCATTTCCATAGGCTTCAGGCATCAGCAGATATGGCGGAAGTATCAGGTTTCCGTCGTTAAGGTACATATTGATATTATTAGCATTTTCTTCAGCGTTCGCACTTAAATATGCCAGTGCCAGATCATTGATGGATTCTTCATCCCAGTCGGTATCAAAAGTCACGGCATCCATCATTTCGGGATGAGTGTATAACTCCAGCACGGCATCGATCGGCAGCATCCACTCATTTATTTCCGAAACATAGATCGTCTCATCATCTCCGCCAAATACAGCTGCGGAACAACCTGCCCAAACGGTCCCCGTATCCGAATTATATGAATCATCATAAGATATGACCCGCACATTTCCGCTTGTCACATATAGTTCGGTAATGCCTTCATCCGTATAAACGATGTAACCGGATGCGCTTCGGATATCTATGGTCATGTTATCCGTCTGTATCTGGAGATTCTCATCCTGTGCAAGGGGTTCATCCACAAAAAAGAATATTGCTCCGCTGTTCAGATCAATCCAGTAATCCTTTTTTCTCTTGTGGATATTGATATGACTGTTTTCCATCAATGTGATGGCCCTGTCATCATTGATATAGCACCAGGCCTTGGCATTATCGTGCGTATTGACGCAGCTGCCATCATGAAGCCTGTGTCCGTCAGACCAGCTTATGTACGCCCCGCCATCATTGGACACATCGACTATTCCCATATGATCGAGAAGCACAAAAGTGGAAGTATTGATATATTTGCTGACCCTGGCAATAATAAGGATCACAAGCAGCACTACAAGAGACAGCACGACACGAGCCGCTGCCTTTGATGAGGCAGCAGGCTTACCGGAAGAAGTGCCGGCCGGAGCATTAGGATCCGCATAATATTTTACGGAACCGGATCCGTTATCATATGCCTCATGCCAGTCCTGCGTATATGACTTAAAGCGCTGAGGCTGGGCAAAGTTCTGCTGTGCAGAGGTGTTTTGAGGCTGAGTAAAGTTCTGCTGTGCAGAGGTGTTTTGAGGCTGAGTGAAAGTCTTCTGTGCTGAGGTGTTTTGAGGCTGAGTGAAAGTCTTCTGTGCTGAGATGTTTTGAGGCCCGGCCGTGTTACCTGCCTGTGCGGCCTTGAGTGCCCCTGCAAGTTCCTGAGCGGCCTGAGTTCTTTCATCCTGTCCGGTGCTGACCGATGGCTGAGCCTTCTGCGGATTTACGGTATGAGAAACTGAACGGGCCTGCTGTCTGAGCTGTGCCTGGCGGGCCTGTTCTTCCAGTTTTGCCTTTTGCGCCTGCTGCCTGAGCTGTGCCTGACGGGCCTGCTCCTCAAGCTTTGCCTGCTGTGCCTTCTGCCTGAGCTGCGCCTGACGCGCCTGCTCCTCCATCTTTGCACGCAGTGCCGCATCCTGTGAATTGGTGGCACCCTTATCTCCCGATGTCTGACGGGCGCCGGATTCATATCTTGCGGCCTCTGCCTGTTTAGCGGCATCTGCAGCCTGTCTTACGGCCTCTGCCTGTTTTGCTGCTTCTGCAGCCTGTCTTGCGGCCTCTGCCTGCCTTTCGGCTTCAGCATGACGTATCTTTATCCATGGATCCTCAGCAGGTTCGGAGGCACCGAAAGAAACCGTCAGTCTGGACGATTCCTTCAGTTTGGCGCCGCACTCGCTGCACAGGATCTCACCGTCATCATTTCTCTTTCCGCATTTGGGACAGAACATTTTACGTCTCCTCTCCGTCTCACTTGAAATACGTTCTAATGTTACAAAAACCCAAACTAGATTTTACCATAAAGGACGGTCCATAACAAAAGGCGCCCTCTTGAAAAAGAGAGCGCCGATATATGTCACCGCACGGTCAAAGAAGCTAAGGGGAGGGTGGGAAACCGCGCGGCGAAGCATTATTTTGCCTGAGCAGCTCTGATATCTTCAAGAACCTTCTGCAGATCTTCCCTGATGTTCAGATGCTGAGGGCATGCCTGCTCGCACTTGCCGCACTTCTTGCAGGCTTCGGCGGTCTTGCCTTCCTTGACCATGTTATCCCAGTTCCAGCTGACCACACCGTAATTCTGATACATATGATAACGGTTCCACACACTGAAGTTACCGGGGATATCCACGCCGAAAGGACAAGGCATGCAGTATTTGCAGCCGGTACAGCCATTTTGAATGCGGCTGTTCATCGCTTCCTTGATGCGTTCTATCGCATCAAGTTCCGCCTCGTTCATAGGCTCAAAATTCATGAAGGTATCAAGGTTATCATCAACCTGTTCCATGGTGGACATTCCGCTGAGAACCGTAAGGATATTCGGAAGCGTGGCAACATAACGAAGTGCAAACGATGCGGCGCTCTTTCCGGGCCTGATCTCATTAAAGATATCCATCAGGTCATCGGAGAGCTTGGCGAGTGAACCACCCTTTACAGGCTCCATTATGGTAAGAGGAATGCCTTTTTCCTCAGCCAGCTTATATCCCTTCATTCCCGCCTGCTCGTCGGTATCCATATAGTTAAGCTGGATCTGGCAGAAATCCCAGTCACGATAATTTATGATTTCTTCGAAGGCACCGTATTCATCATGGAAAGAAAATCCCAGGAACCTGATCTTGCCCTCTGCCTTGAGCTGTTCAAGACGTTCCACTGTTCCGAGCTTTACCATCTTCTCCCAGCTGCCGCGGTTCATTGCATGCATCAGATAGAAATCAAAATGATCTGTCTGAAGTTTGGAAAGCTGTTCGTTAAAATACTTGTCAACATCCTCGATGGTATTGATGAACCATATGGGAAGCTTGGTCGCAAGATAATATGAATCACGCGGATATTTCTTGAGAGCTTCTCCGACAAAAAGTTCACTTTCCCCGTTATGATACGGATAAGCGGTATCTATATAATTGACGCCGGACGCAATAGCCTTGTCGAGCATCTTCTCGGCAAGCGGTCTGTCGATCTTGCCGTCCTCTCCAACGGGAAATCTCATACATCCGAAGCCGAGCAGTGATACATCTATGCCGAGTTTTTCAAATCTTCTTTTTTCCATATATACATCCTCTTATTATTCAAGCCGGCATGCTGTCAGAGTATATAACAGTTAATTGTTGTCATGCCTTTTTCACCATCACATTAAACTTATCATATGAACATAATGCAAAAAAGCGGATTATTGTTCAGGTATATCCCATTTATTGTTCAGAATACATGACACAGTGTGAAATTCTGCGTGGCGGGGATCACAGAACACAAGAAAAGAGGCCGTCACTATGCGACAGCCTCTTTGATCGCAAAAATCACAAATTACTTCTTTGCACCATTAACGGCATCCTTAAGAGCCTTGCCAGCTTTGAACTTAGGAACGGTAGCTGCGGGAATCTTGATAGCCTCGCCTGTCTGGGGATTCTTGCCCTTGCGAGCCTTTCTCTTGGAGGTCTCGAAGGTTCCGAAGCCTACAAGCTGAACCTTACCCTTTTTCTTGAGTTCCTTGGCAACTGCACCGGTGAAAGCCTTGAGAGCCTTCTCGGTCTGAGCCTTTGAAAGTCCGGTTTCCTTTGCCATTGCATCGATCAATTCTGTTTTGTTCATTTTATTATCCTCTCAATATATTGTGGATTTTTATGGGAACAATGTAATACTACCACCATATAATGGCGTTTTCAATATTTTTCGCCATGTATAGTTCAATACCCCAGGCTCCCGGGATGTTTTTTATCAAAGGCACTTATGATACTATTCTTTCATGACGAAAGGAGGATCCCGCAATGTTT
The DNA here is from genome assembly GCA_024682075.1 of Lachnospiraceae bacterium. Classification (GTDB taxonomy): domain Bacteria; phylum Bacillota; class Clostridia; order Lachnospirales; family Lachnospiraceae; genus AC2028. The sequence goes on from JAIKZQ010000028.1 coordinate 67,218, forward strand.
GATTTCAAATATTTCACACCCACAAAAGTGATCTTCGGCAAGGATTCGGAGGCAAAGCTCGGAAGTCTCATCAAAGAGTTCGGAGGCACAAAGGTACTGATCCATTACGGCGGAGGAAGCGTGGTCCGTTCGGGGCTTCTGCAAAGAGTGACAGATATTCTCGACACTGAAGGCATCGCATATGTCACGCTCGGCGGCGCAGTTCCCAATCCCCACCTGTCTCTTGTATATGAGGGAATAGAGCTGTGCAAAAAAGAAAACGTGGATTTCCTCCTTGCAGTCGGCGGCGGAAGTGCCATAGATTCAGCCAAAGCGATCGGATACGGTCTTGCCAACGAAGGCGATGTATGGGATTTCTATGATTATAAAAGAACCGCAAAAGGCAGCGTTCCCCTGGGAGTGATCCTTACGATCGCGGCAACCGGAAGTGAGATGAGCGACTCTTCCGTAATAACCAGGGAAGAAGGACTTGTAAAGCGCGGATACAGCAGTGATTTCGGACGTCCGAAATTTGCGATAATGAATCCCGAACTCACGATGACTCTTCCCGATTATCAGACCGCATGCGGATGCACCGACATCATGATGCACACGATGGAGAGATACTTCACAAACGGAGGTAACATGGAGATAACCGATGCTCTGGCAGAGGGACTCCTTCGCACCGTCAAAAAGAATGCGCTGATACTTCGTGATGATCCGAAAAATTATGATGCGAGAGCCGAGGTCATGTGGGCAGGAAGCCTTGCACACAACGGGCTTACAGGATGCGGTAATGACGGCGGTGACTGGATGACCCACAAGCTAGAACATGAGCTGGGCGGGCTCTACGACGTGGCTCACGGAGCAGGACTCGCAGCAATCTGGGGAAGCTGGGCAAGATACGTATATAAGGATTGCCTCCACAGATTCAGAAAGTTCGCCGTTAATGTAATGGATGTCCCCGAGCAGGGAACCGACGAAGAGATAGCACTTAAAGGCATCGAGGCAATGGAGGACTTCTACAGGAGCATAAATATGCCGACCAATCTCAGAGAGCTCGGCGTTGATGCTACGGATGAAGATCTTAAGACCATGGCTCACAAATGCGCAGTCGGCGTAGGAGGCTCGATGGGTTCCGCCAAACTGCTCGACGAAGCTGCAATGCTTGAGATATTCAGAATGAGTAAATGATAATGAAAAATGCTCCGGTCTTTTAGCCGGAGCATTTTTTTGTTAGAATAACATAGCTGTGATGAAAGCTATAATAACAGGCATTTCACGAACAGAAATATGATCATATATGGAAAGGCCCAAAACTATGAGTCGTAATAGCAGAAGAATAATCCTTCCGTTCGTTTTCCTGTGGTCCATCACCTGGATCATGATGATAAAGTTTTATGATGTCTATACGATAGGCCCTCAGGGGACCGAGATAGGTCTGTCGAGTCTCAATCTTTGGTTCAGGGACCTCTTCGACTATCCCGCGCTCGGATTTTTCAGAACTCCCTACCTGATAACAGAGTTCATCGGATATCTCTCGCTTCTGCTCTGCGGATTCTGGGGCTGCATCGGAATATATCAGTGGGTCAAAGAAAAGGACATAAACGCTGTGGACAAAACTATTTTTGCCACAGGCGTGCTGTATGCGATCACCATCGTCCTGTATGTAGTCTTTGAAAAACTGGTCGTAAACTACAGGCCCATCATCATGCCGGGCGATTCCGAGGTAGAGCCTTCTTTTCCCTCCTCGCATACAATGCTCTCGATCATAGCCCTGGGAAGCACTCACTACCTGATCGGCTATTTTCTTGAAGATACGAAGTACAAAAAACTCATACGTCCTCTTCAGATCGCCTGCTCCGTGCTCATAGCCGTCTGCGTGATCGGAAGGCTCGTCTGCGGAGTGCACTGGTTCTCGGACATAGTCGGAGGAATCCTCATCAGCACCACTCTTCTGATCATTTATTCATTCTTTGCCGAGGTATGATATCAAACCTCGTAATCAAAGCTGCTCCTGATCTTAACAAAAGGCCTGACCTTGCCGTCCGCCACTTCTACGTGTGCGGGATGGGCTGAATAAGCCTTGAGGGCATCAAAGTCTTCAAACAGAGAATCCAGCATAAGGTCTCCGGTCGATCCGGGAAGCTTTTCGATGTTGACTCTGATCTCTTTGATCTCAGAGACTTTGTCCTTAAGGCCTTCGAGACCTTCCTTGATCCCGGCTGCTATCTTCCGCTTCTCCTCATCCGAATACTCATCCTTAAGTGTCCATACTATCACATGTCTGACCATATCATTCTCCTTTTCATTGTGTCCGGAAACCATCCGGATCCATTCCATAGTCATAATAACATAACCTTTCCCGGGAAAAAATGATCCTGATACCGGTATCAGAAGGGCAAACCGGCCGGTGTATCCATAAAGGTAATATTTCACGTATATAACAGGTGTAATTTGTGCATATAGTATCTTTGAAGCAAATGAAGCCGCCCTTAAAGGTGCTTTTAAATTGTCTGACAATTTATCTGCGGCATTTATCTTGATGATCCGTATATGAGCAATTCAGGCCTTTTCATAAGTCCGGATAAGAATAAACATGACACCGATGTCACTGCCATATGATTCGGAGCAAAAAATGAGTGATCAGTCAAAAATCTAGATCCATAGGGCATTCATAGCTCTTTTCCGAATGCGTTTGAGCATTAAAATAGCAGGTGTTACTGCCTGCTATTTACCGGTATATACTTTATGACTTGCGTGTCAGTCCTCTCCGGTCAGGTGTACCGTCATATGATCATGGCCGGTCGAGGGCAGGAATTTCTCCAGAACATCAGAAGTTTTGATCTTAAGGCTCGAAGTACACACACAGGGATGACATCCGATGTATTCAGCCTTCAAAACATCCTCGTCTATAAGAAGCCTGACCTGATGATCCGTGTCATTCATAAGTCCCATCACGCTGACAGCGCCCGGTTCTATGTCCAGATATCTGAGCATGTCCTCGCCTTCGGCAAAAGACAGTCTTGCGGAATTAATCTGGGATGAAAGTTCCTTGGTCTTGAATTTCTTGTCACCCGGCATAAGCAGAAGATAAAATGCCGTCTTCTGGCGATTGCACAAAAACAGGTTCTTGCACATGACCACGTCAAGTGCCTCATCGATCTCGTTACAGGCTTCCATCGTAGTGGCAGGTTCATGATCCGCCCTCATATAGGATATGCCAAGACTATCCAGCCTGTCATAAGTCCTGATCTCCCTGAGGAGTCTTGAATCGGTATCAGAAGGTCTTCCTTCACAAAGCTTCATTGTCCATCTCCGCATTTATGGTATCTTCGCTTGCAGCCATTGCCTGCAAGGTCATTTCAAGCAGCTTGTCCAGTTCCCAGCCCAGCTGATGCGCACCCCGCTCTATCACTTCCCTGGAGCATCCTGCGGCAAAGCCCTTGCTCTTATACTTCTTTTTCAGGCTCTTAAGTTCCATATCCTTTGTGCTCTTCGAAGGTCTCATCAAAGCAGCCGCCCAGATAAGTCCCGTAAGCTCATCTGCCGCAAATAGCACTTTTTCCATCTCATGGACCGGTTCCACGTCTATGGTGATTCCACAGCCCACCGTGATCCCGTAGCCATGTGAACAGACGGAATGAATGATATCCTCAGACACACCGCCTTCATTAAGCATCTCCGGCGCCTTCAGGCAGTGCTCTTCGGGATACAGTTCAAAATCTATGTCGTGGAGAAGACCGACTATTCCCCAGTGATCTGCTTCATCACCATATCCCAGCTGCAAGGCATACCATCTCATAACAGCCTCGACAGTAAGAGCATGCTGGATATGAAAAGGATCTTTATTGTATTTCTTTAAAAGTTCAAATGCCTCATCTCTTGTGATCATACGTTGTCTCAAGCCTCCGGAAAGTATTGTAAAAACTCATACTTAAGCCTGCTGCCCTCTGTTATCTCGGGAGGAAGCAGGGCCCTTGCAACAAGCTTTAAATCCTCGGTCTCTTCATCCGTGCGCTTAAGGTTGGCATAATCTCCCTCGATGCTGACGACGACATAATGAAAAGTCTCCATCAGAAGTTGCCTCCGTTCCAGCCCCAGTCGGGTGTTGCGGAATACTTAACATAGATATGATCTGCGGATATTCCGAGAACATCTCCGAAGATTTCGGTGATCTCAGCTGTGAGCTTATTGAATGCTTTCTTGTCGGATGAGCCGAATACGCTTACTTCAACAAATGCTACAGGTTCACTGTTATCTCCTCTGAAATACAGATGATATCCATCCTCAAAACCGGTCATAAGCCAGCTTTCACTCTTACCCGGAAGCAGTGAGATAGCCTTCCCGAGTCTTGTCTTAAGTTCCTTCTCCTGTTCGTCTGAGATCTTCACACTTACTTTTGAATCAATAAATGGCATTTTCTTTTCCTCCTATCTGCCAGTGATCTTATCAAAACGCTCCACTACTTTTCTCATATCGGGTTCGATATATCTCATCACATCGTTCCGTTCACTTTCCGAAATGCCGTACATCCCCTCTGCCATTGCGCCTGCTATTGCAGCAATCGTGTCGGTATCTCCGCCAAGCGATACGGCATTTCTTATGACATCCTCAACCGATGTTCCGTCAAAAAAGCTTCTGAGAGCCTTCGGAAGTGCATCCATGCATGTCTCATCCATCCTGTGCCTTGATCTCATTTCTTCAAGAGTCTCGGACAGATCGTAACCGAATTCAGCATCCGCATATTCTCTGATCTCTTCCTTTGAAGAGCCCGTTCTTCCCATATAGATCACGGCTGCGGTGCACTCAGCTCCTTTAAGTCCTTCAGGATGATCATGGGTGACGGCAGCCGTGGCTCCGGCAACTTCCCTTGTTCTTTCCAGAGAGTCATAAAGCCAGCCGGCCGCAGAAACCCTCATTGCCGAACCGTTTCCGAAACTCCCATAAGGCTTGGGATCCGGGGAAGAAAGCCATCCGCTGAAACGTCCTCCGTATCCGGCAAAGGGATACCTGTGTCCCCAATCCTGCATCCTTTCGATCACTGCCGCCTTCATCTCCTGAATGCCTGCATCTTTCCCGACATTCATCAGTGCCTCGGCAACGGCGATTGTCATGACGGTATCATCCGTCCAGTTGTCTTCTTTTGTCAGGAATTCAAAATCCTTTGTCCAGCCGGGAGCGTCAAATTCAAACCTGCTCCCCGCTATGTCTCCAAGAATAGCTCCGTACATGTCACTTCACCCCGTTATCTTCTCCAGGCTTGATGCCACTGATCTCTATGCTCCAGTCTGATCATTGCCTCTCAATTCAATAATTCGGGACGACTCCTTACAAGAAGAAATCGTCCCATAGTACATATCCGCTATGTGTTATTTACAAGACCATGCCAGCTCCGCCGTTGCCTTGTCCACCCCGGATTCCACAAGTTCATCAACCGTCTTGCCCTCCCGTAGCTTCCTGATAGCCTCTGCCAGAAGTGTCTGACCTTCCTCACGGCCTTCCCGGCGACCTTCCTCGCGGCCTTCTTCACGGCTTTGTTCTTTTTCCCAATCTATTCTGTCCCCGAATGTCATATAATCACCCCTTATCTCCGGATCCTGGCGTACATTACTGACGTATTCATCGAGTTTTCTGGTAGCCTCATCAACAGCTGATTGCTTTTTACTGTCCTGCATGTATTTTAGCATATTCCGTATGCTATCGCTACCACCCTTGGTTCCCTTAGCATTGAAATACAAAAACGTCAGACCGTCATTGTACTTAAGAGCCGGAATCTCATCACAAGTATTATGTACCGTATACATCATATAATCCTCACCCCATACGTCAAACTCCGATATCAGTATTACGTACAGATTTGGAAGATGTGCATAGTCATTATCACCTGCTTTCATATATCTGCCGTCTATCTTTGCCTGACGGAATCTGAGCATTTTGGCAAAATCTAGTTCTTTTTTATTGTGAGGCTCGATATCATAGACATTGGCCACAATGTCCATATTCTCCGCATTTCTCTCTTCAACCTCAACATCAAGTCGCACTCCGCGAAGTTTTATGTCACTTCCCGGAAGAACTCTCTGAACATGAACTTTGACTTTGCCAATCTTGCATTGCAAAAGAACGGACAAAAGCGTCCTGCAAAAATCCTCTCCAACATCAGGATCGGATGCAACAAGATTCATGAACACATCATCCATAAGATCAACTTCATCTATAGATTTCATATTATTCTCCTTTGAAAAAACGCAAATCAGAGGACATCGATTATTCATCAATGTCCAAAGCATCTTTCCGGGGGAGAAGTGCTGGCAGGTATGAGAATGACTGCCGGGAAAGGAAGTAATGATGCAATATCAAATCATGTATCAAAAAGACCAATACAAAAAACAAATTAATACATTTAAAGGATTATCCGGGCGAACGCCCTGAACTTCTGATCCTCATCCGGATTATTCATTTGTAAAAAAGAAACTATTCAAACACCTTGCGGAAAGCAGTTATATTCCTGCCATCCTCGGAGCCGTATATGGCAAAGCATATCTCGTCGAAAAAACACCCGAGTTTCTCATCGATGATCGCACGTCTGAAATAGTCTGCGACCTTGTCAGGCTTGTTTCCGAACGCTCCGCATCCCCATGCGCCGAGCACAAGATTCCTGTATCCTCTTTTTGCCGAAACTTTAAGGATTATCCGGATCCTGCGCATAAAAGTATCTTCTATTTTGGCAGATGATGCAAGTGCCGCAGCACCGTACCTGTTGGGAGCTGGCACAGTTATGACCGCGGTCCTGAATGGATGTTCCAGGAGATTCAGTTTTTCATCACGAAAAACAAGCACATCCGGAGAAATGATCATATAGTCCGATTCGACGCTGTTAATGTGAGAATTATTATACTTATACATCTTCGCAGCTGTCTTTGACATGATAGACGAATATAATGTACTGCATCTGCACAAAGCCTCTTCCTGAGCAGTGGCTCCAAATCTGAAGCCACCGCCCGGATTATGCGCATTCGCAAAATTCATCACAAGTGCATCATCATACGAGCGTGCTGCTGCAAAAGAATCGCTGTTCTTCACGGTGATGCGGCACTTCTCACGATCTTCCGGCATATTGCTTTCTTCTGCAATAAGTGCGGCACCCATTTCAGGGGTAATGACCTCTGCCTGATCATATTTTCCATCAGGAAAAACTATCTCTTTTCCGTCCAGGATATATTTCCCTTCGGAACATATTTTGATCGTTTCATTTGCAACTGCTATCAGATTCATTTCAGTACTCCTGTCCGGCAAAACCGGTGGTCTTCAGTTTACAGAGATCAACATCTGTGTCTATGCCGTAATGCATATGATTGAAATAATCCACGATAAGTTTTGCATCCTCTTCTGTCACGGCATGACCGACTAAATGGAAATGAACTGCCAGATGATCTGCAAGTCCTTCCTTTTCATAAACGGCAAATGCCTTTTTATAGCATTCCCACATAGCCGGAGCATTCACCCAGTCTTCACCGGTATATGCCGCTATGATGAAATAGAAGCGTTCTTTATCCATTGCCAGGATCGGAAGATTCTCCTGTTCGATCGGAATATCCTCAGGGGCCTTAAATTCAAGGAACTTGTCATTGAACCATCCTCTTTCAGCATCGGACTGAAGGCAGTCAAGCGGTTCATTTTTTCCGTAGGTATATTCCGAAGATCCTCCTGCCTTGCTGAGATCATAGGTCCTTCCTTCGGATACATAATTGTATAACGCAAGCCCACCGGCTCCGGAACATGCGGGGATGGTCATGCGAAATCTGTCATCAAACGCTCCGCAAACGGCAGTTGCTTTTCCCCATCTGGATACACCTGTCACCATGGATGCTTCTGCATCCAGATGAAACTCCTTATCAAGTCCGGCATATACCGCATCAAGAATCTTTGATGCTCCCCAGGCCCAGGCCATAAGCACGCCTGTCTGCCCGTCAGCATCATTGCCGTAAGGATACAGATCATAAAAAGCACCGACATGTCTTGTGTCATCAGAAGCTATCCTGTCATTTTCAAGGACGATCACCGCATAACCGCGTGAGAGAAAATAATCCCGCGGAATTATCGGATGCATGCAGATAATAAAAGGAGAACCTTCAGGATAAATGCTTCGTGCCTCATCTTCGGGAAGGTATGCATGTACGATGAAACTTGTACTGCGGGATGCATTTTCAGCTTTTATTCTGACCAGTTCTCCGCCAATGACTTCAAATGGATTCTCAGGCTTAGTGCCTGTTTTCGGGTCCGCACCAAGAAGCTCATAGGTAACGGTTTCACCCATGTGCCAGATCCCGTACATATTCTTTTCGTAGAAGTCACGGATTGAATTCTTGTCCATTAGACGATCTCCACTTATGCGGCAGGAATCAAAGCATCGGAAGCATCACCTCGTTCAGGGTGAACGGAGGAACCGTCCCTTTGTTCACCGTCCTGTTCAAAAATCGATCAGATAGATGGAAATGCCGATCTTCCTGAAAGAGCCCTTGTACTCCATGGAGCCGACCCTTGCGATCAGGTACTTGCCCGCATCCATGAGGCGTGAAAAGACGACGTTATCCTTCTCGGGAATGTAGCCGAGCTTTGCCCCCTTTTCATTCAGAACAAGGATCGCATTCTCATCGAACCTGTTATCTGGTTCACGCTGCAGGTTAAGCTTATCCCCGGCCTTAAGTTCATCAAATACCGACTCATCCTCCACATGCGTGGTACCTGCTATATAAGAATCAAAAAGAAGGATCTCATGGCTGAGAGGCTTGATGAGGTCCCCGAGGGGATTATCCGTAAGGACCGAGACCATATTCTTTTGTGTGGTGGTCAATTCATTTGCCATATTCACAAAGTCCAGGTGGTGCTGAGGCCGGTTCCGGCAAGGAGTTCATTCAGTGCTTTCTCAAGCAGCTCCCGATAATCGGCGAAATCATCATGCTCTGCAGTAAGCGTGTTATGTAGTTCTTCGATACTTTCACAGCTTTCAAGGATCCTGCCATAAGTATAGGGCTCGGTGGAGATGATATCTTCAATCTGCGCCTCAACCCTCTCTATGCGCTCCTCCAGGTTATTCAGATCCGCCTCAAAGCCCTCTTCTCCGAGTTCTTCAAGGGCCTGTTTGACCAGAATTTCGAGGTCTTCGAGCATGTCGACATCGCTCGTAAAGTAAGCTGTCTTGATCTTTTCCCAGAGTTCCAGAAGATTTTCGTTTGACTCTGTTTTGGCATTTACATCCGGATGGATCAGCTTGCAGAGCTTTCTATAGATCTTCTTGGCCCTGTTATGCGTAAAGGAGTCAACATTACGGGCTTCTCCGGCTCTTTTAAACTCACTTTGCAAGTCATCAAGCTGAAGCTTATGGATCAGCATCTCTTTTTCCACGGATGCCTTCATGCTCTCAACATTTATCGGAAGTCCGCGGTTGAGTATGCGGCGGCAATAGCTGATGCTCTTTTTGATCCTGATGCACTCAAGCTTAAGCTCGAAATTGGCGATCATCTGCCCGCCGAATTCTCTCGTATAGTTTATCTTGTACGATTCGGCATCCTTCAGGAGCTGGTCACGCTTCGAAAGCAGATATGTATATTCTTCAACCAGATCCCGGGGAGTGTCCATATCCCGGGTAAATTGATCTTCAATTTTATTATTCATGGGCGCCCTCCTGAGTCTTGTTCAGTTAACGATCATCACATTTTCAGTGTAGACCATAAGGTGTCCCATAAAAATGCCTGCTGAAGGATCAGGCTTCAAAAAAAGGATCAAAGACCAAGCCTTACAAGATCAGATCCCCCAGTAGCGTCATGACGAAAAGGCTGGCGACAATACAGATTATTCCGATGATGATATGTCCCGCGGCAAATGCCCAGACCATCGCTCCGATAAGCACACAGCAGAATAATGCCAGTGCGATCGCCCCAAACTCAAAAGTACGGATCGACGCGACGAGGAACAGCACACCGACGATAATATACAGTATCTCCAGAATTCTCAGTATGCCCTTGACAACACTCCCGAAGGAACTGAACATTCCAGAGTTTTTCAGGATCAGGAAAATGACAACCACCACAATGAGGGCAATGATCCCTCCGATGGGACTGCGGGAACGAAGCTTGAAATCCGAATCAGAATAGGAATATGTTTCACTCGCGGTATTCCTTGTTCTCGGCACACGCGTTGCAGTATGACCCATGTTCCTTCTCTGCGATGCAGGTCTTGCTGTACGCTGCGCAGCAGGCTGTCTGTGTACCGGGTTATAATTCACGGTTCTTCTCCTGCCATCCTGAAAAGCATAAGGATCATAATCAGGATTGGGAGTCTGCGGGCTTCTGCGTCCGGTAGAAACAGACGGCATGTTTTCCCTTTCACCCGCCTGTCTCTTGGCCTCGGCATAGTCAGCAGCAATCTCCGGAAAAAATGCAAGAAGATCCTTTTCAGTTGCACGGGTATTCCAGTACATGCTCACATACTGTGCAAGCTTGTGATAATTTATATTGTTATACGCACCGGAATATCTCTTAGGGAAGCCATAGCTTGTATATATCTGATCAAAAAACCTCCAGGCTGTCTTGGTATTTCCAATCTCCTGTTTTGACATACGGCAAATCTCGGAGAGAATATATGCACCGCTTTGGTTTTCAACCATATAATAGTAGAGCAGATCCGTTACCTGTTTCTGCGTAAGTTCTCTTCCGTTATCAAGCCTGTTAATTCCCATGTTATCCCCTTTATAACCAAATTACGGGACGATTCACCTTTTTCACCATAAGCCTCTTATCGGCTGATGATGAAACAGGAGAACCGTCCCGCCGTTTCATACCTGTCTATGATATTATACCATATTCAAAGGGGAATGATTCACATCAATTCCTCTACAGCTGCTGCCACTTCCTCCATTTTTGCTGTGGGCTCGAATCTGCGAACCACATTCCCGCTTCTGTCCACCAGGAACTTGGTGAAGTTCCACTTGATCTCGGGATTATTCTTATAATCCTTGTCGATCTTGGCAAGCATGACGTTCATCGCAAGAGCTGCAGGTCCTTTTCCAAAACCCTCAAATCCCTTCTGCTCCTTCAGGAACTTGAAGAGAGGAATTGCGTTCTCACCGTTTACGTCTGACTTCTTCATCTGCGGAAACTGAGTGTTGTATTTCAACTGGCAGAATTCGTGGATCTCGTCATCGGTTCCGGGTGTCTGTCCGGCAAACTGGTTGCAGGGAACATCGATCACCTCAAAGCCCTGATCGTGAAACTTCTCGTACATAGCCTCGATATCCTTATAGTGGGGGGTAAATCCGCATCCTGTTGCGGTATTGACGACCAGCACAACCTTGCCTTCGTAATCCTTCATTGATATCTCTTCGCCGTTTGCAGCTACTACGCTCTGATCATAGAATCCCATGTATTTTTCCTCCTGTTTATTGAATGAAATGAATAAAACAAAAAAATGTGTTGCTTTGTATTTGTCTCGATTATATTTTATCAAATATATTTTGTCAACGCTTTTTTAGAAAAAAAATACAGCAGCCGTATCTTCAGACACAGTTGCTGTATTATTGCAAAATCATCACTTTGTCCGGACCTCAGAAACCATCCGGATCCAGCCCTTCACTTTCCAGAATTTCCCTTCTCTCATCTTCATCCATGAGGAGCAGGTCATCGCGGCTGTATCCTCCGAGCTCTCCGGTATCTTCCATGAAGTCCCAGCGCTCACTCTGCTCACTGAGGTCCAGGATGCCGTCTCTGTTTCTGTCAAACATCTCATCAAATGAATTGTCAACGTCCATATCCAGAAATCCCATGATCATCACCTCCCTGATAAACCCGCATTACGCTATCTCATACTCCATCAGCATTCGTATATTATTCAGTTTTAATCCAATTCAGCACCCTCATAAAGCAGCGTATAGAGGTGTTCTTCAAGGTATTCCGTATTTTCAAGGATATAATCCATCATGTAAGACCTGTCACTCACGCTGACTCCATTTTCTCCACCGGCAACATCTAAGGCCGTCACCTCCAGATCAGCCTGCATTATGACATTTCCGTCCAGGACATGAATGTCGACTATAGCTGCGTCACAGACATCGGGCTCATCTCCGTAAAAGTAGTTATCACCCACTTCCACATCATCGTCAAAATCCCTGTACTGCTCGAGCAGCTCTTCATATGCTTCCCCGGCTTCTTCCGCCGAATCATACACCCAGAAGCTTACCCTGCTTGCAAGCTCATCATGATGCATTATGCTCCTTACGAGCAGATATGTCCTTCCGTGATCGGTAAGCTTCGAGCATCTCCAGTCTCCGCTCAGCACCAGTGAACTGCTGGGATCCATCTCGTAATTCGATGCAGCATTGCGCGGAATTATGCTTCCGCCCGAATATGATCCGATTGACGGCTGGGAAGTTGCAACTGCGATTATAAGAAGTATTACAAATATGGACATGACGGCCTCCTTTTTAAACCCTTACATCCATACAGACGCAATCTGCAGCCTTCAGGTCACATATATCCGCAAGAATTCCTTGACGGCGCTTCCTCACCCGACTCGTAGTGAGCCTTGAATTCCATGTTGATGTCCCTGATCTCACGCTTTCCGTCTATATAATCCTGGTACATCTCCGCAAGCCCTGCCATGCATCCGTCACAGGAACCGTTCACGTTCCCTATTGACTCGGCCACGATCTTCTCACGCTCTTCCCTGGTCGTTTCGCTTATAAGTATTCCCATGCTGTCACCTTTCTTTTTGCGGAATGCAGACACTTCCGATTCAGATTATACCACCTGCAGATATATGATAAAATCATACACATGGAATACTTTTGGAAACAGCAGGATGACATCCCCTATGGAACGGGATATCCCCTCTTCGGAAAAGAACACCTGACCAGCACTCTGCTGACCCTTTCTGCGGTCTGTCTTTTCATACTGCTTTTCACCCGCCTTGACAGGCGGAAAAGAAAACAGATGCTCAGAGCAATTCCATTCATCATGATCTTCCTTGAGATCTTCAAGGACCTGTTCCTTGTAACGATCCACAGGTTCAGCGTATGGTACCTTCCGCTCCATGTCTGCAGCATCGGGATATTTGTATTCCTGCTGAGGGAACTGATCCCAAACGAAAAAACAAAAATGATCCTCGGAGAGATCACCGTGATTCTCATAATGCCCGGCTCACTAGCAGCACTCATTTTCCCCGACTGGACCGTTTACTATCCCGTCCTGAATTTCATCAACCTGCATTCATATCTATGGCACGGACTGCTCGTTTTATATCCCCTTCTGCTTCTCATTGACGGAGAAGCGAAACCGACCGTAAAGCACATCCACTATCCCATCCTCTTCCTGTGTCTCGTAGTCCCAGGAATCTATGCATTCGACAAGCATTTTGGCACCAACTACTTCTTTGTGAACTATCCGGAAAAAGGAACACCTCTTGAGTGGCTCGCAGGCTTCATGGGTAATCCCGGATATCTGGCAGGCTATGCGATACTTGCCATCGCGGTGATGCTTGCAGTATACCTTGTGATATACACCATCGAGAAAATCATCAGCACAAGAAAGATGCCCTGAATCCGGGCAGATTGGAAATGAGATAAATGGAAAACCGTATAATAAGTGTTGAACAAATGAGAAGATATGATGCATATACCATCGAGCACTTTGTCCCGGGCAAGGAGCTTATGTACCGTGCTGCCATGGGAGTTTATGAATCATATGATGAATGGAACGGCAAAAAGATCGCCATATTAGCAGGTGGCGGAAACAACGGCGGCGACGGCTATGCTCTTGCAGGAATCCTAAAGAAAAACGGTCATGACTCGCATGTCTTCAAAGTATCCGAAAAGATGAGTGAGGATGGAAAATACTATCATGACATTGCGGAAGAACTGGGGGTAGAAATATCAGAATTTGTAATCAGAACAACAGATGATGCACAGCCTGAAAACACTACGCACATCGCAGATATCAGCTCATATGACGTGATCGTCGACTGCATCCTCGGAACAGGCTTTACAGGTGAAGTACGAGGAAATGCAAAAGCTGCCATCGAAGCGATAAATGGCAGCTCAGCATATGTCATCAGTGTAGATATCAACTCAGGAATGAATGGTGATACCGGTGAAGGCACCACTGTCGTACGCTCCAACATCACCGTCTCGATTGGTTTTATCAAACAGGGCCTCGTTACCGATGAGGCAAAGAAGTACATCAAAAGACTAGTTAATGCAGATATAGGAATAGTGGCGGAGGAGTAAATCATTAATCTGTTTCCACGCAAAAAAACACGGACCGGCGTGAGCCAGTCCGCATTTCTTTGTTCAAGTATTTAATTACTTCTTAGCGCCATTTACAAGGTCCTTGAGAGCCTTGCCAGCCTTGAACTTAGGAACGGTAGCTGCAGGGATCTTGATAGCCTCACCGGTCTGAGGATTCTTGCCCTTACGAGCTGCTCTCTTGGAAGTCTCGAAGGTTCCAAAGCCTACAAGCTGAACCTTTCCCTTCTTCTTAAGCTCCTTGGAAACGGTATTGGTGAAAGCCTTGAGTGCCTTGTCAGCGTCAACCTTGGTAAGACCGGTTTCCTTTGCGATTGCATCAACTAATTCCTGTCTGTTCATTTGATACTCTCCTCCATATAGATTGGTTTTGTTGCTTTCTGCAACAATGCTATTTTACCGCTATATAAAGCGTATTTCAACGATTTATGAGCATATTTTGTAAAATATTTCGTGTTTTTTCCAGATTTTAAGCCGATTAACGGCAATTCAGGTCCAAACAGCCCGATTTTTTCCTGTTTTTGGGGGTAATAATACCGGAACCAAAGGTACTTCTTACAGAAAAATACAGCTTATTAATTTATTATTTTCCGGAATTATCTGCTTCTTTATTTCTACCCTTTACCGGTATCTGCACAAGGATGATCGCAACGAACATTATCACGCATCCTGCTATTTCTTTAGTGCTCATATGTTCATTAAGCATTATGCTTCCGGCCAGAACTGCAAACACGGACTCAAAGCTCATCAGAAGCGATGCGACTGTGGGATCCGAATATCTGAGTGCGATCATCTGAAGCGTATAACCTATGCCTCCCGAGACAATTCCGCAATAGACTATTGCGACCATCGCTTCCTGCATCTGAGCTATGTTCGGTGACTCCGTGATAAATGCGATGATCCAGGAAACAAGTGCAGTCACCGCAAACTGTATCGCCGAAATGCGTATGGGATTTCCTATCTTGGTGAAATGATCACAGCACAGTATATGTCCGCTGAAAAACACTGCACAGCACGCCACGAGCGCATCACCGTGTGTCAGGCGAAGATCATCCGTCATGCACAGAAGGAACATTCCGATAAGTCCTACAAATACCGCGCACCACACGAGCCATGTATTCTTTTTCTTTAAAAGAAAGAAGCTGAGAATGGGAACAAGAAGAATGTACAAAGCAGTGATGAAGCCTGCTTTTCCAGCCGTTGTATAGACGATTCCTATCTGCTGGAAAAGACTTGCTGATGCCAGGAATGCACCACAGCATATTCCTCCGATAAGTGTGTTTTTTGTATATGCTTTCTTTTCCTCGGAAGTCTTGATATCAGAGGGAGTCTTCTGTGCAAGTGAGATCAGGCCTATCACGATCGCAGCCAGGCTCATTCTGGAAGCGGTAAATGTGACCGGTTCTATATGGTCCATGCCTTCCCTCTGAAATGCGAAGGCAGTTCCCCATATGATCGCCGTAAGAAGCAACAGGCCGGTTCCAAGCAGGTTCTTATTTTTCATAATCAAAGTTCATCCAATCGATAATTTTTCAGATCAATAGATCTTTTCAAAGAAACGGATGATCACCAGCATGTGTGATCATCCGGATCATGTCATTATAGCAGTTCTTTCAGATAAAATCTCGTCATTGAGCTGTGGCCTGTCTGCGCAGGTCTTTCGATCTCCTTATATCCTGATCTTACATATATGTGCATCGCAGTCTGAAGTGCGTCATGAGTCTCCAGATAAGAACGCTTATATCCCGCATCTCTCATTCTGTCCTCGATGTACCCGATCATCTCATATCCGAGCCCGCGGCCCTTCACGGAATCGTCCAGATAGAGCTTCTGCAGTTCCGCAGTATCCTGCATGAAGGGAAGACGTCCGTATCCTATTCCTCCGACTACTTTTCCATCTGCATCAGTGAGGACATAGTATTCCGAATCATCCTTACCGTAAACATCGCTGAGGTGATCGAGAGCCTCGTCAAAATACGCGGTTCCAGGGATATCAAGACCTGCTTTTTCAAGATTGCTCCTGACAAGTGCGGCAACTGCGGCATCATCGGCAGGTGTGATTTTTCTATAGACCAGTGAACTCATAAGGCAATAAACCTAAATATGATATGCTCTGACACGGATAAACTCAGAATCTGATGACTGTTCCTTCGGGGATCGGTGCATCCTTGTCCAGTCCGTTAAGCTGCTCAAGGCTTTCAAGCGACACACCAAGTCTTATTGCGATGCCTGCAAGGGTATCGCCTGCCGTTGCAGTATATGTATGATCAAGTTCCGCTGCGCTCAAAGGATTCAGCACGGATTCCCTGCTTCCATAATACGCATAGAGGTAAAAAGGTCCGCACCAGCTGATGTTTTCCTCTTCCCTGAACATGTCTCCGGTTATAGTAAATCTGAAATCAACATTCTGATATGAACAGGAGAAAATAAGAGTTATCCCGGGATGATCCTTTAACAAAAGAAGGATGTCATAAGGAATGGAAGTACCTTCGCTCCAGATGATGGTCTGCTCTCCGCCGTCACTTATCGCATCCTCGATCATCTTTCTGAGTTCGTCTATGTATTCTTTTTTATTCTCTGATGCTGCCAAATCACCTTCTGCATCCTCATTTCCGTAATCCGGATCCGAAATATAGGAATATGTATATTCATAATCATGCGTGATGACCAGGTCGGTTGTAGGAGTCACATCCCATCTTCCGGCCATATAGCCTTCACCGGGCCTGTTTCCCACAGCAGGAATATCACCGGCATCAAGTAACAGCGCAAGATCTTCATCATCATATCGCCACAGTCTTACGACCTTATCCGCCGTAGTTCCGTCATTCCATTCGCCGTTCTCGACTCTGAAGGTGATATAACAGGAAATGACTTCTCTTGCCTGTATCGTCTGTGCATTTCGATATAAACCGCACGATCCGGTCATGATCAGTACAGATGCAAGCAGCACTCCCGATAATCCAAAGGCTACTGTTTTCATGATCTTTTTTCCGACAGATATGCTCATATGCATCCTCCATTCCGATCAGCAGTCAAATAAGGTCACAACGCATCATGTATTGCGGAACATTGCCATACACGGTCTTACACGATCAAAACAAGCTTAATGCCTTATATGATTATAACATATTAAATTCATAAATATATAAGCCCAAGTCGCCTGAAATGTGGTAAAATACGAGGTTGTGTGAATTAAGAAGATCAAAAACGAAAGGAAAACCAATAATGAACAGAAGAATAAGATCGATCACGATCATGCTGATGATGCTGATCACATTAGTTTTAAGCGCCTGCGGTGGAGAAAGCGAATCAGGAAATGCACAGTCAGGAAATGCACAGTCAGGAAGTGCTGCCGATGACCGCATCTCGGACGATCAGGCTCTTGAAGCAATCAAGGCATACTGCCACGAATCCAATCCCGATCTTCAGAGGATCGAGGATGAAGGTGAATATCCCGTATACTGGGAGATCGAATCAAGCAGTGACGAAGCGATCGTAGTGCTGTTCAGATCCTATACAGGATGTCTGGTCAGGTATTACATCGATCCCGTATCGGGAGATACTTATGTGACGGAATTCGTTGAAGGGATCACCGAGGAAGAACAGAAAACCGACGAAGCATTTAATGTAAAAGATTATATTTAAACAGATCCATACTAAATTATTCCCGAAAAAAACTGAGTAAGAAAACCGGCGCTTCAGGCTATGAATAAGGTAAAATTCGTATTCGGCAAAGTGACGATCATAAGCTTCATACACTATCTCAGGCTCATATACCGCTCTGCGATATTCGTCACTTTGCTGGTATTTTACATCATCAATAAGATACAGGGAAAAGGGACTATCATTGAACTTATAGAAAGCAATCCGGCCATCATCATGATAGTGTGGCTGGTCTTTGCATTGGAAATGGGATTCAGGTTCTTCCCTTCAAAGCTGGAAAGTCCCGGATGTCAGAAACAGTTTGCCGGAAATTATCAGAAGTCGGGTAAGACCGAAGTGAAGATTCAGGACAACAACGCGTCAATCCTGGTGCTGCTGATTTGGATCTCCTTCAATATGGTATTCGGTGCACTTCACATGGCAGGCATACTGGATGACGGAATAATGCTGCTTTTATGCAGTCTCTATTCCGTCTGTGATGTCATCTGCATCCTGTTCTTCTGCCCTTTCCAGTCATGGTTCATGAAGAACAAGTGCTGCAGTACGTGCAGGATCTATAACTGGGATTATGCGATGATGTTCACTCCTCTGTTTTTCGTTCAGAAAAGCTATCTGTGGACTCTCCTGGCAATGTCCTTCGGACTTCTTATCCGCTGGGAGATCACATTCTATCGTCATCCGGAGAGATTCTCCGAAAACACCAACGATTATCTTAAGTGCAAGAACTGCACGGAGAAACTCTGTGCCCACAAAAACCAGCTTCAGAGACTGTGGACCCAGATCGAGGAGTACACAGTCAAAAAGATCGATCAGCTCAAAAAGTAAGACTTGTACCACTCACTGAAATTCTTAAGTCCCGTGCGGATATCTATCTTCGGAGTAAATCCGAAATCCGCCTCAAGTGCGGCACTGTCCGCATAAGTGACAGGGACATCTCCGGGCTGCATGCCCACAAGTTCCCTGTGTCCTTCAAAATCATAATTCTCGTCAAGCACACCGGCCCTGACAAGTTCTTCCTGCAGGGTTGAAATGAAGGTGAGCAGATTCTCGGGGGTACCTCCGCCGATATTGTAGACAGCATAAGGCGGAACGGGAAGTCCGTCCTCTCCGACAGCTTTTTGAGGTGCACCCTTCATCACGCGGTATACGCCTTCCACGATGTCATCAATATAAGTGAAGTCACGCTTCATGTCACCGTAGTTGAAGATCTTGATCTTCTCTCCCCTGACAAGTTTCCCGGTTGCGGAAAAATAGAACATGTCAGGCCGTCCCGCAGGACCGTATACGGTGAAGAACCTCAGTCCGGTTGAGGGAATGTTGTAAAGCTTGGAATAAGAATGCGCGAGAAGCTCATTGCTCTTCTTGGTCGCAGCATAAAGTGAAACCGGATTATCCACCTTGTCATCCGTGCTGAAGGGAACCTTTTTATTGCCGCCGTATACCGAGGAGCTTGAAGCATAGACAAGGTGCTGAACTCCGGTGCCTTTTTCATATGAATGTCTGCAGGCTTCGAGGATATTGTAGAAGCCTATCAGATTGCTCTCTATGTACACATCGGGATGATCTATGCTGTATCTGACACCTGCCTGAGCAGCAAGATTCACCACGACATCAAATCTGTATTTATCAAAGAGTTCATCAACCAGTGCCTTGTCAGCTATCGAGCCACGCACGAATACGTGACTGACGGCAGAAGCCTTTGCAGCCTCTTCTACGAGTCCGAGCCTGTATTCCTTGAGAGAAGGGTCATAATAGTCATTCATGTTGTCGAGACTGACTATCGTTCCCTCTTTCATCTCCGACAAAAGGCGGAGAACGAGATTAGCTCCGATAAAACCGGGGCAGCCCGTTACGAGGATTGTTTTTCCGTTAAGATCTATGGCTTCTTTGCTCATTACCAGATTCCTCTTTTGATATTACCAAATATCATCCTGACTCCCTCCATAAATGGAAGGTGTTCGAAGATCAGGCTCAATTTATCCTTATTCTGCATTTCCGGCGTAAAAGAATACCTGATCAGTCTCTTCTTGGTATCAATGATACCCTTTTTAAATTTCTTCCGGTCATAGATCCTTTTCGTTTCGTTGGCGGCAAGCAGGCGATCGTACCATTTCTCAATCTCCGGTGTGAGCCCGGCACCCTTATAATACCCGGTAGAATATCTGTAATGAAGATCCAGCTCTTCATCGGTCACTTCACCCAGAAGTTCCGAGAGCATTTTCTTCTGTGTCATTTTATCACATTTTATCTGAAGATCTCTTCTGGTAACAGAGATCCTTTTTTTGGCTTTTCTTCGGTATAATAGCACTTCGTCCAGCGCGCAGATCCTTCCGAAATGGCTGAGCGTTTCCCACATGCCGTAATCCTGCGCATGTATCAGTTTTTCATCATACAGTATGTGATTCACCAAAAGAGTTTCGTGGCGGATCATGGCCGTGGGATGGATGGGGCCGGGATTCATGAACAGCATCTTTACGCGATAGGATTCCATATCACTGAAACCCTTGTGTTTTTTGGAGTTTTCGATCACTCCCTCATCCGTAAGAAAATCTTCCTGTGCTCCGCATACGACGACATCCGGGTTTGCCTCCATAAAAGCAAACTCTTTTTCCAGTCTCGTCGGGAGCGAAAGATCATCCGCATCCATTCGTGCGATATACTTACCCCTGGCATCTCGAATTCCTATGTTAAGAGATTTTGTGATGCCGAGATTTTCCGGATTAGTAATGATCCTGACACGTTCATCCGAGATTTCCCTTAAGTAAGCATCCGATCCGTTATCGCTTCCGTCATCTATGATGATAAATTCAAAATCGCGAAAAGTCTGACCTATAATACTTTCGACAGCTATTTTCAAATACGCTGCCTCTGTATTATATGTCGACATTATCACACTAATGCTGACGGGAAAATCCATTAACTGTCTCCTTACAGGAATCCTCTTCTTGTAATCACACTTTGTCAAAGGTATCTACGATCTCACGGTAGATACGTTCGCAGTTATTGGCGTCATGCAGCGGGAAGAAACCTTCACCACGCTTTTTGTATTCGTCATCGAGCTTAAAATCATTTGAAGCGTAGTCCTCGATATATTTAAGCACTTCTTCTTCGGTATTAACCTTGGGGCCAAATCCCATTTTATCGTAATCAAAATATCCGCGGGACGTATGCTCATTTAATACTCTCTCTTCATCAAACTGATAATAGATCAGAGGTTTTTCCATATAAGCGAAATCGAAATATACGCTTGAAAAATCCGTAATAAGCAGAGCCGACTCCTGAAGCAGAGGCTGAACATCATAATGCCTGAAGTCTGCAATCTTGATCCTGTCGTTCCCGGTTGAAAACAGCCCGATAAATTTCTGCATAAGCTGATGAGGATAAAAGATGACTTTTGCATCATATCTTTCCGCAATCTCAGCAAGTTTCGGATTATTGATAAGACTGTTCCAGCTCTTTATGTATTCGCTTTCAGCAGCCTCTTCTTCAGACATATCATATACCCATCTTCTCCAGGATGGCATGATAAGTATCTGTCTTTTTGTCTCAAGTCCATACAGGGCATCGAACCTTGCAATTCCGGTATAACGTAATTCCCCGTTCGTATAATTATATCTGGATGAAACAAAATCAAATTCAGGTTTTGCGCCACATATGAACAGATCAAAATGTGCCTCTTCCCGGTGATAACACTCTATGTCATTCCCAATGACTCCATGCTGTAAGAATATCACCTTCTGACCGGTCTTCCGGATAACATCAGCCGCAAATCTCTTATTAGCACTCGGAACGATAGGTTCGAATGCAACCAGGTTTTTTTCGGCACTGATATAGAGCATCCAATGCTTCAGTGTCCCCTTAAATACAATGTTTCCCAAATCGGCTATCTTGTCCAGATCCTTGGAATCGGGTGAGATAATATACCATGCGCTGATTTCCGGATGTTTTTCACGCAGATACCGGAACATATGATAACCGTTATCCCTGGCATCCGTCCCTCTCTCGCTGACAAGCCAGACATGTTTTTTTCCGAATTTCAATTTAGCGACGGGCAGGAGCGCCAATCGTATCATTTTCGCCGCTATGTAAACAGGAAGACTATTTCTATTCATAGATTATTTCTTCACCTTTTTAAATATACTCTTAGATACCTGTGACACTCCCTCCCGGAAGATAGTGTTTCTTCCGTAGAGTGCAAGGAATATCAGATTCGGGATCACAAAACTAATCGTTGCATTGATGAACAAAGAAGGCCACACTCCAAAATGGAATACGGAGCATGCGAGATATGATGTAACACAGCATATAAATGCAACTCCGATATATCCGATGTACCTGCGTACATATTGCCACAAATGTTCTTTGGGAAATACGGTACAAAACAGATTACGGATGACCCACGGTGTTTCCACTGCTACTATGGAAATGACGGTGGAAAGAAGCACTCCATAGAGCCCCAGCCAGTGAACCGTAGCAAGATTTAACGCCAGGTTAACCAGAGCTGCGGTAAGCGGTCTCCATTTATCAATCTTCCAGATACCGGCCGCATCCTTGAACATATTAATCATTCTGTTCATGCCGATCGAATAATAATACAGTACGAAGCAGTAAATATAATTCATGCCAAGAACATGATCGCTGCCCATCCAGATCTCCATAAAAGGCTGATACATGCATAACAGCATAGGGGTCGTTACGCTCATCAGCCATGCGAACAGTGCTGTCATCTTGCAAAGATCCCTGTAATTTTTCTCCATGCTTTCGACAATGAGACTGTTTCCGATACCTGCGACGCATGCGATCACAACGACATTTATCATCATCCTGAGTGATTCGATGATGTAATAGTAATTCTGATAGTGCGCAAGAACAGTCAGTCCGAGTACGGATGATATTACCAGTGTATCTGCTGAGTTAGAGATGACAAATGCAAATTTGGACGTAAAAAGGTCACGGACACGCTTAAAGATCTCAACGGTCTTATCCTTCGGAAGATTTCCGCGCGGTCCATACAGAGGATACATTTTCTGTACTCTTACCGCAATAAGGATATTGGTCGCAATCTGAGTGAAGATCTGTGTTGCAAGATACATGTAATAGTTTTGAAACAATACCAGAGACAGGATCTTAAATGCATACTCGCAGAATTTCACTCCCATTGTCACCTTGCTGGTGACATCCCCTCTCTGATGTGCCGAAAGGAGGCAGTTTTTATATGCAAACAGCCAATAGGACAGAACCGAACAGCCCAGACTCATAAAATACAGGATATAAAGGTTGATGTCCGCAGGCGGTTCTTCCTTGATAAGCGAGGGAAGAAAAGGCACAAGAGCCAGTCCTATGGTAAGGACAACTGTTCCGATGATCCTGTACAAAGTTCTGTACAACTTCATCAGAGCACATATCATATCCGAATCATCTTCTGCGATCGGTTTATACATGCTGAACACCATGGCGCTTCCGACACCAAGTTCAGCCAGATTCAAAAAGGAAAGTACGGATCTGAACAATCCATTCAATCCCAGATATTCCACGCCAAGATAATGAAGCAGAATGGATCTCATGATGAACGGAACTATCATGTTCATCATCTGAAGCATTCCATCAAAGAAAACATTTCTTGTGGCGTTTTTAGTTCTTTCTATCTTCATCTGTTACAAACAACCTTTCATTACGGCCAGATCTCATCGGAATCGTACGACACCTTTTCATAGTGCTTTCCGACCATATTAGGGAATATATAACCCAAACACAGTTTAAGTTTTACCGGGACAGAGAATTCAGAAGATTTCAGGAATTCCTTCAGAACCGGTCTCATACGGCTTATGATGGATTTTTTCGCCTCATCGCTGCAGAACATAAGCATTTTTTCTATCTTAACTATATACAGTTTCTGAGCCATAGACAAAGCATGCTTACGATCTTCCGCCTTCAGCTTGCTCATATGCTCTTCCAGCCAGTTCATGTCGCTGAGAAGTAATTTCTCTTTGTTCCCGCTCATGATACTGCTTTTTCGCTGTCTGTAAAAATATAACTCTTCTGCCAGATATACGATCCTGTCACATCTGTCCATGAGGTACAACAGAATATGTGCGTCTTCTCCCTGAATACCCAGAGCATATTCAAGGCCTTCGAAAATCTCCCTGCGGTACAGCTTATTCCAGGCCACAGCGAAGGAACCGCAATAAGTGTAAAACTCATCAAGATACGAATCAGATGTGAAAACGGTTCCGTTCTTATAGTTCATCAAACGTTCGGATGGAATAACACGCCCGCACAAACTGATATTAAAGTTGCACAGCGCAATATCTGCCTTGTTTTCAACCAGACATCCAAGTAATTTTTCAATATAATCGCCCGCAGTATAATCGTCTGAATCCACAAATGCAAAATAGTCTCCGGACGCATGTTGCAACCCTACATTTCTTGCAGAGGATAATCCGCCGTTTTCTTTGTGAAATACCTGTATGCGATCATCTGTCGCTGCGAAACGATCGGCTATATTGCCACTCTCATCTGTAGACCCGTCATCTATAAGCAGTATCTCCAGATTCCTGTATGTCTGATTCATAAGAGACCTTACACACTCTTCGAGATAGAGTTCCACATTATAGATTGGCACTATTATGCTGACTTTTCCGTGATCCGAAATCATCATTACTTTCCTCCTAAATCCCCCTCAAAAAGCAGATCAAGCGGCAGTTATCTCTCCGTCATGAGTCAGAACCGAAGCGGATGAGACTCCCTCAACGGCAAGCACCTCATGAACCAGCTCGGCATCCTTATCGGTGGAGATCTCTATTATCATGTCAAGTGAAGCAGGAGTAAGGTTTCTTGACTTAACCTTGCAATAAGAGCTGTATTTCGAAACGATCGACAGGATCTTTTCATCAGAATCATTCTTCGTGCTGTTTACGACAAGGATCATCGACGCTTTCTTAACGGGATATTTCTGCATGAAGACAACGAGCAGGGAAATGATGAGCGATACAATGATGGCGATGTATGCCAGTCCGGCTCCGCATATTATTCCCACGCTGATCGACCAGTAGAGGAATACCAGGTCAAGAGGATCCTTGATGGCAGTCCTGAAACGAATGATGGACAATGCACCGACCATGCCCAGGGACAGGACCACATTGGACTGGATCGTGAGGATGATCGCAGCCGTGATGATGGCCATTGCTATCAGCGACAGGTTAAATGTCGCGGAATAGAATGTCTTCCTCGTGATAAGCCTGTAAATGAAAAATATGTACAAGGAGATAACAGCGGTGATGCACAGTCCTATAAGGACCGTCTTGGTATCAACGTCTCCCGTAAATCCCGATAAGAATGATTTCTTGAAAATATCCTGAAAAGTCATCTTTGTCCTCCCATGCTAAAACGTCTGCATAAATAATACTTTGAAAATGCCGTTTGCTGCAAATTGCCGAGCTGTAAAGCCTCTTTGATAAATTCCGGAAGCAGTTCGTCGTATTTCACTTCCAGAAGATGCTGTCCCTTTGCAAGGATTGGTCTCGTCGGCAGATTTACTTCAAAAAAATTCTTAAAATCCGTTGAAGACCTGATATTCTGATCCAGCGTGATACGGACATTTCCGATTGAATATATGAAAGGTGCCCGCTCATATTCGACGATCACCGCAGGTGCGAAACGCTGGGTCTGCATCAGCACCACGAATTTGCGGAGCAGATCCGGAGGATCGGCAAAATCACTAAGCGGTCTTCCATCCATGATCTTCTCAAAATCATTCCTCGACAAAACAGCAGATAACTTGGCTGTCTTGCCTCTTTCCTTTATCTTGCACTCCAGCGAAATTCTCTTACTGTCTGCGTTGTAAATGCGGATACGGTACTTTTCTCTCGGATCGGTTCCGCTTTCATTTTCATAAAAGCAGCGGTTCGCGTAATTGTCAAAATACATGCTCCTGATAGTATACTGTCCGTTTGCAGCATGCTTGTCATAATGTATCAGTGCTTCCATCCTTGCTCTTATGACAGCCATCTGAGCTTCGTCTATGCGATACTTCAGTTCATGCCTGTACTGCTCTATATTCAATGCTTATTCCTCTTCTTTTTATGTTCCCTTATCAAGTCAGCCGACAGGATCACGGCCGTCAGCATACACATGAATACCATAGAGCCGTAGGTGATGATTTTTTCCATACGGGGACCGACAAAGTCCATGCCTCTTTGAAGCTTTGCAGACAGATCCTCGCTCCTTCTCCATGCCGCACGGTAAGTAATATCTTCCATCATTACCGTTTCGGGATCATAGGCATTGCCATCCTCATCATACCACCCCAGGAACTCATCCGTATCATTGAACGGCACGGGAACCCCTGCTTCCAGATGAAGCCCGCTGCCCTCTTCCACGAAAAAGACCTTATTATATAAGGCATAATCATAATCAGAGAAAAACGTAACCCTTCCGTAATGCACTTTGTCTATCCAGGCTGAACGAAGGAAATCAAGCCTCACATTCAGGAAGTGCTTCATTTCGGATACCTGATCATCCAGGGAATCAAAGCGTCTCTGGCTTTCATCCGCACAGCTGTCATCTGAAGGCACATTACGCCACCTGAGCTTGTTCATGTCATATGAAGAGCTTGTCTGTATGAGCATATCCGTCAGCATTTCATCCAGCTGCTCATAAAGTCCGCTCTGAAGAAGTTCCTCATAACGCACGGAAAGCCTGGTGGTGAATTCCTCATTTTCACACAATATGTCAAACCAGTTATCGACATTTCTGTAAAGTGCCTCGGGATTCACGTCATAATTGCGCCATCCGTTTCCCATGCTGAGGTCAAAATCCCATGGAGCGCACATATGAAGTCTGCCGTCTGCGGAATCGGAATCCTTGTACAGGTACATGCTGCAATTATCATTATTGGCCAGGATCTCCTGCACCAGATAATAATCAACGAACGAATCGATATCGATCACGCTTAGGTCACCGGCTTTTATGGCATCCTCACATGCCTGAACATATCCGGAGATGTAGCTTATCTGCTCTGTGCTCGCATATTTCGGAGATGTCACGGAAAAGCTTAAGTCATTTGTCTGGAACAGACTCTCCTTATCATTGATCCTGCTGTCATGATGCTCTATCTGGAAAAGATATCCTCCGGTTATGTCATCCGGATCATAGGGAATCATGTAGCCGCGGCGCATCATTTCCGACTCCGTCCATTCCATGCTGTCATAATTGGAAAGAGGCATGGGATTCAGATCCGCTGTGGCAGTGGCAAGGTTTGTAATATTCACACGGTTTTCACCTATCTCGACCTTTTCTGCAAGAAGGTATTCTCCGTAATATACGCCGTCTATGTACAGATCCACAAATACGGATGAAACGGCATACTCTGCTCCGATCATAGCCGAAAGATCAAATGCAAGCTTATTTTTCAATCCGGATTCATCGAAGGAATTCGAAAGCAGGACCCAGTTCTCTCCAAGTCCCATTCCGAGAAGATCCGTGGCAACCGGGAGTTCCAGAGCATACGACTTCTTGTTCTGCCTCCAGGTTGTGTTACCCCTTCCGTGTATCTCCTTAAGTTCACCGTAATAATCGATAAGCCCCTCTTCAGTGACAAGCGAAAAGTAACCGGTCTTGGTCACTTCCTTGGAAGAATTCAGTTCATCGACCGTGCCGTTTGTCAGATGAATGGAAAGTGCCGCAATGCTCCCGCCCTGTTTAACGACGAGATTTCCCGAAGCCGCACTGCTTCCGAATGCGTTTTTCATCAGCATGTCATAGGATGCATCAGCCTGCAGTGAGCCACAGACCGAACCGGAGGGATAATACACCCCGTCCAGATACAGGCTGTAGCCTGCTTCATACGTGATCTGAAGGTGGCCGGGATCCGCATATCCCGGCAAAAAGAGATAGTAGTCCTCTCCATCGCGATAGAGATAGATGCTCTCTTCAAGGTTCTCTCCCGCAGAACAGGTAAACTGTACACTCCGTATGCTGTCTTCATCACTGAGTTTTAAGAAGATCACAACCAGAGCAGCCAGCAGAACGATCATGCCGACAAGAATGATCCGTATTCTGTTTCTGAAGTTCTGTCTTGCCATTGAATCTCCGGATCAGTTCCTTAGAATTCGTCCATCAGCTTCTGAATGTCTTTTTCACTGAACAGACTTATCTTCTTGTTCTGGATATGATATACCCTGTCACACATTGTCAGAACCGTGGGACGGTGTGTCGTGAGTATCAGTGTCTTTCTGGGATCGCTCTTTACGATGTTATTCAGTACAGCTCTTTCCGAAGCAACATCAAGTGCCGAAGTAGCCTCATCCATAAGCAGTATTGGTGCATCTTTCAAAAGTGCTCTTGCGATCGAAAGTCTCTGGTTCTGACCTTCCGAAAAACCGAGTGAATTTTCCCCAAGCCTGTGATCAAGTCCGTCGGGAAGAGTCTTGATGAAGTCGTAGATGCTTGCCTTCTTAAGCGCTTCCTCTATCTCCTCTACAGTGGCATCGGGCTTGACCATTCGCATATTTTCCAGAATGGAACCTGCCATCATCGTATTTCCCTGAGGAACGTAACTGATCAGTGCCCTGGTCTGTTTGCCAAAGTCCATTCTTCCACCGGAGGACTCGGCATAGACTTCGCCCTTGCAGGCATTAACAATTCCGAGAATGATCCTCAGCATCGTGGTCTTGCCTTCACCGGAAGGTCCGACAAGAGCAACTATCTCTCCGGGATCAGCCTCAAGCGAGACACCTTCAAAAACCTGATAACCGTTTCTGTAATTGAAGTGCATGTCATTGATCTTAACAGACACGCCTTCTTCGGATGCACGCTCCAGGAATTTCTTCTCTTCATCGGTAAGAGGGTGCTTTTCTTCATCACCAAGCTTCATGAGCTTGTTAACCCTCTCGGTTGATGTCACGTAATTCATTATTGTCGGAATCATATGAAGCAGGGCTTTAAGCATGGTTCCAACCTGCATTGCAAGGAATGCCATGACAGAAAGAGATCCGAAAGAGATCACTCCGGTATGCACTCTGTAAAACAGCCATCCGATACATACAGAAGCGCCTATGACACCCGTAAAGAATGAAAGCCCCCAGGAAGCCATTGAGTACTTGTTCGAGCGCAGGTCAGCCTTCATCCTCTGCTTCTCGAGATTCTCCATTCTGGAATAAAAAACATCTCCCAGTCCGAATGCCTTGACAGCCTGAATGTTATTAAAGGTTTCCTTATTGTAGGAAGCGATATCCGATTCAATCTCTTTAATACGTTTCTGGGAACTGTATATGCGTCCCATGAAAATGCGTGATGATATAAGAACAATGGGTGCAATAAGAACGGCAACCAGAATGATCGAATAATCAAGATATAACAGGTATAATCCTGCTCCCGTTATCACAATGATATTCGATACTATCGTAGAGAGAAGACCGTTAGTTGTATCAGCGATATTTTTAATGTCACTGGTCAGTCTGGTCATAAGATCACCGGAATGATAATCCGTAAGATCGGACCAGGATGCATCCATGATCTTCCGGTATGTGATCAGTTCCATATGATTATACATATCATTAAAATTATAGGCACAGAAGCGGCCGTTAAACAGACTGATCAGAAAATTCATAAAATACATACCCATCAGAATGGCAGTGGATCTGATCAGAGTATGAACATTATCTTCCAGTGCAAGATCAACTATGCTTCCGACCCTTGTTGTCATATAGAGTTCGAAGAGTCTCTGGAATATAACAAAAAGAACCATAAGAAAAAGCCTGAGCCTGTACTTTTTGAATATGGTAAAATTCCATTTTAGAGCCTCTGCTACATTGCGGAGAGAGCTCTTTTTTTCTTTAGATTTACTCATTTCCCGGCACCTTTATATACATTTCCTGATAAGATCACAAATATGTGCGGCTTCCTCTACCGTCAGATCCGAATAAATAGGAAGAGTAAGTACTTCCTTAGATGCTTTTTCAGCCACAGGAACATATCCTGAAAAGCCCTTATCCCTATAACATTCAAAAGAACTTGTAAGAGGATAAAAGTACTTTCTGGCATATACTTTGTGAAGAGCCAGATAATTGTAGATCTTATCCCGGTCCTTACCCAGAACCTTTGGATCAAAGAACAACGGCATGTATGCATAATTCATTGTAACGTCCTGACGGTAAGGCTGTGGAAGTCTTATTCCCGGTATTTCGGATAATTCTCTCCTATAGGTTTCAAAAATCTCTTTTCTACTGGCAACATATTCCTCAAAATGATTCAGACTGCAAATGCCCATGGCAGCCTCAAACTCATTCATCTTGGCATTTGCACCCACCGATGCCACTGTTTCTTCGCTCATGATACCAAAATTTATCAGATGATAAATGCGCATAGCCAGATCCTTATCATGAACAACCGTGCATCCGCCTTCGATGGTCTGGAAAGCTTTAGTGGCATGAAATGAGATCATAGAAGCATCACCGAACTGCGAAATACTCTTTCTGCCCACCTTCACGCCAAAAGCATGAGCTGCATCATAAATAACTTTGAGGTTATGTTTTTTCGCTATCTCTGCTATCCTATCCACGTTACAAGGAAGCCCATATACATGCACAGGAACAATTGCCACTGTTTTATCGGTGATCAGTTCCTCAATCTTCTCCGCATCCATTGTGCAGTCTTCTTCCCGGATATCACAGAACACAGGAGTACAGCCGTTTCTTACGATCGCATGAGTTGTGGATGCAAAAGTAAAAGGAGTGGTGATCACCTCACCTTTAAGTCCCATAGCCTGTATTGTCATCTCCAGGGCCATATGTCCGTTACATGTGGGAATACAAATATCCGCGTCAAGATAATCCGACAGTTTTTCTCTAAATTCCTCATGCATAGGCCCCATATTCGTGAGAATACCATTGTCGAATATTCTTCTGACATATTCCATATATTCTTCCGCAGGAGGAAGAGAAGGTTTGGTAACGAAGATACCGCGTCTTTTTTCAAAATGTTTTTTAAATATCATGTCCGGTTCCTTTTTGGATCTATCCTAGGATCTTTTTTTAAAACATCCGAGAAGTTTATCAATGGTAATGATCATAAGAGAACTGTGTTCCCTCTTTTCGGTATATTCAAAACCCATACGTTCATAGAGTTTTCTGGCAATAATGTTTTTATCATCAACTTCTATCCTGACCATTTCCATACCGGCCTCCCGCGCAATCTCGGCACTCTTCTCAGCCAGTCTGAACATCGTTCTTCCTTTTGCAAATCCAAGTTCATCAAGAAGTGCGAACATGGAAATAAATACAATCTTAGTCTCCAGATCGTTGCAATAAAAGCACAGCATCCCCATTGGTCTTTCGGAATGATATTCCACAACAACGTGACCGTTTGCCAGTAATTTTTCTGCGTACTCCCTGCGGTCGGCATCATCTTTGACCCGGTCCAGGAAATTCATATGTGCGAATGCCTTAAAAACCTGATCCAGTTCATCAAGGTCTGTTACTTCACGTACCGATACATCTTCGTCTCTCATTTTCCAAACCTTTCAAATAAGATCAAAATCATCCAGCATGGGAGCAATCTCCTCAGGTGAATTAAACATCATCACATCCAGTATGGAAAGCCCGGGGACAAATTCTGTTGTCTTCTGATCATAGGGATGTAGTCTGTTTTGAAGAAACTCTATTTCAAGACCAGCCTCATGGTACCTTTCCGGCCGGTAAAAACTTTTTCCGCCGGGGGCATTACGATAGACATCCGCATCAAAGTGTTTTGAGATGCAAATTCCCCAGTCATCGGGCTCCATCTCATCCTTTAACACCGGATTAAGTTTGGAAAGACAATGGCATTCCGTATCGATACCGAGTCGATTCATCGCAAGAAGCACAGACTGAATTCCAAGATCTGCAATATTGTCATAATGTTTCGAGAAAAGTTCGTCGATCATATCCATGACATCATTGTAATGAGGTGCTATCTTCCGGTAATTATTCAGCATGTTAAGAATTTCCTGCTGCCAGTTCCGGCTGTAATCGATCTGCACCTGATTGGCAGGTGTTTTTTGAGGATGATGAACGACCGGAACGCTTATATATTGGGGTACGCCTAAATTGGTGAGAACCCTGTTCCTATTCACCCAGCTTCTTCTCATGTACTGAAGATTATCTGCAAATACAAATATATCCACATTTTTGATAAGTGAAAAATAACCTATATATGGAAAAAAATATGTCTGATGCAATGCCAGATATTTCATGATTTCCATCCCCGCTCTTATATCAGTGCTTAGTTAATCTGCGTATCCTCTTTTTTATTTTTTTAATGAGGACCGGTCCAAGAGATCTTTTATTTCTGTATGATAAGATGATCAAAAATTTTACAAACAGCCTGACTATTCCCGGAAACTGTTCTTTACTCGAACTTATCTTTCGATACTCAAAGCGTCTTCTCTCATCAAAATCAACGGCCAGATCAAGGTGTCGGCCAATGCGCTCAAATTCCCTTAATCCCATCAAAAACAGGAAAAGGTTTCTGAAGCTGTAGGCATTATTCTTGGAAGACCATGAACCGCTGTCGGAATCCAAAACAAAACGATATGCTGCCAAAGATGAACTGTCCGTATGGATCTTTCCGAAATGAAGTGCGCCAAGAACCAAAAATCTGTCTATTATCGGAACTCTGGGTCTGACTTTTTTGTCTGTCTTAAGCAGATCCATAAGGCTTTCCAGGGTACTGTGCCTGTACATCGCCGTGGCAGTCTGTCCGGGAAGATAATAATCATTAAAATCACTTACGGTATATTCTCCGCCCGGAAAGGCATACATATACTCTTCAACAGCGGCATTTCTGTTTCCGGCCCTGTCTATAACAATGCATCTGCCAAAGTGGGCGATATGATCAGGATGCTCCTCAAGAAAATCCACCTGCATCTGTAGTTTATCTTCAGCGATCCAATAATCATCTCCCTCGAGCATGGCAACATAATCACCCTTTGCTCTTTTGTAGAGATCGAGAATATTACGGAATGAGCCAAGATTCTTTTTCCTCAGAACAGGCTTTATGATATCGGGATATTTTTCGGCATACTCGGAAACCACTTTAGCAGTCTTATCTTTCGATGCATCATCTCCGACAATTGCTTCAAAAGTGAAATCACACTTTTGTTTTACGATGCTTTCCAGCGTCTGTGCTATGTAGTTTTCATGATTATATGTCGCTACGATCACGCTGACTTTAGGCATTTTTTGCTTCAATCTCCCTTCGCCTGGTCTCGACATAACGCTTTCTCATCCTATCCGGAAACAGAAGTATTCCCATAAAATTCCTGCGGGTTTCCCGGTACATTTTACCCGAATGTGTAAGCAAGACCGAAGCTGCCCTTCTTCTGAACCATCCGGAAAGGCTGTATCTGCGGAAGGACTCATCCGAATAGTCGACCATAAGTTCATAGAGTCCTCTGAAATATCCGTAACTCATAAGTTTCTCAAGATCATGATCGTACATATTCTTCATGTAATTCAATCTGTCGAATAATCCATCTCCATAATCAAGATGCCTTATATCCTGTTTCTTCTCCGGTGAGGTGATACTTCCGGACCTTATGCGGTATTTATAAAGTGCATCGGGAATAACGGCAATACAATCGCAGGAGCCTATGATCCTGTGGGTTGAAAATACATCCTCATGAATCCGTCCGCAGGGGAAACGATAATTCCTAAATACTTCCGCTTTGTATAATTTATTAACAGCAACGGTATAAAGCACATTTTCCGGATGATAAATATCGCACAGAACGCGCAGCACTCCGTGGGCAGAAATCACTTTCTCTTCCCCAAATGTTACTGTTCCGGATTCATTATCGAATTTTTCATATCCGCAGACAGCTATATCGGCATGGTATTTTATCGCCGCATCATACAATTCCCTCAAATAATCCCCGGATACAAGATCATCCGAATCAACAAAGGCAATATATGTACCTCTCGCAGTATCAAGTCCTGCATTTCTTGCAGAAGACAATCCCCCGTTTTCTTTGTGGATAGCTCGCACATTGGGATATTTCCCGGCAAGATCATCTACGATCCCTGCGGTTCCGTCAGTTGATCCGTCATCCACAAGCAGGATCTCATAAGAATTCAGATCCTGTAAGACCAATGATTCCACGCATTCGGAAAGATAATCTTTCACGTTATAGCATGGAACTATCACGCTGATAAGAGGAACAGCGGTTTCAACCGCATCCGCATTCTTTCCGTCATCGTGGCTCTTGTCCTGTTCCCCGGAATGAATTTTCTCCAGTATCTTCTCAACAAGAAGGGGTTCATTGTTGTATGAAACCTTTCTCGCAAAAAATGCATCACACGAAACCAGCTCATCATGATCGGCATATGTATATGAATATGGGCCGCCTCTTATCCAGTCTATCTGTCTGAAAGCATAATTCTTTATACGATCTTTAAACTCTGAATTCATACAGATCGTAGGAACAAAAAATTCATCGGGGCCGTTTGACAGGCGGAACATTTTTTTGATCAAAGGTTCTTTGGCTATCAGGTATTCTGCGAAATCATGTGTAATACTGAACCACTGGATTCCTTTATAGATCCGTATACCGGTGAACCTTTTGGTTCTGTCTGTCCCACGTTTTCTCTGGTATTCCGTATATTTCCACTGATAATAACCAAGTTTCCTGACTAATTTGTTGCGGATCCCGTTTCCCTTTGAATCACCGCGTCCCACATACTTCAAAAGAGGATATGAATATTTTACTTTGTCCTCAAATTCGTCTCCGTACTCACCGTTGGAATGGTATTCGACAAATTCACTGTTTTCATCCTCAAAAGTCTCATGCAGCTTCTCCATGCTCTGCAGCGGAAGGTCGACTCCGGAGATCAGGTGGTAATAGTCATAGCCGCCCTGTACGGCTGCCTTGAGCATCTTCAGCTCGCAATCCACTATGCTGTAGGTCCCCCAGTAGATCTTCATGCGTGGAACGAATGTCAGCTTAGAGCGCCTTGCCCAGGATGAAATCTCCGCCGTGTTAACATAGCGGGTCTTTTTATCTATATGCAGATATATGTCATTGCGCTCATCATCCAGATACTGAATCAGTTTCTTCAGCATGGTGAACTCATTATGAGCCATGATCATGAAAGCATGTCTTTTCATTACATCCTCTTAAATGCTCAGTAGGGAAGCTTCCAGTCTTCGGGCAGTGCCTTTTTCTGCCTCTTTCTGTTCAGGCGGTAGAGCTGCAGGAGGAGCTTATCTTTCACGCTCCCGGCTCCGATGCTGCACTTTACATACAGATGAAGTTTGGAACGTTTTACCGGTTCATCGCCTTCGTAAAGTCTTTCGAAATTCTCACGGGAGCAGTCAAGCTTTCGGTAGCATTCCTTAGCAAAGCTTATATTGCCGGCCCCTATGAAAGCCTCAGCCGCCTCACGCCCGTTCTTCATTGAATAGGCATGATCCATCATCCTTGCAAAGAGATCCGGAAAACTTGCTGCAGCTTCCTTCTTATCTTCAGCTGCGCAGTAATCCCAAATGTTCTTAACGATAGTAAGGTCATCATCTATGCGTCTCGAAAAATCTCCTGTGCCTGCCATGGCGGAATCATCTCTTATCAGATACCTGACAAGTCTGTCGGATATTCCGAAGACCTTCTTACAATTCAGGAGATACTTCATGTTAAATGAAAGATCCTCTCCCACGCTGCATCCCGGATCAAATGTCACATCAGCATCCCTGATGATCTGCAGGCGGTAGATCTTGTTCCAGACCTCAAATCCCATATGATACGGGATAAGCTCTTTTATGATGAAGGATAGTCTTTCTCCATCAGATGACAGCCCGGTATCGAAATCCGCAAAGTCATAGTCATCAAGCCTGCTTCCGTCCGGTTTCCATCTCGTATACTGACACTCAGCCAGATCGGCACACGACTCTTCCATGGCATCTACGAGCTTTTCAATCATTGTTTCTTCCGCGGCATCATCCGCATCAAGGAAACATACATACTCTCCCGTAGCAAGTCCCAGTGCATTATTTCTTGCAGCCGAGACTCCGCCGTTTTCCTGATGAACAGCCTTTATGCGCTCATCGCTTTCAGCCGCCTTTTGAATGAGACTGAAAGTACTGTCGACAGATCCGTCATCAACGACAATGATCTCAAGATTCCCGTATGTCTGTCGCATCAGGGACTGCAGTGCTGCTTCTATATAGTTTTCAACGTTGTATGCCGGCATGATGACCGACACTTTAACCTTTTCTTCCAAAACGGTATCTTCCGTAATATCTGTTTTCTGACAGCACACGTCAGACATTCACAATTTATTTTATCCTTTCAGGTACCATCCTGTTATGTGCCACTGTTCTCAGCGTCTCAGGAGCAATTCAGGCCTGATCACGCCGGCAAGGAATTTCAGTTTTCTTTTAGGTGAAAGAACTCCGCATACCGCCTTGTAAAACGCTGCATATTTCTTCTTAACAAGCCTTACGGCATTATCGGTATCTGCATCGCTTCCCTTAGCATCCACATAGAAAGCAAGGAGCTTATCGAACCCGTTACGTGAAGTCTTTTCGGCAAATTCACGGTCTCCCGAAGCAGCCGCCCCCTGCACTCTCTCTGAATATGCATCAAAAACATCAAGGTGCCTTACATCAAAACGGTTCTTCGCACCCGTGATGCCTTCTTCATTCTCCCTGTAACGGTACAGTCTCTCCGGAAGAAACACGCAGGAATTCATGCGTGAAAGGATCGCGTTTACAAAGAACTCATCTTCATGCCACTTTCCTACGGGAAAAAGCAGTCCGTCAATGAAGTGGCGCTTAAACAGTTTATTCCAGGCAACAACGGCAACTACATACTCCCTTGACTGATGATCGGAAAGAAAGCCCTGATATGCTTTCCTGTCCATCACCCGGGCATCATTTCCTCTTGCCTTCACCACATCCGTCAGTTCGGGACGTCTCGTATCCTGTATGTCACAAAAAGCAAATGAAACTTCAGGATCCCGGCAAATGGCTGTGATCAGCTTTTCAACAGTGTCAGGTTCGATGGAATCATCCGAATCAACAAAGAGCACATACTCTCCCGTTGCTATTTCGAGTCCTGCATTTCTTGCAGAGGAGAGCCCGCCGTTTTGCTTATGGATCACCCTGACTCTTTTATCGGATGCCGCATACTCATCACAGATCTTACCGGATGTATCCTTTGATCCGTCATCCGTCAGTATCACTTCAAGATCTTCATAAGTCTGTGACAGGATGGAATCCACGCACTCTCCGACATATTTTTCCGAGTTGTAAACCGGAACTATCACCGATACGGTTTCGCTCATTTCTTATCACCGATCCCCAGGAACTTCTTGACCTTTTTTCTGAACTTTATATACCTGTGATATTTATCAAAACCTTTTTCCTTGCCGTATATGCCACAGAAAAAATGGATCCTTTTGAAGACTTTCTTCTCTGCGTCGGAATGCCAGGAAGCCGCAAAGTGATGTATGCTGTAGGTATTTTCGGTAATCTTTACCTTCCTTGTAAGAAAATCCATAGGGCAGAAATAATCGGCAGGGAACACTTCGATATCCGCAACATTCTGCCTGCTGCCGTCCAGCTTAAGTCCGTGCCTTAAAAGGATCTCGGTCCTGGCTTCGGGACTAAGCAGCAGATTGAAGGAGCCGTCATCGCCGGCAAAAGCCCTGTCATCGTACAACTCCAGCATTTCTTTTATTATGGGATGATGAGGCATGACGCCAAAGGCCTGTCCGTCATTGACCTTTTCTTCGCTCTCAAATCCGATGAATCCCTCGTATCCGAGAAGATCGTCGAACTTCTTCAGCACCTCGACATCGGTGTCAAGCTGAATGCCTCCGTATTCATACAGAACCTTCAGACGTGCATAGTCACTGACAAACGCCCATTGCCTGTTCTCATATGCTTCCCTGCAGAAACGATTGTCGTTCACATCAAAGTTGGATTCATTCCAAAGCTTTATCTCATAATCCGGACAAATTTTCTTCCATCCTTTTATGTACTTCTTGATGGTCTTGTCCTGCTCCCCGTTTCCAAACCAGAAATAATGTATGATCTTGGGAATCTTCTGACTGTTTTCCATTACTTTTTCTGAATATTAGACACTCAACAGCATACTTGCTTAAAGATTTTTACTACGATATTATTAACCTGATCATCAGGAGGTTTTTCATGGATAATAATCTGATCTCGGTCATAGTCCCCTGTTACAATGCAAAGAACACGATCACAAAATGCATCGATTCCCTTTTGGCATCAGAGGGGGTCTCTTTGGAGATCATAATAGCCGATGACGGCTCAACCGACGGAAGCTCCGGGATCTGTGAAGCCCTTTCAGCAGCTCATCAAAACGTCACGCATCTGCTTCTGCCTCATAGAGGCGTATCAGCTGCGCGTAATGCAGCTCTTCGGATTGCTTCGGGTGATTACATCGGATTTGCGGATTCCGACGATTATGCGGAACCCGATATGTTCGCTGAACTCCTGAAGCCTCTTACTGAGGGAAAGGCGGTGTTATCAGTCTGCGGTTTTATCCGCGAGGCAGATACTTACCGTGACATTCTGTGCTTTCCCGAAGATACTGTCGTTTCTTTTTCGGAGTTTCGGAACAACCTGTTTGAGGATGAGCGGACCGAAGGCTTTCTGTTCAACAAGCTCTTCCCCGCTTCTCTCATAAAGAATATGTTTTTTGATGAATCTCTCACCTACTGTGAGGATCTGTATTTTGTCTTCTCAATAAAGGCTCAGGATGATGCCAAAGTAGCTTACTCTCACAAAGCCCTTTATCATTATGTTCAAAGCAGCGGCTCCCTTACGGGAGGAAAAAGCTTTTTCAAAGACGGAACGTTCAAATACGCTCCCGCTTTCAAGCTGTTCGAACAAATGGCGGATGAAAGGAATCTAAAAACGACCATCCGCAATAAATATCTGAAAATTCTTACGTACTCAATGAATGTTGTAATGACAACAAATAACGTACACGACTGTCATACACCGGAAGATCTGAAAGAGCTCAGGCTCCTCCGCAGGGAGCTGCGGAGGTCCATGATGCATCTTTCATTTACTTCTCTTCCGACCAGGCGACAGCTGTCTTTGTTTAAATCAGCTTTTTATCCTCTCAGTGCTCTTCTCAGATCATTTGATGAGCGTCACAGAAAACATTCCGCTTAAAAACAGCTGCCGTCATTTCTTTTCTCAAAGTCTCTTCTTTGCGTAGCCTACGAAAATGTATAATGATGCGATCACTGCAAATGCTGCGATTCCCCATCCGATATACTTAAGGATGTCATTCGAGAAATTTGCATGATACTCTTCTACGCTCTTGGCTACAGTCACCTGGTAGGTTCCAAGTTCGGTCTCTCTTAATTCTCCGTTCAGATCGGTATACTGAAGGCGGATGGTGATAGCCTGATTACCCATCTCGTTAAAGACTACCTGGCAGTCCTCAGCATAGTTCTGTTGGGAATAAAGTGTTCCGAGAACGATCTCTCTGCTCTCATCGCTTACAGGTCCGTCGATAAGAAGACGTGCATCGGTAATGTTCTCGCTGCTGTTGTTCCAGAGAGTTATGCTGACAAGAGTCTTGCTGTTAAGTACCGCATGAGTGGAGATGTCAATGTTCTTGATCACAACGGGTGCACTCTCGGTTGAAGGAAGGACAATATAAAGAGTGTTGTTAATGGGGCCTGATTCTCCGGTATATGCGAAATCGCATACAAGTTCAAGATCTCTTGAATAGAAATTGTTGCTTACGCTCAGGGGAATCTCAACAGTTCTGGTCTCATCCTTGTCCATGTGTCCGATGGGATACTGGTTATCGGTTCCGTATGCGGGGAAAACCTCATCGGAAAGATTGGCAAGTGTGAGGACAACATTCTCTGCATCAGAGGTGGTGCTGAGGTTGTGGATCTTCATGCGGAGAACGGAATCTCTTCCGGCAATGAGGACTCCGGTATCAAGAGAAAAGCTTTCGATG
The DNA here is from genome assembly GCA_024682075.1 of Lachnospiraceae bacterium. Lineage (GTDB taxonomy): Bacteria > Bacillota > Clostridia > Lachnospirales > Lachnospiraceae > AC2028. The sequence continues at coordinate 107,144 of JAIKZQ010000028.1, forward strand.
TCGATGTTTGCTCTTGAACCTGCAGCAACAGGAAGAACAAGAACTGATGAATTGGAAGCGGTGAGTTCAAGGCTGTGAACCGTATAGGTGCAGACAAGATCAACAACGCTGGTGTCAAGATCACTGCTGACTCTGATCTTCGCAACGATCTCAGTAGACTGACCTCTGCCGAGTTCTCCGATGAAGTACTGGTTATCACTTCCGTCAGCGGGGAAGAGCTTTCCTGAATTGCTGGTAAGAAGGAGCAGTGCATTAAAAGCATCATAGACATTGCTGTAGTTCTTCACCACAAGGTGGAGCGTTGCTTCCTCGCCGGGAACGAGCACATCACCTTCGATCGTGCAGCTCTCAATTCCCAAACGAGCACCGTCAGATGCGTATACGCTGAATGAAGCTACCAGCGTGGCAATCCCCAGAAGAAGGAGACTGCAAAAAACAAGTGTTAAATTCTTAATAATGTTTTTCACGACGATTACCTCTATAAACTTTCATTTCGCTGTGTTTGGTTGCTTTATCTTTTTCCCTTTACCGTGGTATTCTTATACTTCTCTTTCTCGAAGTAATCATAATCCTCGTTCTGGTATCTGTACTGATTCATGTCCATCTTGTTGATGATGGTTCCGATCAGGTTAGCATTGATCTCCGCAAGAGAATTTGCAGCGGCGACCAGTGCCTTTTTAGGAGTCTTTCCGATAGCCGATACAAGGATAACCGCGTCTGCTCCGACAGCAACGACCTTAGCGTCGGTAGCTGCAACTACAGCGGGCATGTCGTAAAGGACAAAATCATACTCTTCAGAAAGCTGCTTGGAAACTTCTTCCATCTTATTGGAGCAAAGCAGTCTTGTGGGATTGTCGATGAGCTTTCCGCAGGGAATGTAGAACAGATTGTCAGTGGTAGTCGCATAAACAACCTTGTCAAGATTCATCATTCCGAGAAGATAATCTGAAAGTCCTCCCTGAGCTGCCTCATTCAGTCTCTTATATGCATTCTTCTTTCTCATGTCTCCGTCGATGAGAACAGTCTTGAAACCGGAGAAAGCAAGTGCTGCAGCAAGGTTGATGGCTACGGTGGTGGTGCCGCCTCCTGCCTCGCATCCGCAGATGACGAAGCTCTTGTATCCGTTCTGCTTGTGCTGGATATGCAGGTTCATAACCACCTGGTCAAATGCATCGTTTAATACGTAATTATCGTTCTTATAGATTTCTAACTTTTCCACTTGATCATCCCTCCCTGTCCGTGAAATCGGGGATTATTCCCAAAACGGGAATCTGGTCTCTTACAGAAGCATCCCTGACGGTTCTGACCTTGGTATCAAATATTTCGAATATAACTATGATGCAGCATGCTAAGATACATCCGATGATCGCTGCAACAACTCTTACAGTCCATGCGTGAAGCACTGCATTGAATGTCTTGGGTGCGGAATACGCATTGTCGAGCACCTTGACGGAATTCTTGTCCAGAATGCCTGCCATCTCAAGTGCGAAGGACTGTGCCATTGCATCAGCCATCTGCTTGGAAAGATCAGGATCGGTTGTTGTAGCCGCAAAGGTGATGATGGTTGCAGACTGGTTAACGAAGTTATTTGATGAAGATGACTTGTTCTGTGAAGAGGTTACCTTGACTGCGCTCTGGATATAGGAAGGATCCACATCTCCGCGTCCCATGAGCAGTGCAGCTCTCTGACATACCTTATATGAAACGGCAACATTCATGTAGGCGTTCATCGCGGTGACAGCGGTGGTTGCATCTTCGTAGGATCCGTCTGCCGAAGCATATACGGTAGCCCTGGCGGTATACTCGTCAACGCCCTTATCAAGTGTAAGTCCCAATCCGATAATGAAGAACAGGAGTGCAAATACTGCAATGAACTTCCTCTTGTTCAGCAAGGCGTTAATACATCTTCCAACATCAATTTCCAAAATATTCTTGTACATTCTCTTTCCTTTCTTTACTTCGCTTCGTTTAGCTTATTTACGCTTCGGACAGTCTTGCTATCCAGACGGTGAAGCCTTATTGTTTCCGGTCCCCTTCTTTGACTTACGGATCCTTTTCATCAGCCTTCCCCATTTAATTTCGAAATAGTGGAAGCACAGATGCGGTCCGCAATGTGCCTTGAAGGCCTTCATATTGTCAATTCCCTGCTTAAGAGGGATGAACCGGTTTGGCACGACCTGGAAATAATCCGACTCGGGAACCTTTTTCGAGAACCGCATCTTCCTGCTCTGGAAATGCATGTACATCTCCTCGCGGCGGATATACTCTCCTCCCTGTATCTCATGCCGGAATACTTTTCCGTTTTCCCAGGTGAATACTGTTTTCTTTCGAGGCAGGATCTCGAAGGAATTAGTCCCGGCCCGGTACTTGACTTCCGTGAAAGCTGTGGGTAAGATCTTGAAATTCACCGACCAGTCTTCATTAAATGACGGGAGTCCGTATTCCTCGAAGATCGTATGGACCGAAGGATTCCTGCCCCAGGTCTCGTCAAACGCAGTGATCTCGTTTGTTGAGAAATATTCTCTGTAGAGTTCCCTGCCGTCTGCCTTCTTCATGAACATCCGGTTATTCTCCGGAGTGTTACGGTACAGTATCATATGGCCCAGACAAAACAGCTTGTCGTATCGGCTCAGAAGATCATCAGTGAGGAACTGTCCCAGGTCTCCGAGGATCGTGTCTATATCGCAGTGTCCCCAGAAGAGATGATCATTAATGTAATCTTCGAAGATATATCCGTACGCCGGCTTGTAATCGCACAGCTTGTACGGCCTTTCCAGCGAGATCTCAAAATCGAACTTTGACTGTATCAGTTCCCTGATCTGGTCGAATGTCTTCGGGATTACCCTGAAGTTCTCAGGATAATCAAAAGGTCTGTCATCATCCGTAAAAAGCAGGAAGTCAAAATCCTTATTTGGTCCGCAGGTCTTCAGAAAGACCGGGAACGAATCGGGAAGCCGTCCGAAATATGGAATTATGAAAATACATTTTCTCATTCGGTTTCTCTTATCTTATTCCACGATAACCGTGAATAATTCCGACATGTCCGTCGGTGCAACTTCAGCCTCGTTATATGCAAGCACATCATACCGGGTTCCGGTCATATTCAGTGACTCAGGACCGGTGCATGAGCCTTCCGCAACTATCGATATGCCTTCTATGTAAGATCCGCTCAGATCTGCTGATGTATTTGAAGGCTTTCCGAATTCAAGCTGAACGGCTGTATCGATGTAGCACTTTGTAAAGGTCAGGCTGCTCTGCGGATAACTGTATCCGTCATCCGAATAAATGAGCTGTACGCTTATCCCGGGAGTGGCACTTTCTGAGGTGGTGACTGTACATGAATCAAATATCATGTCACCGCCTGCAGAGATCTGAACAGCGATCGCAGAATCACCTGCTGTACCCAGATCGTAATTCTCATTTTCGAACTTCAGATCCACTCCTGCATAGAAAGACGAATGACTGGTGCGGATCAGTGCGGTGCTTCCGGTATTTCTGGTCTTGAAGAAGTTCCCCGAAAACCTTATGCATCCTGCCGAATATGTCAGGTATTCAACGCTTGCGCCGCCTTCAACGCCGACCGAATTGCCGCTGATATGCGCATATCCCGGAGACTTGATCCTGAAAACCGCAACCTTAGCCGATGCATCGGCATGGCACATTATCCTGTTTCCCGAGATCTCAACATCCGAATCCGCAGTCAGGAGCTGTATGGCGATCACACGTGCGAACAGGCCGGTCTCCATGATGGTATTGTCATAGAACTTCACGTTCTTAAGGCACTCCTGACGTCCCTCCTTGGGAGATCCGAATGATAAGAGGACGTCATTCTGTGTGCTGTGATTCTCAAATGCAAAGCTGTTATTATGCACGCTGACATTTGAGATGTGATAACCCCATGTTGCGAAGATCTCGTCATTTCCTCTCTTATAAAAAGAGCAATTTGAAACCTCAATGCCGTCTATCGCAGTATCGGATGAATCATGCGCCGAGATCCATACTCCTCCGCCCACTGTCGATGCAGAGTTGTTGCGGATGTCACATGAAGTAATCCTGATGTTTCCAATGTTATTTACCTCGGATTTGATCCAGAGGCAGGTGACCGACGGGTTTTCCTTCTCCTCTACAAGGAAGCGGCAGTTATGGAACCAGACCTGTGATCCCTTCAGCACTGAGAACAGTGCTCCCTCACTTCCGCCGTTACCGTTGTTCTGCTTGGTGTATCCGGAGTAATTCTCAGCGTAGTAGCTGAACGTCACACCCTTGGCATCCAGAGCATTTGCAACGAATGTGATCATGCCCCTCTGGTTATACTGTTCGTTCGGGCTGAAAGGAGCATCATCCTTAAAGACGATCTTCACCAGGTCCATGCTCTCACCGAGAATGGTGATGTCCTGATTCAGCACGATCCTTTGTGAAAGGTAATAGGTTCCCGCGGGGAAATAAAGAACACTTCCCGATGATGCCGCCATTTGGAAAGCCTGTGATACTGCGGCAAAATCATCCGTAACACCGTCACCTGCAGCACCGCAATTTCTTACATTAACGCTTCCGGCAGGCTCTGCATAATTCTCAGCAGCGACACTGACTGCCTGTAAGCCGTTAAAAGGGTCCGGCAGTGAAGAGGGCCTGGGAGACACGACAGTAGCATTTCCGGTACCTTCACCGTTCCCGCTGCCTGAGCCTTCATCGTTTCCGCTGCCTGAGCCTTCATCGTTTCCATCATCATTAGTCTGAGCGTTTCCCGACTCATTTGATGAAGGATCCGATGAATTACCCGAATCCGATATTGTATTGTCTTCGGTATTTTGTGTCTGTTCATCCGGCACAGTCACAGGTGCTCCGGCATCCGGCTGACTTCCGCATGAAGCAAGGCATGCAGCAATCAGCAGGGCGAGAACAGACTTTGTGAATCTTTTCATCTATTCGGTATCCTTCTTTTCAGCCGTTTCGGTTTCCTTTTCATAACCTGTCAAAACGCAAAGGCACATAAGCACGGCAAGCGTTGAGACAGAGATCGTGATCTCAACCGTTGAAAGCACGGTCATAAGGAGCAGATATGATGACAGTGCTCTCTCTATCCTTCCGTCATGATGCTTGGCACGATGGAAGATCAAAAAGTAAAGGATAAAAACCATAATTGCGGCAATGAGTCCGGACTCCATCATGACCTTCAACATTCCGTTCTGTATGTTGCTGAAGCCCCATCTTCCGCAGATCTCGACATTGGTATTGATTCCGTCTCCCCAAAGGATGTGATCTCCGAATATTTCGGGAATACGGCTGTAGATCCTGGTTCTTCCGGTCAGGTTCATCTTTCTGTGAAGTATGTCCTCAATGATGAAACGGATGACCTTCATGTCCATCATAGGCTTGTACCATATTGGGAACATCGTGCACGCATACAGGATCGGAACCTGACATATGGGATGAAGAACTATGTTGATCTGTCTGGTAAAGAGCAGCAGCAGGAACAGGACAAATAACGTTCCGATTATTCCGGTCGCACAGTCTGTACGGGTATTGATCAGGTATGTCGCAATGAGCATCAGCACAAGAGTTACCTTGTTGCGGAAATCCCATTCCTTAACGTAAATGAGGAAGATCAGAAGTGTCCTGATATGATGGTATGCAACACCGAACTTATTGCCTATCAGATAATTACCGCCGAATGTCACGCCCATCAGAATGGTAACATCTGTAACGATCAGAAGGATGATCGACAGCTTTACATATATCTCTCCGAGAACCTTCAGACGCTTTGTGTTGCAGAGGATCACCATGAGCAGGAAGTTTGCGATCAGTATGCCGCAATGACCGATGCACTGAATAAGAGGATCTCTCGTGACAACTTCGCTGAGATTGCGGATCGAAGCTATGAATGACAGGACGACATATGCGAGGAACACGACCTTCTCCGCACCTGAGATCCAGGGGCACTTAAGGTCCCTGTAATGATATGCGATGTATGCAAAGACAAAGATCATCATCACATATTTGAGCTTGTTGTAGATCTCGAATCCGGGGAAGCTCACGAACGTCATCATATAGCAGGCAAAGATTGCCAGCGCCGTGAACGATATGCGAATGTATTTTTCTACCTTTACCATCTTCTTCAACCTTTTAACTTAACCAATATTTTCAAAAACGCTATCCTTCCGGATTTTACCGACCGGTAAAACATTCTCGGCTGGACAGGTAATTTCCCTAACGGATACGAGGCAAGGACTTTCTGTACCACTTCATCCGAACATATCTCACGAAGTCTTTCACCCGCCGACACGCCCGGTTCCCTGCTGAACTTCACTTCCTGTCTTACGCACACCATAAGGTTGTTCATGAAGGCTCTCTCACATCTGCGCCTTATCTCGTCCGAATCAAAGACGGCTGTCTCTTCGCAGAGCTTTTCGTACATCCTCTTGGAAGCTTCAAACCTGTCCTTGCGGTATCTGGTGGTCAGTGAAGCTCCGTTATAGCAGTAATAGTAGAGATTTTCATGTATCACTGCGACCTTGCTTATGCACTGTACCAGCTTTATCCTGAAAAACAGGTCTTCATTGAGATATTCCCTCTCAGAGCAGAACCTGAGGTTGTTTTCTTTTATCACTTCAGCCCTGTACAGGATCCTCCAGGCACTCATTCCGATCCTCGGAGCTCCCGATTCATTCTCGGCCTGGCCCAGAGTGTTCGAAAGGAAATCGGTAATGATCTTATCGCCCGTATATTCTTTCTTAAGAAAGCTCAGGTCACTTTCAGTTATGTGGTCCCCGTAATCCTTCTTGTGTCCGAAGTAGCAGATATCCGCGCCGCTCTCTTCCAGCCTGTCTACGGCTTTCCTGCACAGATCCTTTTCAACATAGTCATCCGAGTCAACAAAAAGGATGTAATCACCTTTTACATGTTCGAGTCCGGTATTTCTCGCAAGTCCCAGACCTTCATTGACCTCTTTGTGGACGACACTGATGCCAGCATGTCCCTCAGCCCACTTATCACACATGGCGCCTGATGAATCGGGACTCTTGTCATCAACAAGGATGATCTCAATTTCGGGATATGTCTGTCCGATCAGTGATTCAATGCAGCGATCCAGATATTTCTCGACATTATATACAGGTACGATTATGGATACTAATTTTCCCAAACGTTAATTCTCCGTCTTTTTCCCATCGATCAGATCCTGCAGATCTTCGATGGCCTTGTTCCAGTCATATCCCCTAGCGATGGTAACTGTCTGTACATCCGGCTCTTTGCTTACTTCCGAAATGATCCTCTGAAGTTCTCTTACTTCATCATTCTTTATGCGGCGGAATCCGGGAGCATCTTCAAAGCTTGCTATCTCCTTATAGCCGGTTGCGACGACCCTGCAGTTACACGCGGCAGCTTCAAGAACCGACAGCGGAACATCGATGCTGTTATTTTCTTCCGTGACCGGAAAGACATACACATCAGCTGCCTGATATATCTCCTCAATGTCCGGAAGGTACTCTTCCATGATCCTTACATTACTTTTTGCTTCAAGCTTTGCTTTAAGCTCCGGATCCTTTTCGGTAACGGCGCTGAATACCAGCACGGCATATACGGGATCTTCAAGATCAAGGAATGCATCTATGTTTCTTCCGTGCTTTAAATGTCCTACATGAAGCACGATCGTCTTATCTTCGGGAAGTCCGTATTTCCTGCGAAGATTCATCTTTTCTTCTTCGGAAACAGGAACAAATCTTTCAAGGTCAACCCCGGCACGGATCCTTGTAACATCTATCTTCGGAAGCTCTGATCTGTAGAATTCATACGAATCATTGCTCAGGGCGACGATCCCGCATCCGGAAGCCTTCAAAAGGAACTTGGTCAGAGGATTCATGTTCCACCTTAGTGCAAAGAGGGCATGAACTTTGCGCCTGCTTTTCCTTGCCAGGAAAAAAGTCCTTATGGCTGAGCCGAGCGTATTGGATGCAAAGGGGATGTAGAGCAGGTCGCCTTCATGACCGGATATTGCCCTGTAAAGGTCAGGATCCGAATATGTCTTGCCGGCACTTATCTTCTCGTCTGCATAGTCACAGTCACAATTAACTGCAATCACGCCTGCACCGTGACTTTTCAGTCTTTTGGCAAAAGTCGATGCGACTTTTATGCAGCCTTCATCCAAATTGTTTTTCAGACAGTCAGAAACGATGACCACGAAAATCCCTCTGCTTTACTGTTTCATCTGCGCGGCGATGTCTGCGTCAACGATCTCCTCGCCGCTCTTACCCTTAAGCTGTTCCATGGAAGCTTCCGAAAGTCCGTTGCTCACTGCTGCGCACATGTCACAGGTACTGCACTTGTCGAGCTCTTCCTTGGTCACTTTTCCGTCCCGGAAGTCACGCACGATCTTGTTCTCGTACATGCTGTATTTCTTCTTAGTCCAGAACTTCGCCTTATGGCGGACCACCCACCAGAGGGGCACCCATATGTATTTATGCATCGCGGGTGAAACGGATCCGATCATCCAGCAATCCCTGTCGCAGCACCTTACCTTCTTACGAACCGCCTCAGCTTCTGCCGAGTTCCAGAGCTCGTCCCAGGACTGGGTATTAAGGTTACCCATGACCTCCTTGTCCTTCGTTCCGTTACAGGGCATGACGTCGCCGTAAGGATCTATGAAGAATGTATCAAAGGACATGTCGCAGGGAAGAAGTCTCTTCTGTCCGTAGATGTAATTGATAAGACCGTGATTGAAATATGCCCTGAACCACTTCTTGGGGCTCTTGCTTGCGAGCAGTTCATTTACCAGGTCCTCGAAATTCTGAGCGACCATAGGACGGTCCTTGATGATGTTCTTGGCTTCGACAAAATAGAAACTGTTGTGGAGAGATGCGGTGGCAAATTCCATTCCCATCTCATCCGAGAGTTTGTAGAGAGGCACGAGGTCGGGCGCGTTACGGTCCTGCACGGTCATACCGAATCCGACATCCTTCATGCCCATCTCACGAAGTTTCTTTAAGGTCTGATAGCCTCTCTGATATCCGTTATCAAGGCCTCTTATCTCATTATTGGTATTCTCAAGACCCTCGATCGATATACGGATTCCGATCTGGGGAAACTCCTTGCACAGTTCCACGATGCGATCGGTAAAGAACCCGTTTGTGGAGATGACTATACGATCGGATTTCTTGTACAGTTCCCTGACTATGTCCGCTATATCTGTGCGGATGAAAGGCTCTCCACCGGTGATGTTGGTAAAGTACATCTGGGGGAGCTTTTTGATCGTCTCTATCGAGATCTCCTCCTCCGGCTTGGAAGGCGCCTTATATCTGTTGCACATCGAACACCGTGCGTTACATCTGTATGTCACGATCACGGTTCCGTTAAGTTTCTTTTCTGACATCTTTCTCTCCCCTTTTTCCTATCCTTATGTATTTGGAAGGATATACGATAATATCCGCCGGTCTGAGTTTTTCAAGAACGATCATCGCAATGACCGGTCCGGCAAAGCTTACGATAAGTCCGAACACCGCATGCAGGATCAGTGAATCAACGCCCACTTTCGACAGCACGCTTCTGAACGTAGCGGCAAACAGCGTGTGCATCAGGAAAACCGGCATTGTGTATCTTGCGCAGAATCCCATGACTTTTGTCTGCTCCCTGTCCATAAACAGGTCATGCATGGCGCTCACCACGCTGTAGCAGGCGATCAGTGCAAGCGGAAATCCCACGACACTTCCGGGAATCATCCCCAGTTCTACAAGAGTGCTTCCTGCGAGAAATACCGCAAAAAGTATCTCCGCGATCCATGCCCTGCAAAGCTTTATCATGTCATGAACAAGTGACATTCCCAGGACAAACCAGATCCAGTTTTCCATGACCCTGTCAGCAAAATAGATACCTGTCTCTATCCCGAAACATCTTATAAGTCTGAGCGTAAGGCTGAGTACTATCAAAAGCGCCTGCTGCCCCCTGCTCTTCGTCTTCACCGTTATCACGAACAAAACAAACAGAATGTACAGATACCAGTACGGTGAAGCGGGGTGCCCAAACAGTGTGTAAAGTAATCCTCCGGCCTGGGAGTTTACCGAAGATGAGAAGACTTTCTTCAGTATCCAGGTGCAGAGCGAAAAAACAAAATAAGGTATTCCCAGCGCGATCAGCTTATTCAGCACATTTATCACCCATGACTTAAAGGAACCGACTGCTGAGTATTTCTGATATAAGTATCCGCTGCAGATGAAAAACAGCGGAACGTGGAAATAGTAGATCGTAGAGTCAAACCACTGATAGAAGGCGGAATCCGAAGCAAGTTCTGCCTTGACCATGGACTGATAGAAATGCCCCAGCACCACCAGGATGCAGGCAACCACCTTCACATTGTCCACCCAGATTTCTCTTTTCTTTTCAGTGACCACTTATGCCTTCCTCAGTCCTGCGCGTAGATCTTAAGTAATTTCTCCAGATACTCCTCAAGGTTATCAAAGCTCAGATCCCTGCACGCTTCGTGCATCTTCTCCGCATTTTCCTCATCAAGTGCGATCTTCTTTATCGCATCGCACAGTGCATCAGCGTTGCCGCTTTCAAATAACAGTCCCGTCTCGCCTTCCCTTATCAGTTCGGGGATGCCGCCGATATCCGCTCCTATGACGGGAGTTCCGTAGAGCTGTGATTCCATCACGGAAAAAGGACAGTTCTCATACCATTCGGAAGGATATACCGACACGCGTGCTTTCCTTATCAGATCCTCAAGTTCCTCACCGGACTTGAATCCGACGCCCTGGATATTGGGAATGCCGCCTAACTGATCCTCAAGAGGTCCCTTGCCTGCAAAGACAAATGATACTTCCGGCATCTTTTTCGCCGCTTCGATCATTGTCCCTATTCCCTTTTCCTTGGAGAAGCGTCCGAAGTAAAGAACGTAATCTTCCTTGGAAACTTCCTTCCACGGGATGTGGTCGATGAAATTATGTATTGCGATCGTCCTGCCTGCAAAAAGAGGATTGGCATCGAGCTTGCTCTTCATGAAATTACTGCAGCACAGAAAGGCATCTATGTATTTATATGTGCCCTTCATCTTCCAGAACGTTGCTTCCATCGTGCCTATCAGGCTCTTGGCGGTGCTTCCGTGAATGCACTTGCCCTTGGTGCAGGAAAGGAATTTCCCGCTAAGGCACTTCTCACAGTTTTCACCCGTGTTTGGGTTATTGCACATATGATTCGGACACACGAGCTGATAATCATGAGCCGTATATACAATCCTGCAGGGATGGCCTGTCTTTTTTCTCCACTTCACGATCTCAAGGATCACCGAAGGAGTGAGCTGATAGTTGAAATTGTTCAGGTGAACAACGTCAGGTTTGAAATCATCAAGCACCAGGCGGATCTTCTTCCTTGCATCCGAGGAGTAGATCGTCTTTACCGGGTAAGTAAGCTTTTCAAGCTTTCCGGCGTCGTGAAAATCCATGTCCTTCGTGTAGGCATTTACGCTGTTTCCCACGCACCTGCCCTCATGCTCCATTCCGAAGAACTCCACTTCATGGCCTGCTGCCTTAAGGGCATCACCGAGCTTGAATATATATGTCTCCGATCCGCCGTTTGGATGGAGGAATTTGTTGACCATTAATACTTTCATTAATTACTTTTTCCGTTTCTTGCCGCTTCCTGCGCTTTCATATAAGGAAAGCGTCCTGTCCGTCACGTCATCCCAGTTATATTTGGAACAGATATAATCGGAAGCTTCCTTTTTATATCCGATGACCGTCTCTTCATCATCACAGAGCTGCTGAAGCTTTTCGGTCAGGTCATTTACATCGCCTTTACGGAAAGTCAATCCGTGATCTTCCATTACTCCCGCGCATTCACCGATATCGGAGGTAAGGCATGCGTTTCCGTAACTCATGGCTTCAAGCAGGCTCAGAGGCATTCCTTCAAGGTCTGAAGGAAGGATGTACAGATATGCATTGCTATAGAGTTCTTCGAGCATCCTGCCCTGTACAAATCCGGTAAACAGTATTCTGTCATCACCCTCAGCAAGGGTGTGAAGCTCTTCGACAAATCCGCCGGAATCGGAACTGCCTCCGGCTATGACAAGCTTCTTAGAAGTATTGATATTTCTGAAGCTTTCGATCAGATATCTGACTCCTTTTTCGGGAACCAGTCTTCCCAGGAACAGGAGGTATCCGTCTTTTTCAAGGCCAAACTTTTCGCAGATCTCTTTTTCTTCCACGATCTCCGGCCTGTTAACACCGTTAGGTATCAGAACTGTCTTCCTGCCGTATGTCTTCTCAAAATACTCCTGCACTCCGGGGCTCAGGACGATGATCTCATCCGCAAAGCGTACCGCGTTCTTTTCACCCATCATGATGAAAGCGCTGGCGAACTTTCCCCACTTGGCTCTCTGATGGTCGAGTCCGTGCACGGTGACGATGACTTTCTTGCCGAACAGCTTCGGAAGATAGCACATGAATGCGGGGCCCTCGGCATGGATGTGAACCACGTCATATGATCCGAAGGATGCGCACAAAGTAGCAAAAAAAGCTGATGTGACGGCTGCAAGTCCCTTTTTATCAAGTGTCGGAACGTATTTGTTCCTGACGCCGCGGTACTCTTTTATCTTCCCCGTATCAAAGTCCTTGCCGCTCACGTGGTGGGTACTGCGGTTATAGCAGGTCACGGCATGTCCTCTTTCGGCCATGCGGGTTGCCAGTTGTTCAACCACTATCTCGATCCCGCCCTCTCTCGAGGGGATCTTCTTCATTCCGAGTTGTGCGATCTTAAGACTCATAAATGCTTTCCCGGGGATTTACGACACCTGCGTCAATATGCCCCTTTTCTTTTAAGGAAGACCTGGAACACCGTCTTAAAGATGATCTTGATGTCAAGCCAGATGCTCCAGTTGTCGATATACTGTTTATCAAGTGAAACAACCTCTTCGAAATCGGTGATCTCGCTTCGGCCGCTGGTCTGCCACATTCCGGTGATTCCGGGCTTGATGGAGAGACGTCTCCAGTGCCTCGTGTCGTACTTTTCGACCTCGTCAACCGTCGGAGGGCGTGTTCCGACAAGGCTCATAGTTCCCGCAAGGACGTTGAAAAGCTGGGGAAGCTCGTCTATTGAAGTCTTACGGATGAACTTTCCGACACGCGTGATCCTGGGATCGTCCTTTATCTTGAACATAAGTCCGCCCGATACATTGTTTTGCGATTCGAGCTCTTTTTTGCGGGCCTCCGCATCGACGACCATGCTGCGGAATTTGTACATCTTGAAGTGCCTGCCGTTAAGTCCGACTCTCTCCTGCTTGAAAATGACAGGTCCCTTTGAGTCAAGCTTGATCACGATCGCAACGATCAGCATGGGGATTGCAAAGACGATGATCCCGAAGATGCTTCCGGCAATGTCCATGAACCTCTTGATAACCTTCGCATACACGTTCATCACTACATTATGATATGTAAGCGTGGGGTAAGGTCCGATGCTGAGAACCGTGCTGCTTGCATGAGGGATATGATAAGGACGCTCAATGACTCTGGTGATCAGTCCCATCTCAAGGCAAAGCGATACATACATCTCATAATTCACGGGCTGAGCCCTGTGCTGAATGAAGAAGACCTGGTCGATCGAGTTCTGATGGATTATCTCCTCCAGGTCATCAATGACTCCGAGATAAGGTGTTTTGTCGGTTTCGGGGATGTCTGCGTTTTCGGAAACATAGCCTATGACATCCACGTTCATGTTGTTGTGCCTTAAATAATGAAGAACTTTTTCATACATCTCTTTGGAGCCGACAAGAAGCGTTCTAGAAAGATCTCCTTTTCTCTTCCTGAGAACCGTTCTCATCATGTATGCGCTCAGGAGAAGCATGAGATACTCACAGATGATGAAAACCGCGAAGAATCTGAACCTGACAACAGCACGTCCCACCCAGAAGGCGAGCACGAGGACAAGTCCGTTCGCATAGATAAATGATCTGGTAAGATAGGTGAGCCACCTGTCGAAATAGAAGAACAATGTCGTGTCATAGAGCCTTTTGTTGCTGTTGAACACGAGGACCAGAACGATCGCGCAGAAATGAAGCAGATAGTAATCTAAATCAGCGATATACCTGCCTCCGAAGATGGCTGATGTAACAAAAAATGCCAGTGACATCAGCAGTATATCGAACATAAAATATGCAAAGTTGAAATTTGCGTTCCTGTTACGACTCTTCATAAGAAATGTGCCTAACGTTTTCCGTACGTTAATTATTTAACCAATTCTCTACCGATTTATGATTATAAGGCACATCGCCATGCTAAACAAGCAAAATCTTAAAAAAATCTTAATTTTTTCGTTTGTCAACCCCATTTCTTATCTATATTAATGAAAGAATACGTTTTCTGAGGCAAAGTGAACGAGGGGACGGTTCCTCCGTTCACCAAAACAGACACTGCGCTTTACAGTTCCGAAAAATCCTGAACGAGGGGACGGTTCTGCCGTTCACCCTGTGGTGCTAAGTGAAAATCACAGACACGCCAGCGCAACGATCATGACAATCACTATAAAAATGATCGGCACCACAATGCTTATGAATTTAGCAACATTTTTATCCATTTACGCAGCCTTTCTTAGCAGGCATTTTCTATAATGATCTTTCTATATTGCTGTTAAAATATTGCATTCTATATGTTTTATTGTATTCCATAAAATCAGTTAATTCAAAGAAGAGCATTTGCATAACATCGAAAAAGGATGCCGTGGCATCAGGCATCCTTTTCAGATTCAAAACAGCGAAACCATCCCCTCGTTCAAAGGGTGAACGGAAGAACCATCCCCTCGTTCAAAGGGTGAACGGAAGAACCGTCCCCTCGTTCACTCGTACCTTGTTTCGAGAAGTTTGCCGACGTGCCTTGTTTCGAAGAACATGTCTTTGTTCATCATCACGATAACTGCGGCAACGACGATGACGACGATAGTTTCAACGCACTTGGTCTCGGGTGTCATGGCGATCTTCTCCTGCATGAAGTTCACGAACAGATGATAAATCATGCACGCAAGGATCGAACGGTCGCTTGCAAGATACACCCATGTAATGAGGAATCCCATGGGAATTCCGCTTATGAAGAAATTGACGACATACAGAGGATTGACCATCAGTCCGGCCTGATACGTGCCCTTGATAAAGATGAGAGGCAGATGCCACATCGACCACAGCACGCCGAATATCATGGATTCCCGGAACCAGTTCATGTACGCACCGATCGAATCCTCACAGTAGCCCTTCCAGCCGACCTCTTCCATGATCGAAGCAATAGTGATCGTAATCAGTGCGCCCGCGATACCAACTCCGGTAAAAGAAAAATCATCCGTAAAAGAGAACTGACTGATGGGCTGCCCGAATGCAAGTGAAAGCAGTATCGATACGACCACTATTCCGGCAAACTGAATTACAGCAATGATCACGTTCTTCCATTTTACCTTATAAAGTCCTATGAGCTTGATCTTCAGATCTTTCTTAAGAAGGTCCGATCCCGACACAAGCACAAACACCGTAGAGACCACGGCAGGTGCAAGAAGTCCTATCAGCATAAGCACAGCTCCGAGGTTCTCCGACACAAATATCGCAGGGATCCAGAATATCCAGGTAAACAGGTACGCCAGGGCAAAAAACAGTACCGGTCTGTATTTATAACCTGTTTTGCCGCTATTTTCCATATCTTTATTTATCTTCTCTTTATTCATCATCTCTTTTCTCCTATACTCTTATCTGCGCTCTTATCTTGTACTCTTATCCGGTACTCTTAAGCTCAAGTGCTCTGATTTCCTAATACATTCTCAGTTTCAAGTTCTCTTATGCTCTTCGCAAACATGATCGACACTGCAGTCAGCGCCATGAAAATCCCGGAAATCATGATCACATATGCAGCGCCCCTTCCGACGCCGCGCCCCGACACTTTGCCGATGACATCAGCTGCGGCACCGGATACGGCATATGCCACAACATATCCGAGCTGCGAAATGAAACCCACCATTCCCCAGGCACGCCCCTGCGCATCATCCGGAATAGTCGTCCTCACCAGATAATCCAGACAGTTATTTGCAAAAGGAAGCGATGCAAAAAACATAAATCCGAAGATACAGATAGGGATCATGTTTTCAAACAGTCCGAATCCCGACATGAAGATTCCGGATACACACAGCGAAAGCCCAAGCGTCCTTACATATCCGCCTTTCAAACCGCGAAAGCCGAGTATCAAAGAGCTGACGAGCATTCCGCATGCACACAGCGTTTCCGCAACGCCGAGAGTCTTTGCGTCCCTGAAAGCAAGGATCAGAGGTTCCGCAAGGATCTGGAACATGCCCATGAAGAGTGTGATGACCGATGAGAGGACCACGAGGAGGATGACACCTTTCTTTTCACAAAGGATCTTCCAGCCTTCCTTAAGACTTTCAAGCATAGGTTCAGTGCATTCTGTTTCCTTCGCACCGATGCCGCGTCTTACAACCGCAGCGCTCACGACAGTCAAAAAGAAAGTGCAGATATCTATCACGAGCAGAAGTTTTATGTCACTCACTGCCAGAAGGAATCCGGCTATCACAGGTGAAAAAAGATATCTCGCAGATCCCGCCAGGGAAACAAGTCCGCTTGCTTTCGAGTATTCATCCGCGGTCAGAAGATCCGTTATCGTCGCCTTGAATGACGGTTCAAGCAGTGCCGAGAAGATCGCACTGATCGAAACACCGATGCATATCTGCAAAAGACTTGCTCCGCCTCCCATCATGCATAGAAGGATAAACAGTATACCGAGTGCGGAACATCCGTCACCGATCATCATCAGAAGCCTTCGGTCGAACCTGTCTGCAAGCACTCCCGCCGGCACGGAAAGAAGGAGCGTCGGAAGGAATCCGAGAAGCGTCACGAGTGCCATGCTCGCCGCACTGCCTGTCAGGTTGAAGATATATACGCCAAGTCCGAAGCTTGTCAGGCCGCCGCCTATCGAGGAGATCAGTTCTCCTGTCCACAAAAGAAGGAACTTTCCGAAATTCCCGTTTTTCATTTCCGTCCTCCTTTAGTACCGGAAGAAGCAGGACTTTGGATCAGCTGCTTTACAAACGCCATGGAGCCTTTCTTTGCACCGAGCAGCTTTTCCGTAATGTCGATGAAAACTTCAACATCCGCGTTCGTAAAATCATATTCATCAAAGAGCTCATTGCTCAAAACAAGCATCATCCTTACACGCTCCGGGATCAGGTCGCAGGAAAAGATACCCTGCTCTATGCCCTCTTCCACTATCTTCGTGAGGATCGGAACAACCTTTTCGATGATCCTGCGCTTTATCTTCTGGTGCATGACAATGTTTTCCGGCTGCATCAGTGCGCCTTCGATGGAACTTTCCTCCGGTGCGGGCCTGATAGATGCTATGACACCCACAATCTTCTGCGGCACGGGCAGCGGAGAATCGAGTATCTGACCAGCAGTCTCGGTTTCTTTATCGATCATCATGCCGATCACCTCTTCAAGAGTCTGTTCCTTGCTCTCAAAGTAGTAGTAATATGTCCCCTTTGCGATGCCCGCCTCGGAAATGATGTCGTCAACGCTCGTGTTTTCGTAGCCCTTTGTTATGAACAGCCTGTAGGCTATCTCCAGCAGTTCCAGTTTTCTTCTTTCACCTTTTTTCATGTCAGACTCCTTTTCGACTATCGGTCGGTTTTAGTATAAACGCCCTTTTGGATTCCCGTCAAGAACTTTTTTCGACTGAAAGTCGGTTTTTCAAAAAAAAAAAAATAAAAAAGATGCCCTCAGGCATCCTTTTTCAAGCGGAGCTTGGATTGGTTCCGCTGTTTCATGATAAATCCTAAATGCAGGTGAACGGAGGAACCGTCCCCTCGTTCACCTCGTGAAATTTGTCCACACTCTGTCCTCGGTCTTCGGAAGTCCTATCTGATCCCTGCCGAGTCTTATGCTCTCCATGAGAAAGACCATGTTTCTGGCAAGCACGCGCATCACCTGTCTGCCCTCATCATCAACCTTTCCCTCACCGGGTTCCCATCCGTAGATATTGTTCCAGTACTGGCTGGTCGCAACCGGCATGTTGCAAAGAGTAAAGAACTTGTTCAGCTCATCGAAAGTTGCCGTGCATCCGGATCTCCTGGCACTCACCACGCTCGCTCCTACTTTCAGGCTCTTATCAAAATGAGTGCTGTAAAAAAGCCTCTGCAGAGCCGACATCAAAGTACCGTTCGCGGATCCGTAATAGACAGGCGATCCAATGACAAGTCCGTCGGCTTCTTCAAACTTAACGGCCAGCTCATTAACAATGTCATCAAACACACATTTATGGTTTGCCCTGCAGGTCTCACAAGCTATGCATCCGCGGATATCCATCCTTCCGAGCTGTATGTTCTCATACTCCACATCGTTTTCCTTAAACACCCCTTCCATCTCACTGAAGGCAAGTGCGATATTGCCATTTGTTCTGGGGCTGCCGTTCAGCATCAGTACCTTTAATTTTTCAGACATATATCTTCTCCTTTTCTTCCTCCGGCGCATCCGGCTTGACGTCACCAACACACTTTTAAAACGGATAATCAATTCCTTCGTTAGTGATGAACCTGTGACCCGTAAAGTCCTCACGTCTTTCCGCAAACAGAGTTTTCAGTATACCCGCAGCTTCGTATGAAGAAAGCGGTGCAGGATTGTCTTCTTTTCCGTCCGTACGTATCCACCCGGGATGAACGGCAAAGATGTTGACCTTTCTCTCATCCTTAAAGGTATTGTAGAGATTCATCGTGGCCATGTTCAGGGCAGCCTTGCCCATCCCGTAATCTATCATGTTGGTCCTGTAGCATTTTTCGATGCTGCCGGCTTCCGATGAAATGTTCATTATGAGAGCCGTGCCTTCAGCCTTTATAAGAAGCGGATAAAATGCCTTGATGACACGCATTGTGCCGACAGCGATGATGTCCACCGTTTTGGCGATGAGGTCAAGATCCGCTTCAAAGAAACCCTTGCCGCAGTCAGGTGAAACTCCCACCGCATTGTTTATCAGTGTATCGATGTGATCCACCTTGCCGGCCACCTCCTCTGCAGCCCTGTTCACGGATGCACTGTCCAAAAGATCCATTGTGGCAACCATGAGCCTGTCACCATACTTTTCCTTAAGCAGATCAATATCGGCAGAAGGCTTCCTCACGGTAGCTATCACAGTATCTCCGGCCTCGAGATATCTGAGCACCAGATTATAGCCAAGTGCATAATTCCTTCCCGTTCCTGTTACCATCACAACATCGGACATATTGCCTCCCTATTTCAGTTCACACTCACCTGCACATTTATTCCGGCAATCACTCAATATGCCATGCATCATTATCATACATCCGGGATACGCACCTGACTCAAGCCGATTTTTGTCGACATTTAGACGTTTTTTTGTCACTGCATATAAGCACAAAAAAAGAAGCCCACAGGCGTCCTTTTTCAAGCGGAGCTTGGATTGGTTCCGCTGTTTCATGATAAATCCTAAATGCAGGTGAACGGAGGAACCGTCCCCTCGTTCAGGTGAACGGAGGAACCGTCCCCTCGTTCACTCCTGGAATCTTGACAGGTGTTCGAAAGGAAGGATCTGACGGCCTCTGAACAGTCCGCAGCCGTCATTGATGAGCTGGTTATTCAGTGCCTTGAACATGTTCACGTCGACATCCGCAAGCTCGAGCTTCTGAAGCTTTACCAGTCTTTCATAGGCTTCATCGAAAAAACTGCACTCTCCCTGCGGGATAATGTCACGCTTAGTCCTATTCTCTTCCTGACTCTTCTCATATCCGAAATGATTGGCATCTCCGATCTCGGCCAAATCGTCCATGTCCTTTGTGCGAAGCTGGACCTCCGTGTAACACCTTGCGTAATTGTCATAAAGCGTTATGTGCAGTGACTGATATCCCTTTGAACCGGGACGTTCGATGTAATCCCTGTAATAAGGCCTTACCGCATCACTGAGCCTGCCGGAAAGATCCTCATCGGAAAAACCCGATAATTCCGAAGTAAAGCCGCGCTCCTCCAGAAATCCCGGAAGCACATCCGCGATCTCATAGAGGTATTTGAGTTCCTGCTCTTCACGGCTCTCGTCATCGGATACATGGCACATGGGAAGCGATATCACGATACGGTATGCGATCAGATCGCGGAAATATCCCAGATTGTTCTTGATCTCGGCTTCCGAGGGATAGGTCCCGTTTTTCTTAAAATACTCATAGATATATTCAAGGATATAACCGTTGAACTTCTCCTCAGCCCTGATGAGCGACTTTATCCTGCCCTTGAAAGTAAAAGCCAGAAAAGGATACCTGTCGGTCATATACAGATAGAATTCCTTGATCCTCTGCGACTGGGATGTAAGGAAATCGGTATGCTCCAGCAGCTCTATGATCTGAATGAGAAAATTGCTGTGGGTCAGATCTATGGAATTGGAGTTTTCCAGAGCATCCTTCTTAAGATCCTCGGAATACCTTAGCAGGATCTTGAGGACCGTGTCGCCGGAATATAAATAATCATTCAGGGTTATCATATCTCGCAGTTTTCCTTCCAAGTCCGGATCAAACGTCAATCCTTCTTCTCACGCTCCTCGCGTTTCTTGCGTCTTTGCTCGCGATTGTTTTTCTCGGATTCGAAAATCTCAACCGCAGCATCGGTCAGTTCATCGGGCCACTCCCTGCCACTTGAGATGATATTTGCCCAGGGGCACAGATTCTCGTAATCGTCATCGAACACGACAGTATAGGGCGGGCCGCATCGGTCGTTCACATCCATATAAAGGTGACGGCCCTCACTTATCTGTTTGTAGACATCGGAATCATCCGCTCCGTCTTCAAGCCCGTCAAAGATCTCTTTGGTGATCTCGTATAAATGATATGAACCGAGACCGCCGCGCTGTGCGGTATAGAGATCTCTTTCCTCATCATAGCAGGCTTTCCAGCCGCATCCCTGTTTAAATACCATGTCTGCCTTTCTCCTCTTACGCTCATCTGCCATACATGAATATTTTACCACCCCGGAACAATTCCCGTCGACATATCTGTGGACATTAACTGAACATAAATATATGATAAAACCATAAACGGAGGTTATCCAATATGAGCGAAATCGATGATCTTATCAATATGATAGACGGAAAAATGAACAGCGGCGTAAGCAGGCTCAAAGTAGGCTTCAGTGAAGACCTTCAGGAAGGTGAAAAGAAGGAAGCATACCATCACGGCAGATGTGACGTCGGAAGCCCCTGGGCAACCGGGACTGTCGGAAACTGCGATGCGATAGATACGGATAATCAGTAATAAGGCCGGCTATAAAGCAGGTCTATTCAATCTGACATATCTGAAAACTGTCAAAACAGCATGAATGCCGAGCATAACCCCGAAAAAATATTGGCAATGGCATGAATGCACCAGCTCGGAAGTATAGAACCTCCGGAGACCTTCTCATTCGTATAGCCCATGCACCAGCCGATCGCTCCGGTGAAAACGATCACGACCAGCGCCTTTACAGCACCTACTGCAGAGAAGAACATGACACCGTGGAGCAATCCAAAAAGAACGGCCTGTACAGCATTTCCTGCCGCAAAGCCGAACTTATTGGAGACCCTCTTCAAAAGAAATCCCCTGAACAGTATCTCTTCGGGCAAAGCGGTATTTAATATCGCGTAAATAAGGATCGCGGGGATTGCGGATGCACCGAGTCCCGAAAAATCAGCTGTTGCCGTCTCCACTCCCTTTAAGAACATCAGAATAACTACCGACAGTACCAGAAATGCTGCCGATACACCCAGGATCCAAAACAGTGTCTTATTCTTTTCACTTTCCGGCTTCTTTAATCCGATCCATTTGAAAAAGCTGCATTCCTTTCTGGACGTGATAAGCCACCAGATCAAAGGAATGAGTGAAAACAAAATGATCTGTACAATGCTGCTGATCAGTTTTGAAATTGCAAGTCCCATGTCTAAATATTCTCCATTATCTCATAACGTATATTTTTTCCTGAAATGATCCATCTGTCAGATGAAGTCATATCTTTCTATAAAAGCATCGATATGCTTTTCTATTATCTTAATGGCCTTCTTCTTTTCACCGGGATTCCTGTCCATCAGCTGGATCATCAAAGTGATCGGTGAAATGAATTCAAGTGCGATGATGCTCGCATCCCCCTTTAACATCTGCCCGCGCTTCATCATTTTCTTAAATATCGACGTATAGACATCCTGAAGATATGTAAGCTGATGCTTGGTAGTCAGATCCGCAAGTGTTTCGTTCCTGAACTGCTCCATCGTGATAAGCCTTCGCATCTTGAGGGCAGTATCGTTTTCGACGGTGAAATGCAGTGATTTCAAAGCATACTCCTTAAGCTCCGCACCTGAATTGATCCTCTCAGGCAGATCCTTAGTTATCTCCATGCCGCGGATATATTCAGCCTCGGTTTGTTCAATCACCGCTTTCAGAAGATCTTCCTTATTCCGGAAATACTTATATATCGTAGGTCCCTTGATCCCGATGGATTCCGCAATCTCATCAACACCGGTGCCGTCATATCCCTTGACGGAAAAAAGATCCATCGCTGCAATTATCAGCGGTTCCCTGGCATTTGCTCTGGTCATATGACACTCCTTTCCGCGCAAAATGATTTCTAACGATCGTTACCTATTGTATTCTAACGCTCGTTACCTGTCAATCAAAAAAAGAACGGAGGGAAGATCCCTCCGTTCAACACCGGAACAGTCCCCCTGTTTACGGTGTCTTGTTCCCGTCATCCTCTCCAAGGGTAAAATCTCCAACCTCGATGCTGCCATCCGCATTCACAGATATCGGTGCGGACACCTCGACTGCATTTTCATAATCGGGCATGGGCGCATCAGCAAATATATACCCTGAAGGTGCCGACAGATACGGCAGTCCGTCAATCAGTCTTATGCGGATGATATCACCCCAGACTATGTCATCCAGCTGATATTCATCGGAATATGACCTTTCTATCACTATAGAAAATGTTGCTTCACCATCGGCGTTCCGGGCAGTGACGGTTATCTCATGAGCATCCTGATCATAACTGTACTTCACACGATCACGAATGACATCCGCAAAGAATGCGCCATCATACCTGGTCAGGGCATATTCATCCCCGTCCTTCTTAACAATGCAAAGACCGTAGACAGACATCCCGGTTCCGGTGCCTTCACATTCCGCAATGACATACTCATCCTCTCCGTCACCGTCGATATCCGTCTTCTCAATATGGGGGCCATATATTCCCATAGTGATATCAACAGGGATGCTCTCTTCCCCATCAATGATCACAGATGTATTCGTATTGTAATCCTGCCTGATGAATACTGATCCGTCCTCGGAATAATACTCATATAAGCTTCCCGATTCATCAACCGCTCCGTTGTGATGAGTATCTTCCTCTTCATCCTCATCATAATCAAATAAATACTCAGGCGGACCATACACTTCAGGTGTTTCACCTGTTATATCATCTTCATCGATCTCCACGTATTCGGGCGGGCCGTATACAGGATCAATGGGAACGTCAGGCTGGCCATACACCCCGCAGCTGGCCAGTCCGATCATCGCTCCTGCAACGGT
Organism: Lachnospiraceae bacterium; assembly: GCA_024682075.1. Classification (GTDB taxonomy): domain Bacteria; phylum Bacillota; class Clostridia; order Lachnospirales; family Lachnospiraceae; genus AC2028. Next base: position 130,712 of record JAIKZQ010000028.1, read on the forward strand.
CAGCATCGATGCAAATGTAAGTTTACTCTGTTTTTTCATAACTACTCCTTTATAATTCCTCGGTGAAACGGCTGAACCGTCCCCCCTGTTTTATAGCCTGTGTAAATTATATCACGTCAAAACGGAAAAATTACGGACACAGTGATCAGATCACGCATCTTTGATTGCTTTTTTAAACGCTTGATTTTGCTTGCAACTACGATTGCAAACTAGCAACTGCTTTTGCAAAGACTTATATTTATGATGCCTTTGTTTGATCAGGAAGGAAGTTATTATGGCAAAACAATTATCCTTACCTGAACGTTATGTTATTGAGCGAATGATTCATCAAGATTATTCATTCGCTTCCATCGGAAGAAACCTTGACAGATCCGCTTCCACTATCGCCCGTGAAGTTTTGCATTATCGATGCTTCACAAGCAGAATCCCTATCATGGGCGAGAACGACTGCATCAACAGGTCTGGCTGTCAACGTAATACTCTCTGTCCTGAGATGGGAGTTCATGGCTGCTTTACTTCCAGATGCAAACGTTGTCCTGAAGGAATCATTTGTACGTCCATCTGTGACAACTATGATTCTGTTCAATGTGATTTGCTCGACAAACCACCTTATGTATGTAGCAACTGTAAAATGCAGAAAGGCTGTAAAAAGAACAAAGCTTACTACTCTGCACACAAAGCCAATGCTGCTCATCACAAGTCAATAAAGGATGCCCATCGTGGTGTACGGAAAACACCTAAAGAGCTTCGTAAGATAGCTGAGATCATTGAGCCACTCATTGCTAAAGGACAATCGCTAAATCACATTTGTGCTACGCACGCTGACGAGCTTGGTATATCCGAAAGAACCCTGTATAACTACATCGACAAAAATGTATTTAAGGTCAGAAATATCGATCTTCCTAAAAAAGTTGTATACCGGGAACGTCGCCCCAAAAGAGTTCTTACCAAGCTTGAATATCAGTATCGTCAGGGACGAACCATCGAGGATTTCAATTCCTTCGTAGAAGCCAATCCTGATGTATCTATCGTTGAGATGGATACAGTAAAAGGAGGGCGTGAAAAAGGAAAAGTTTTCCTTACCATGATCTTTAGAAAATCCAGCTTTATGATCATTTTTCTAATGAACGATGGCACTCAAGATAGTGTGATCCAGGTATTTGACACTTTATGCAACTTGCTTGGCACAGCACTATTCAAAAGACTCTTTGGTGTAATACTGACCGACAATGGTGTTGAATTCAAAAACCCAAACGCATTGGAACACACCCGTCCCGGATTGATTCGTACTCACGTATTCTTCTGTGATCCTCAAGCCTCATGGCAGAAGCCTCATGTTGAAAACAATCACAGACTGATAAGAAGAATACTTCCAAAAGGGATCAGTCTGAATAAGCTTAATGTTGAAGATACCCGGCTTATTTGTTGCCATATCAACAGCGTCATACGTGATAATCTTGATGGAAGAACACCTTTTGATTTAATGGATTCTGCGGATGAAAAAAAGCTATTATCCGCACTTAACCTGTCACCCATTCCACCTGATGAGGTTATTCTGAGTCCGAAACTAATCAAGCACTAAGTACCAAAAAATCGGATCAAACAAAGGCTCCATATCCGCCGCTAAGTGGGGTCTCAGTTACTTTTGCAAACCGACTGGTACGCCGCTTGTTAGCTGTACTCAAAAATCATGCAAAATAATAGCTTTTTATAGATTTAATACGACGCAAACCCGTCTATAAGCTCGTATTTTGCCTCATTTTAAGGTGTAAAAA
>JAIKZQ010000054.1 GCA_024682075.1 Lachnospiraceae bacterium
TCTGTCCTGTGCGGGTGAAACGAATACGTTGAAGCCTCTGTTCTCGTATCCGAGAATTCCGAGTCCGTGTGCATTCTTGCATCTTTCGATACATCTTCCGCAAAGGATACATTTTGAAGTATCTCTTACAAGTCCGGGTGCGATCTCATCATAATGGGTCTCGCTGTGAACTCCGCCGAATACATTCTCTCTCGCGCCAGTGATGTTAGCCACATGGAGAAGCTCACATTTTCCGTTCTTGTCGCACTGCTGGCAGTTCTGGTTGTGGTTTGAAAGAAGAAGCTCAACACTGTGTCTTCTTGCAGCGGTCGCGGTGGGTGATGAGATGGTGATCTCCATTCCTTCGGCAACGGGATAAACACAGCTTGCTACGAGTCCTCTTGCGCCGGTTGCCTCAACGAGACATACACGGCACGATCCCTGGTTACACTCTCCGTGATTGTATGCGCAGAGTGAAGGGATGTCATAGCCGCACTTTTTGGCGGCTTCAAGTATTGTAAGGCCCCCTTCTACCTGATAGGGGAGACCTTCTATTTTTATATTGATAAGTGCCACTTTAGGTTTCCTCCTATTCCTTGTCGATCGCCTTGAATTTACAGTTGCTCATGCACAGACCGCACTTGACGCACTTCTCGGGATCGATCTTAAACGAAGCAAGCTTGTGTCCCTCGGGAATGTAATCCGTTCTTTCGATACAACCCGCAGGGCAGTTTCTTGCACACATTCCGCATCCGATACATTTATCCGGATCGATCTTGTACTGCATAAGGCTCTTGCAGACATGTGCGGGGCACCTCTTATCTACGATGTGTGCGATATATTCGTCTCTGAAATGCTTAAGGGTAGAGTTTACGGGATTTGCCGCAGTCTGACCCAGTGCACAGAGTGAATTCTTCTGGATGGTGGTGCTGAGTTCTTCAAGGACATCGAGGTCTTCCATGGTGCCCTTGCCTTCGGTGATCTTGGTAAGGATCTCAAGGATCCTCTTGGTTCCGATACGGCAGGGTGAACACTTACCGCATGATTCGTCGCAGATGAATTCCATGTAGAACTTGGCCACATCGACCATACAGTTGTCTTCATCCATTACGATCGCACCGCCGGATCCCATCATCGATCCCTTCTTTACGAGGTTATCGAAATCAATGGGCTCATCAAGATATTTTCCCGTAAGGCATCCTCCGGAAGGACCGCCGGTCTGGATCGCCTTGAACTTCTTTCCGCCGGGGATACCGCCGCCGATATCATAAACAAGTTCCCTGAGAGTCGTTCCCATGGGCACCTCAACGAGGCCTACATTATTTACTTTTCCGCCGAGAGCGAATACCTTGGTTCCCTTGGAGCCTTCGGTTCCAACCTTCGCAAATTCCGCAGCTCCTTCTCTCATGATGAAAGGAACACATGCGAGAGTCTCGACATTGTTAACTATGGTGGGCTTCTGCCATAATCCCTTTACAGCGGGGAAAGGAGGTCTGGGTCTGGGCATTCCGCGCTTTCCTTCGATGGAATTGAGAAGAGCTGTTTCTTCTCCGCAAACGAATGCACCCGCACCGAGTCTGATATGGCAGTCAAAATTGAATCCCGTTCCGAGGATGTTCTCTCCGAGAAGTCCGATCTCACGTGCCTGTTTTATGGCTATCTTAAGCCTGTTTACCGCGATGGGATACTCGGCACGAACATAGAAATATCCGTTTGATGCACCGATCGCATATCCCGCGATCATCATTCCTTCTATTACAGCAAGAGGGTTTCCTTCGAGAATGGAACGATCCATGAATGCTCCGGGATCGCCCTCGTCTCCGTTACATACGACATATTTCTCGTCGCTTACGGAAGCCTGTGCGAATGACCACTTACGTCCTGCAGGGAATCCACCGCCCCCTCTTCCGCGGAGTCCGGATTCAAGGATCTCCTGTACAACTTCCTGAGGAGTCATGGACAATGCTTTCTTAAGTCCCTGGAATGCACCCATTCCAAGTGCTTCGTCTATTTCTTCGGGATTGATGACACCGCATCCGTGAAGAGCCACGCGACGCTGTTTCTTATAGAAGTTGATGTCTTCCTGGCTTGAAACCTTATCTCCGGTAACAGGTTCCACATAAAGAAGCCGTTCCACTATGGTGTTGTTAATGATATCCTTTTCGACTATCTCCTCAACGTCAGCTTCGCTGACCATGCGGTAGAGAGTGTTTTCGGGATAGATCTTGACGAAGGGTCCCTGCGAACAGAAACCGAAACATCCGACAAGATTGACGGTCACCTTATCGGTGAGCCCTTTTTCTTCGAGAACAGTTTTAAATTTTTCCATGATTTCCTTCGAATTGCTCGAAAGACATCCGGTACCGCCGCAAAGAACGATATGTCTCTTCTCATCCGCTCCCGTAAGTTTGGAATCGACGCATCCTGTGCAGCTCGCTATCTTCTGTTCAAGTTCTTCAACCGTATTTATCCTGTTCACGCCGATGCCTCCCTTCTGAAGGATTCGATGATACCTTCAACCTGTGCGGCTTCAACCTTGGGATATACCTTGCCGTTTATGCTCACGGCAGGTGCAATACCGCAGGCTCCGATACATCTGAGAGCATCAAGAGTAAACAGTCCGTCTTCGGTCGTCTCGCCCGGACGAATGCCGAGAAGCTCGGAAAATCTGTCGATGACATTCTGTGCGCCCTTGACATAACATGCCGTTCCGAGGCAGCAGCCTATGACATATTTTCCCTTAGGGGTAAGTGAAAAGAAAGAATAGAAAGTGACAACCCCGTAGATCTCAGCGACCGAAATTCCGGTCTTGGCTGACACTATCTCCTGAACCTCCAGAGGAATGTATCCGTATTCATTCTGGATGTCGCTCAGGATCATCATGAGCGGGGTTTTTTCGTCGCAGTACCGGTCACAGATCTCTTCGATCTGCTTCACGGCTGCTTCCTGTAATCTAGCCATGATAACCTCCTATAGTACATAACCTTACACATAATCACAAATAACGATTTTACCATATTTCCGCCGTTATAAAAAGCAAAAGAAATGCACTGCCGATCCTGCGACAGTGCATTTTACATTCAGCCTTTTTGCGGCAGTCAGATATCCAGTTTTTTATCGAGTATCGTTTTGCTGATGCGGTACATGACTATTGCCGTGATGCCGTAGACAATGATATTTGCAAGCGACCTGTCTATCAGTTCAACGAATACACCGTCCCTTTCAAAAAGGTCAAGCCAGTCATAATTCGCATAAAATGCAGCCCCGATCCTCGACATGACTTCGACCGTTATCAGGTGAATATTGAACATCACTATACCCGTGATGAATATGACTCCCTTTTTCTGAAGGATGTTATACTTTCCGCAGATACGCGAAGACATCGTTAATGTGAAGATAAATGAAATGTATATGTTGATGACAAAAACAGCCAGGGCAATAAGACATATGATAACGGTAAGCAGAGCCTTGGCTGAAGGTGCAGAAAGGTAATTGCCGGCATAATGCTCTGCAAGATTGCGGTAAAGGTTCCCGGCTCCCCAGTCTTCCACTTCTCTTTTGGTGACCGCATCCGAGATCACAAGACCTGCGACGATGATCGTGATCATGGCAAACAGCCACATCAGTCCGCACTTTACATTCGTCTTCAAATGCGCATTTTTTTCAACGGGATATGAGAATCTCATAAGGCCTTCATCTGTAAAAAGAATGCCGTAAAACCTCGCTATCATGATGACAGCTGCGCAGACGACCCCAAGAGCGCTGATCATCATAAGGATGACCTTCATGATAAACGGCGCGTCCGAGGCAGAGATATTGGACAGCACCGAACACAATACCGCCAGAAGGTTGTATGCGGCAACAAGGGTGATCAGCAAAAGCATGATCTTTTTGGTTTCTTTTATTTCAAGCCTGTCAAGTCTGTTCATCTGAATTCCTCCAAATACGCATCCGTAAGTGACTTCCCGTTTTTATCGCGCATATCTTCGACCGGCTCATGAAGGATCAGCCTTCCGTCTTTTATGAACATCGCTTCATCAATGATCTGTTCCACCTGACTTATCTGATGCGTTGTGAGTATAAGTGATGAATCATCGGGGATGCTTTTCAGCATGATCCTTATTATGCTTTCCGCGGCCACGGGATCGATCCCGGAAAAAGGCTCGTCAAGCAGATAAAGCGAAGCTTTTCTTGACATGGTGAGAATGATCTGAAGCTTTGCGGCACTGCCCTTTGAAAGTTCTCCCACATGCTGTTTCTCATCAAGCCCGAACTCATCGAGAAACTGCCTTGCGGCATTTTTGTCAAAATCGTCAAACATGATCTCGTAAGAATCCATTATGTCAGATATCTGCTTGTCCGCTTTATACATGACTCTGTCCGGCGAATATGAAACGACCGCTCTGGTCCCGGCACCAACAGGGTATCCGCATATAGTCACCGCATTTTTATCATCATGGATCATCCCGGCAAGCATCTTGATGAGGGTTGTCTTGCCGCTTCCGTTTGGTCCGAAGATACCGGTTATCCTGCCGGATTCAAGCGTAAACGAGATATCATCAAGAGCTTTCTTTTGGCCGTAACTGTGACTGAGCCCTTTGCATTCAAGTATTGTGCTCATTTATTTCCTCCCGTTAACATCCTGACGGCTTCATCTCTGTCAATGCCGATCTCCTTCATTCCGGCCAGGAATTCCCTGACGTTCTTCTCGGCAAGAGTCTTCCTTGTCCTGTCGATCAGTTTGGAATCCTCGGTCACGAATCTTCCGCTGGTCCTCTGCGTATAGACAAGCCCCAGTCTTTCCAGCTCACCGTATGCCTTTTGCATGGTATTGGGATTGACTGCAGCCTCCACCGCAAGTTCTCTTACCGTGGGAAGCTTCTCTCCGGGTGAATACTTTCCGGAGACTATATCCGATTCAAGACGCTCGACAAGCTGAACGAATATGGGCTTGTCAGAATCAAAATTCCAGGGCATTTATTAACCTCCGCTGCATGTACCGTTGATCACCATGTTCATGATCTTGTAATCTTGTAGCCTTGTACTATTGCAATAATACAATGACACTGTTTTGCTGTCAACATCTTTTTGTTTTTCAGCCGGAATCATCCGACGCGCCTCACTCAATGGCTCATATATAAAAACGCCTCGCACGAAGCGGGGCGCCTGTCTGCCGAATCATAATGCATTTAACCGGATCGTTTCTCACACGATCCTGCCTTCTTTTAACAGCTTCAGGAAAATATCCGCGATCTCATCCGCGGTGTTATTGTTCAGCACACGTATCGCAACATAACTCGCATCAGTCATGTGTGCATAATAATCGTGAAGGATCATGTTGGTGATGGCGGCAATGGCCAGATAAGTCACCAGTGAACGAATTCCCCTTTTATCACTCCGCGTACGCTTTCATCCGCCAGGATACCGTACTTTTCGGGATGCCTGTATTTATCACCCATGATATCCTCACTGCGGTGTTTCCTAAGGCGGTCCAGATCGAGTTCAGCAACATACACCCCGGGTTCTGCAGGTGCTTCGAACACGCACATGTCAACGGATCCCTCATCCTGCGACCATGGAACTCCGTCGAAAAGAGTGGAGTGTCCGTTGCAGTCAGGGTGTCCTTCGGGATAATTGCATGTGGCCACGGCGACCATGTTCTCATATGCTCTCGTTCTGAGTGCAGCGAGCCTGTTGATCTCCATCGGGCATGCATTAGGCGCAAGTATCAGCTCGGCCCCTTTCAGCATCAGTATCCTTGCGCTTTCCGGGAACTCCCTGTCAAAGCAGATCATGGATCCGATCCTGACAGAGCCTCTTTCAAAGTCCAGGTCCGCCACATAGAAATCATCGCCTTCCGCCAAAACAGCTTCAGCGTCAAAAGCACAAGTATGCAACTTGGAATAGTGAAGTATCTTTTTGCCGGTCCTGTCGAAAAAGATCACAGAATTAAGCGGCTTGGATGATCCCGAAGATTCCAGGAAAGTAATGCCGACTGCAATCCCAAGCTTTGCCGAAGTCTTTCGGAACTCCTCAATGAATTCACTGTCCCCGGGAATCGCCAGTTTGTTTAATGCATTTTCGTCCTGAGGCAATGAATATCCGTCGCTCCACATTTCAGGGAACAGTGCAATATCCGCGCCCTTTTCTGCGGCTTCTTCAAGTGCTTCGAGGCCCTTATCAAGATTCTCGTAAAGGTCTTTACCCGGAAGAAGCTGAATGAATGCTATCTTAAACGTCATATCTGGTTCTTTCTCCGCCGATATACTTGTATCTGCTGATCCCGGCAATCACTATTGCTTCACCGATCATTTTGTGATCAAGTTTTGCAGGCACAACAACCGGTTTCATGTGCATTCCGATCATCACGCCGCCGATATCGATCCCGATGGCTGCGGAATGTGCAAGTTCTTCCACCACAACCGGATCCTTAAGCGAATGATAATGCTTTGTGGCAAATGCACCGCCCGCTTTCCTGTGAGGTACGGCATTTACTATGGTAAGTCCGTATTCTTTTGCAACAGCCCTTTCAACGACAAGAGCCCTGTTAAGATGCTCGCAGCACTGAACGGCTATTTCGGTTCCGTCGTCAAAGACTTCCTCAAGAGCCTTATATAATGAATCGGCGATCTCCTCGCTGGAATTGGTTCCCGGCTTGTCCCCCTGCAAAGTGCTGGTGGAGCATCCGATAACCATCAGATTGCCGATCCTGCTCGCTGATTTGTCCTTCACTTCCTGAAATACTTCTTTTGCCTGTTCATATATGTCCATCATCTCATATCCTTCCTGCATTAAGCAAAGATTTTAACTGTTTTCAGATATTGCTGCCCAGTGGGATCCTTGCAACAAGATCAAGGGCAAACAAAACCGTAATCACGATAAAGATAATATTGTGAACCCGCGATGTGCGGAATCTATCCTGTAACTTTATTATCCCCGGCTGAATCAGACATATGGCCAGCCATATGAGGAATCCGAACATCAGCGCGGGAACCAGTGCTATGCGTCCGTCAAAATTCATGAAATACCCGGTATAATCCCACATCGGCGTGCCTATCGTCGCATCGATCATATAGCTTGCGATCAGCTCCGCCGTGGTGGCGGAGGCAGTTCCGACCAGAAATACCGGCAGAGGCTTTTTTACCTTCAAAAGCTTAAATATGCCCAGTATTATGAAAAAGCCCACTCCGTATATCGGAAGCCAGGGGCCGAACAGAAATCCTCTGTTGATGAATCCTCTCTTATGATAGATCATGCAGCACCATACGGATTCATATACCCATCCGAAAAAACAATATGTCAGAAAATACTCCATATAGTCACGGAAAGTCATCCATATTTTATTCTTGCGTTCATCCGGATTCATCTTCTGTCCTCATAAGCCGTCAGTCTGCCGGCTTCAGTGCGGCTGATCTTTGACACCCTCACAAGTGCGCCATCTTCGTCATTATACTCCCTGTCATAACTCATTCCTATTGCCTGGGCGGTTTTGATTGAAGGCGTATTGGTCGATCTGCAGTAAGAATACAGCGCAGCGAACTCCGTGTTTGAAAAAGCCCAGTCCCTGACAGCGGCAGCCGCTTCGCTTGCATATCCCATATTCTGATATTTTCCACTGATATGGTACCCGATCTCCGGCAGGACTTTTCCGTCTATGTCCTGAAGAGTCAGTCCGCAGTCCCCTATCATCTCACCGGTATCCTTAAGACATACGGCCCACAGTCCGAATCCGTCCTTTTCGTACCTTCCGATATTTTTCTCGATCCATCCGCAAACTCTGGTCTCATCGAATTTATACGGATAATGCTGCATTATTGCAGGATCGGCGAGCACACTGTACAGAGCATCATAATCGTTCATGCTCATCTCGCGAAGAAAAAGCCTGTCAGTCTCAAGTATCACCTTTCCGGAATCGCACACTGCACCGTCTTCCCCGGAATCGGACATGATCTTAAGCGTATCCGATGATCTTTGCTCGTTCTTCCAAATGATGGTCTCCGTCTCTTCGATCTTGTCCCTGATAGTTTCGATGCTCAGTTTCTTTGCAAGATTCCTTGCTTCGGGCTTGTCGGAATTTATATAAAGAGTCGCAAGGCACCATATGCCGTAACCGGCGCTCAGTATCACGAACAGTCCGAAGACATATTCATTGATCGTGCCATATCCCCAGAGCACGAAGGAAATGACCATGGCGAATCCGGCATATATGGCGCCGTTTCTGGCCTTACGTCTCAGGACAGAAAGACTTTCGCTGTATATCTCCAGTCTTCTCTGCATAAATTCATTGTCTTTCTCGTCACGTGCCCTTCCTTTTGACTTGGGCTTCTTACGGGTCTCATCCTGCGTCCCTCGTTCTACAACCCTGATACTCTTCCAACTGAAAAAGAGCAGCATGGCAAGCACCACCCCGCATATGAACACTATCAGTATTCCGTTGCCCGATTCCGGTGCACCCTTTATGAGACCGCACAGGCAGACCAGGACTATCGCAAATCCGGCTATGGCATACGATGGAATATTTACTTTTTTCATCAGCATACCTCCCGGAAAAAACTCACGAACTGCAGGTCATGCATATATTATACATCAAGGTCCCTCATCTATCAGCCTTGCATTTCTAAGCGTGCAGTATGTGTATCCCCCATCTTTATATATGTCGAAGGTTCCGACCACCGTGACCGTATCGCCGTATTCGGGGTAATCACCGGGAAAAGCATAATCATCCGTAAGTTCGAATTCTATTCCCTGTGAACAGCATGCGGTCGCATCCTGTATTATGCATGCACAGTAGAATTCATCAAAGTTCGTCGTATCCGTGCAGGCATATATACCATTCATCTTAATGTTCATTCCGATGTAATCTTCGGGATAAACCATCATGTCATATACCTGTGAATAGACAACCGTTGAAGACATTATCGTAAGATCGATGTCTATGTCATCATCCGAGGCGGGCGGTATCACCACATCCTCAGGTTCGGGGGCTTCCTCATCTACCCCGCTCTGACGCTCGTACTCATCCGAAGCAACCGATGATTGATCACCGGAATCTGCAGCATTTACGCCTGCTTCCAGCACATCTTCAACCGAGGATGAAGGAAGTGAGGGCGCATGTCCTGCGGCATTTTCTCCGCATCCTGCGACCATGCAGATAAGAAGCGCCATCATCACCGTTCCGGCGAGTTTTTTCATTTTGAAGTTCCTCCCATAATGGCACCTGCAATGCAGCATATCCCGAACACAACAGCATCGGCAGCGACAATCGTGGATCCCACGGGGGTACCCGCAAGTATCGAAATTATCATTCCGGAAAGAGCGCATACGACCGACAGAACAGCCGAACACACTGTGACGCTCTTGAAGCTCTTAAACAGCTTCATTGCGGAAAGTGCCGGGAATATGACAAGTGCCGAGATAAGCAGAGAACCTACAAGATTCATTGCAAGCACGATGATCACTGCAGTGACGACCGCAATGATCAGGTTGTAGGCATCCGTTTTCACACCGGTAGCCTTTGCGAAGTTCTCATCAAAGGTCACGGCAAAGATCTTGTTATAGAAAAGAATGAAGATCACGACCACCACGATCGACAGCACGACGCACAGCCACACTTCCCCGAGGCTCAGAGTAAGTATGGATGTCGATCCGAAAAGAGTCGTGCAGACATCACCCGACAGATTGGCTGATGTCGAGAAAATGTTCATTATCAGATAACCGAATGCAAGTGCACCGACGGAGATCATCGCGATTGCAGCATCTCCTTTGATCCTGGCATTCTGACCCGTCCTGAGCAAAAGTACGGCACTGATAACCGTTACAGGCATCACGATCAGCATGTTATTGGAAAGTCCGAGTACTCCGGCTATTGCCATTGCGCCGAATGCCACATGTGACAGTCCGTCGCCTATATACGAAAATCTCTTCAGCACCAGAGTGACACCGAGAAGCGATGAACATAGCGAGATCAGTACTCCGACGATCAGTGCGTATCTCACGAACGGATACTGAAGGTAAAAAGCTAATTTATCCATTAGTCTCTTCCTCCTTCTTCATCGTCTTTCTTGGGCCTGATGCAAATACGGATTCAGCATCCCTGGACTGCATCATCAGGAAGAACTTTCCGGCCTTGCTGCCGAGATATTCATCCTTGGTACCGAAGAAAACATTATCACCGATATGCAGTATGTGATCGGCAAATCCCATCGCCGCACCTATGTCATGAGAGATCATTATTATTGTCACCTTCTCTTTGTTCAGCTCCGAGATCAGTGCATACATCTCTGCGGTGACTTTGGGATCAAGGCCTGATACAGGCTCATCAAGAAGCAGGAGCTTGCGTGTTGCGCACAGAGCTCTTGCAAGAAGTACTCTCTGCTGCTGGCCTCCGGACAGTTCCCTGTAGCATCTTCCCGCCAGATCCGTTATCCCCATTTTCTCCATATTTTCTGCGGCTGTCTTTTTATCTTCGCTGCTGTAGAAGGGCCTGAAGCCTCCCCTGCTCTGACAGCCCGAAAGAACGACCTCTCTCACCGATGCGGGAAAGTCCTTCTGGATCACCGTCTGCTGCGGAAGATATCCTATCTCGTTTTCGGTCAGTCCTTCTCCGGTCAGGATCTCTCCTTTTACCGGCTTTTGAAGGCGCAAAAGTGTCTTCATGAGCGTGGATTTTCCTGATCCGTTTTCGCCCACGATGCAAAGATAATCTCCTGCATTCACTTCAAAATTGATGTTTTCCGCAACAATCTGGTTTCCGTATCCGACGGACAGATCCTTAACGGTGAGCAAGGCCATTTTAATTACCTCCGGTCGTCAATAAGACAACGCTTCTTTCAATACTTCAAGATTGCTTTCCATAACGGAAAGATATGTCACTCCGGAGCCTATCTCTTCGGCAGTCACGGATTGCATGGAATCAAGTGTCAGTATCTGCTGGTCATGTGACTCTGTGTTCTGGATTATGGTTTCGGCAATCCTCCCATCACTTCCGTCAATAGTCAGCACAGATTTGAGATTCAGTTCATCTACCTTGCCTGCAAGAAAAGTAACCGTCTCAAAACTTGCCTCGGATTCTGCCGAACATCCGACAAATGCGGCATAATATCCGATCCTGTAATCATCTGTCAGATATCTGAAGGGGAACCTGTCACCTACAAGTATCGTGTTGCCGGATGCTTCTGATACTGCCTCACTGTAGCTGTCATCAAGAGCCTGCAGGGTTTCGAGGTAAGATACCGCATTCGCACTGTAGACAGGTGCATTTGCGGAATCCTTCTGCTGAAGTACCCTGGAGATCTGCTCAACGACAAAAGCCGCATTCCTGAGTGAAAGCCATATGTGCTCATCATACTCGATCTCTTCGTCTTCATCATGATGATGCTCATCTTCGTCTTCATCGTCATCATGATGATGCTCATCTTCGTCTTCATCCTCATCGTCATCATGATGATGGTCATGCTCATCTTCTTCCTGCATGCCTTCCACGACTTCCTCTTCCTTGACCATGTCACCCATGATCTTCATCAGATTCATCACGACGATATCTTTGTTCACATCCCTTACGGCCTGCCTGACCGCATCATCAGCCCATGTATCGGACTCTCCTCCGACATAGATGAACACGTCCGAAGCAGCTATCGTGATCAGATCGTCAGCCGAGGGCTTGTAGCTGTGCATGTCGGTACCATCATCTATAAGCAGTGTTACATTTACATTCTCTGCATCGCCCACCACGTTCATGACCCAGTCATATACAGGGAAAATCGTGACTACTATATCAAGCTTGCCGTCATCCGCCCCGCCGCTCGCATTTCCGCATCCTGCAAGGCATCCGCACACAAGTGCAAGAACGGCCAAAAGTGCTGTTATCTTTTTCATTTATATAAACCTCCGAATAAGTGATCTTTACATGCTTTAATATGATCCATGCAAAGACATCTCAATCATTCAGCCGGACCCTGTGCGATACAAGCGTGCCGGAAGGAAAACCTCCGCTCAGCCTGAGAAGCTCACGCTCAAATGCAATGATCATGAAAATGATGATAAGAGCTTCTGCCGCTCCATCCATGGTCTCATGTAAAATGCTCTCGCAGACATGAATGCATTCGCAGACAGGACATTCCTCCCCTTCACACTCGTGATCCGATTCTGTGGCAACATAATAGACAGCCGCTATCATGATGAACGCAAAGATAAACGCGATCAGCACTGACAGGCATCCGGTATTCTTTTTTCGGGTGATGCTCATGTCATTTCTCATCGTTACAGTCTTCGCATATTCCGTAAAACACAGTCCTGAGCGGATTGATCTTGAATCCGTGCTCATTCAGTATATGTGTGCTGATGCCTTCGAGTTCATCACAGTGCATGTGTATCAGCCTTCCGCACTTCTCACACTTGCAGTGGAAGCATGTCCCTCCGCTCTTATGTGCGCTCATCCCGACATACTCAAAGCATGCAGGCCCCGCCGGTGTCATCGCATACTTATTAAGAAGCCCCTCATCCACAAGCTTTTCAAGCTGTCTGTAGATAGTGGCCTGTCCTATGGATTCACCCCTGGAATTCATGTACTCGAGCACTTCGCCGGCCGTTATGTGCACGCCCGGTTTCTTCTCGAAAAACTTCAGAAGTATCTCTCTTTGTTTTGTCCTGTATGTTGAACCTGCAGGCATTTTTCTCTCCTTATATAAAATGAGAACCATTCTCATTTTTAATTTGAGAACTGTTCTCATTTTTATCATTTTCGCATGGATTTGTCAAGGATTTCCACAGGTTAACTGTGATCTGACAGACCGCAGCATCGCTTATATGGATTCGGTCAGTCTCGAGAAGATACGGAATAACTATAACAAAAATGCTTTTTGAACTTCATCAAAAATATCTTTATTTTTCCAAAAGTGATTTACTTATTTATTCTTCGCCAGATACTTTTCGGCGCTCTCCATGTCCTTCACGAACACCCCCCTGTATTCATTTCCAAGAAGGCTCTTAAGCTCATCAAGCTTATCATCGGACGAACTTACGGCAATGACTATGGGCTTATCCGCTTCATCTGCACCCGATGCCTTCGCCTCTTCAAAGTTCTTCGCCTGTTCCTCGGTCATGAGCAGGCTTTCATCGAGATATCTTATCAGCATGGCCTCAAGCTCGCTGTACATGACGGGCTTGCTCAGGTAATCGGTGAAGCCCTCGCTTATGTATGTCTCTTTGGCTCCTACTATCGCATCTGCGGTAAGTGCGATGACCGGTGTTTTGTTCACCAGATGCTTCGCCTTCAGGACGGCAAGGGTCTGACTTCCCGACATGCCCGGCATCATCTGGTCGAGCAATATGACGTCAAAAGATCTGTCCTTAAGAAGGTCGATGCACTCTTCTCCGGATTTAGCCAGTGTGAGTTTGATCTTTGTATCACCCAGCAATTTACTGATGACTTTCAGATTGATGTCATTGTCATCAACTATCATGATGCTTGCATTCGGTGCGATGAGTTTCGGAGCAAATTCCTCACTCTCCGTCTCTTCATTCATTATCTGTTCCTTATAGTCTCCAACAGGTGTATCGTCAATGACTTTCTGCACCATGCGGACAGTGAAAATAGATCCCATTCCATACTCGCTCGTTACGGATATGCTGCCGTCCATCATCTCGACAAGTCGCTTCGTTATATTGAGGCCAAGTCCCGTTCCCTCAACATTTCTGTTTTTGGTCTCATCGAGTCTCTGGAATGAAGAGAAGATCTTCTCGATGTCACCTTCCTTTATTCCCATTCCGGTATCCGAAACAACGCATCCCAGCTCACTTGCCTTTTTATCAAAATAAAAATGGATTCCTACTCTTCCTTTTGCCGTGTACTTGATCGCATTATTGGTTATGTTAAGTATTATCTGTCGTATTCTTATCTCATCACCGAACATGACTGAAGGAATATCCTCATCCACATTCAGATCATAAGTCAGTCCCTTGTCCTGAGCTTTTTTCATTGTCATGTTTACGATGTCATTAACGACCGATGCGAACTTGTACTCAACGGGAACAAGCTCCATCTTGCCGGATTCGATCCTGCTCAGGTCAAGGATGTCATTGATGATGGAAAGAAGCGTCCTGCACGCACTCAGGATGTCATTGGCGTACTTCCTGATCTTGATGTTCTTCGCTTCCCTGATGATCATCTCGTCCATTCCGATTATCGCATTCATCGGAGTGCGGATCTCATGGCTCATGTTTGCAAGGAAATTACTCTTAGCCTTATTGGCCTGGTCAGCGGTCTCTCTTGCGGCAAGCAGCTGATCTTCGTAATCCATCTGATGCAAAGTGTTCAGATGATACTGGATCAGTATGAATGCCGTGAGCAGTGCATTGGCAAAATACAGTATGGGGAAACGTGCCATGAACACGTCGGAATAATTAGCCTCGACCAAATGTCTCAAAGGAGTGCAAAACACCGCCAGGAACAGCACGAGGAAATATGATGACATGATGATTCCCGACTTGACACTTCCGAGGTATCCGAGCGCAAGCGGGAAAAGAAGCGTCCACATTATGGCAAATCCGTTCGTCGAGAAAAACGTATCGTAAGTATAGACGACCATGAAATACATGACACCGGCTGCAATGGCAATCTTTCTGTTTTCCTTTATTCCCGTGAATATGAGCATGCATGTTCCGGCAACGATACCGACTATCGCCGTTGCAGCCTCGCGGTAAAAGCCCTTGTTCAGGTTGATATAACCCGTGACAAGACTTAGTATAACAAGGAGTGCTCCTCCGAAAGCAAGGCTTCTTACATTTGCCTTGTATCTTTCACCGACGAATATCGCACGGCCCAGTTCTTTCCAAAGTTTCCTGACACGACTCATAAAAGCTTTCCTTTCCGTCCGCTCTTTACGACTATCTCCCCTTGATCTCAATACGGTCCAGTATTCCCTGGACGGAGACACCGGGATGGGTAAGATACATGCGCATCACATCCTGCACGAATTCCTTGTCAGAATGTGTCTTCTTGCATATCAGGTCACAGCTGTAACCTTTATCGACATACTTCATGATGCTCGCAACAAGGCTTTGGTTTTTCGAAGGATCAGGTACATTTTCTTCTCTGTTTTTCTGTCCGAAGATATTTCCAATCAGACCTTTAATGCCCTTTTCAAGCACTGCCGCCCTGGCATGTCCGTAATAAACTTTAGACGGCTTATGTGAAAGCAGCATGTTCCAGCTCTCTTCTATCACCGTGCCCCTGTGCATCTCAAGCTCATACAGAGGATTCAGATCCCCCACAAACAATTCACCGGAATCAAGCAAAAGAGAAATGCTGTCATCACTGTGTCCCGGCGTATGAAAGATACTGCCTTCGATTCCCAGTTCGCTCAGAAAATCCCTGCTGCCGTCTGTTTCCACGAACCTGACTTTTCCGTCATCGATCGGTCTGTAATCCCTTCTGTTTTCTTTGGCAAAAACAGAGTCGGATGAATGAACGAAGTCTTTCTGGACATCACAGACCGCTATCACCGCGCCTTCATCCGCAATCTCCTGTGCAATTCCCATATGATCGGGATGGAAATGCGATATCAGGACATAGTCTATATCCTGCACCTTCTCACCGTTTTCTCCCATGCATCCGCAAAATGCGGGATAGGTTCCGGCCCATCCTGTATCAAAGAGCAGATTCCCCTTAGATCCCTTAATGAGATAAGTATTCGTATTTGAATAATTTAATGTGACGATCTTCATTTCTTCTCATTAACATATGCGGTGATGTCTTCCGAATCATCAAGGATGTCCGATCCATCAGTATCTTCATCGGTGTCATCATCAGTTCCTTCATCCGCATCATCCGACACTTCATCTTCCGCAGAGTCATCATCCGAATCGTCCGATGATTCATCCCCGTCTTCCGCATCATCCTCCGTCCTGCGGGCTTTAACACTCGCATACAGTGCCCATACAGAGACTGTCATCGCAAGGCATGCACAGCTCATCACCAGATAACAGAACACGTACAGATCACCATGTCTCTGGACATAGTACTCCATATATCCCACCATTCCGATCCCGGCAAGGAACAAGAGCACGAGCAATACCTGGAATATATGAAATCCCCTTTTTTTCACGGACCTTATCAGGCATGCGATCATCGTGACAAGCAGGAACACTCCGGCAACGATCTGCATCAGACTGACGAATCCGTTGGACCTTAAGAATGATGCATCATACCTTGCACTGTCCAGCAGTGCCATTGAAGAAAAATAACACACATATGTAAGAAGTGCGGTTTTCTCCAGCACGAACAATATGAATGAAATGAGCGTCACGACCGCAAGCACGATGAACTTCCAGAAAAACACCGCATTCCTGTACTCGGTACCTCCGCCGGCGACATTTGTGATGTAACTGTAAGGAAGTCTCTGGTAATACGGATCCGTGATCACGGCCTTGCCCCTGTCGGAATCGTTGAACATCGAAACAAGTGACACAAGCGTCATAAAAAGCATGCACCCGCAGGCCGAGGCGCTCATCATCTTCCCGGCAAATCCTTTTCCGACAAAAAACGACGACATCACGGAGGCAATGAAGAATCCCAGGATAATGCCGGCTTCGTGATAACAGCCCTCGAATCCGGACAGTGCACCGGAGAGTCCGTCATAACTTTCAAAATGCGAATACCAGTAAATACATCTTCCGAAAAATGCCGCAAGAAGTCCCGCAAAGCCTGCATACATGATCAGCGATACTATCTGTCTTACGCGGACAGAGGCCTTTTCTTTTCCTGACAGTGCCAGCGAAAAAGTCATCAGACAGGACGCAGCAAATGCCAGCGTGACTATTATCACGCCGTAGCTTATCCTCATGCTTCCCGCATATACTGCTGTCACGGTATCAAGATTCAACCGCCTGTCTCCTTAATCTGTATTCATCCTACTGTTCGTTCTCCGGAACAGCTGTAGCAAAATATATGATGTCGCTTACGGTCCTCTCAACGCCCCAGTCCACATAGCTGTACGGCCTGTCGCGCCATATGAGTTCCGCAGTCTGACCGCCGTCGAGAGTATAGGCATTGATGCATCCCTTGAGCATCATGATGTCCTGTGCGCCTCTCAGAGTGCAGCACTCCCTGTACGGATAAACATGTCCTATTGTCATGAGAAGATAATGATTCGGCTCAATCTGACCGATGGCAGATCTTGAATACATCTGCATCGTCTCGCCGATACGGTATGCGAGGTTTTCCTTCGGCACACCGTTATCGATCAGGACAGGCCCGAAGGAAAGTGAAAAGAGAACGTCATTTTCATCCACGAATCTCTGTGCCTCGTCCTTGTCCGTAAGTTCCCCGGCATAAGAAAAAAGCATTCGTCCGTCAGCGGTAAAGAAGCATGAATCAAGGCTTGCAGACTCGCATCTGTAGACCTGTCTGTCATACACGCACAGACCGAGTGACCTGAACTTGTAGAAATCCCCGTTCATCGCCACAACCGCATTGGCCTCCGCAGCCAGGCTTGATGCATACATCTGGGCACTGTAACCGAAGGTGTTGCCGGCGATCTTTCTTCTGAGCTGACTCGGATCCGATATGAACACCTCCGCAAAATTGCAGTAGCAGTTATTGCAGAATTCCTTCCAGACGACAGCGAATATCGAATCATCCGCATAGTAATAGATAGGCTGTCCGGGTGCGAACGTCACATTCGGATCAAAGATAAGATCTGCATCACCTATAAGATGGCTTGAGTCTGCCGCAACCTCATAGATCATGTTCGGATCTTCGAGTTCGAAATACTTGTCATCACAAGGTTCATATCCCGCGATGGCATTCTCGGGGATCGAATAAAGCTTGGGAATATATACAAGATCCGACAGGATCACAGACTTGGCATTATTCGCATACAATTCGACTTTTTCGGAGATGTTCCTGAGTGATGTCGGATTGCCGCACACACCGCCTCCGAGAACATAAAGAAGTTCGTCAGACGGGATTATGTTCCATGCACCGTCATAATATGACAGACGGATCACGAGATCCCTTGAAAGGACCGGGGGCTTTTCAGACAGAGCCCTTTCGGACGCGGTGTGATATGCATCCTCAATGACCCACTCTTCGTACGAATCATCTTCTTTATATACTTCTCTCCTCGGATGAGTCTGTACTATGTTCTCAAGTTCTGCGTCAAATATCTCCCTGACCCTGCCGGCTGTCCCCGGAAGATTTGCATAGCTCATCCTGACCGGAATGTATGCATCAAGGTCCCGCACCACCATCTCGCCCGTATATTCATAAGCGAAATTATCCGCAAGAAGCCTGTAGTACATCTCGGATATCTCATCATTTAGCACGCCTGACGCATCCGCCCCGGAGGCTCCGTACAGCACGTCATAACCGTCTGCCAGCCTGCCCTCGGAAACCGCATTCAGGAATGCTCCTACCTTTTCACCCGGATCACCGTTTGGATGAGCGTACAGAAGCTCGACGCTCGGATAGAAAACGCATAAAAGAAGTACCGCCATGGCGAGTATCACGGATAAAGTTCCCATGACAGGACGAATGCGCTTTTTGATAAAAAGAAAAAACCAGAATATCACAGAGACAACCGCAATTGCGGCAAGAATATAAAGTGCCAGCACATGCCCCGCATCAAGCGAAGGCATTGCATCTTCCATGCGTATTAAACTGTCTCTTATGACGTCAAAAAACACTTATGATCTCCCCGATAGTCCTCATTCAGAACATACATAATAATTATATCAGAACGCCCGCTTTTTTACCAAAAACACAAATCTTAATATATTGTTCGGTTGAACTTGTCCTCGGAAAAATATAGAATCCATATACAAACATTTGTTCGATTAACAAGTTTCTGTATAAAGCGTGACCGATATGAGCAAGGTATATGTTGATGTAACGGCAAAATTCGATAAGGACGGACGGATGGAACCCGTGCAGGTATCCTGGACGGACGGCACAAGGTATACGATCGACAAGGTGGTGGGAGTATGCAGAGCTGCGTCTACGGGCGGCGGTGGCACCGGCATACGCTACACCTGCAGGATCTGCGGAAGAAGTGCGTTCATCTTCTATTCCGAGCGCGAACACAGATGGTTTGTCGAGGGCAAGGATTCGGCCAGGTCGGACTGGATATATACGGTGATATGAACAGTGACATGAAAGACATAAAAATGCCGGAATCCGAGTCATCCTCCGATTCCGGCATTTTTTTCAGCCATATTTTATCATTCACACCTGTTCATCCGGGCATGTTCATCCGAACATCTCGGGCATGAACACTGCAGCATATTTGCTCCAGAAGTTCATGTCATGGATTCCCTTATCCTCGACATACTTATGCGCGATTCCCTCTTTTTCGAGGAATGCATGGAATTCCCTGTTGCGCTCGATCAGGAAGTCCTCGGTTCCACATGCCATGAATATCTCGGGAATCTTCCCGCCGGATTCTTTCAGCTTGTGTGCGAGATATTCCGGATTGTTGTCACTTTCGGGAAGTTTTGACGGTTCTCCGAAGCATCCCTTGTAATATTCGTAATTTGCTACGGGGTTGGAATCTCCCTCTTTCATCTTCGCAACTTCGTTATGGATAAGAGCTGAAGAAAGAGCTGCGACCTTGCCGAAAGTTCCGGGGAACATCAAACCGGTGTGGAGCGCACCGAAGCCACCCATCGAGAATCCCATGACACCGGTGGTCTCGGGAGTCTTTGCAATCCCGAAAGTTCTCCTGAGATAGTCGATCAGCTCGACTCCGATATAAGTGGCATATTTATGACCGGTAGCTTCACCGTCCAGCCAGAAACCGTTCTCTCCGTTCGGAGCAACCACTGCCACGTTAAGCTGCGCCGCCTGCTCCTTATTGACCCATATGTCTCCGTCACCTGTATATCCGTGCAGGAGCAGAAGTGTCTTAATGGGGCCGGCAGGCTTTTCGATGGGAATGTCCTCCCTGAAATCGTTAGGCAGGAACATCCTGAATGAAGTGGTTCTGCAGAGACTGTTTGAATATAATCTGATATCAAGATCCGCCATATCGTCTTCCTTACATCTTCGCTCCGCACTCCATGCAGAATTTTCCTGCGGGAGTCTTCTTGCCGCATGAAGGGCAGATTATCTCGCCCGCGGGGAGCTGCTCTATCTTAGTTCCGCATTCAAGGCAGAACTTGGCATTTGCGGGAAGTACATTGCCGCATGAAGGACACTTGATCGTCTGCGCTGCGCCGACGCCTGCTGCCACAGCACCTGCCGCTACAGCTCCTGCCGCTCCGGCATTTCCGGTAACATTCATTCCTCTCATCATCTCGCCGACCTGAGGTGCCATGGCATTCATTGCAGCCATTCCGACACCGAGTCCCAGCATGTCGCCCATCACGGAGCTTCCGCCGCCGTTTGAAACGGCAGGTCCCATGTTGCCGATGCCCTCTGCATATGCCTTCTGAACGTCAGCCTGCAGGACATCTTTCTGGTTGTAACCCTTGGCCTGCATCACGGCTGCCTCAGCCATTCCTGCCATCTGTGCTGCCTGTGCATCAGCCTGAGCCTGGATGAGTCTTCTCTCGGCTTCCTTTTTGGCAATCTCAGTCTCTGTGGTCTGGCCTTCAAGGATCGCACCTCTCTGGGCCGCCTTGATCTTCGCTTCTGCCTCAGCTTCGGCTGTCAGGTATGCAGCCCTGCTCTCTGCCTGAGTGGTCTTCACCTCTGCCTCTGCCTCTGCCATTCTCTTCTGAAGTGACAGGGTATGAAGCTCACGAAGCTTGACGAAATTGGGATCATCTTCGGGAAGAAGGACATTTGTGAGATAGAACTCGGGTATGGTAAGGCCGTACTCCTCAAAGCCGGGAAGTATCCTTTCCTTAAGAGCCTCCGACAGTTCACCGAGATGCTCATCCACCTCGACTATGTCAATTCCGCGCTGCTTGATCGCAGTGGAGATGTTGGTCTTGACCTCGGTGGAGATAAGAGGCCTGAATGACATCTGAAGTGACTTGGTAAATCCCGCACCGGACTCATCCCATGCTATGCCGTTCTTGGCTCCCACGAGCTTTACAAGGAGCTTCTTTCCGTCCTCGACAGCCAGGTTCATCTCACCGGATGCACCGATCTCAACGGGAACTCCGAGAGTGGGCTCGGTGAATCTCACCTTTGAATCCGTTCCCCACTTGACTGCCATCTGAACGGTCTTGGTGATGAAATAGATCTCACAATGGAACACCGCAACACCGGTGACGATATTGATCATGTCGGTCAGGATGGGGATATTCTTGGCATCAAGCTTGTATCTTCCCGGTCCGAAAGCATCAGCTGCCTGGCCGTTTGCATAGAAGATTGCTTCCTGTCCTTCATGGACCACCAGCTCGGTCATGCAGTTAAAATCTTCATTGGGATATTTCCATATAAACGCGGAATTATCACCTTCGTATTTCACGAGTTCCGACAGTGCCATAATAAATCCCTCCTACAAGTATATTTACTCTATGACCATTGATGCACAGTCAAGGTCCGACAGCAGATCATATTTTTTGCCGGTCTTGAATCCGATGACTATGGGTCGCATCGGATATCCGGGATTATTCTCAACCACCTTCGCCATTTCCCCGTTTGAAAGCTGCACATAAGAATCGACAGGATAGATGATGACGGAGTTCATGAAGCTTGAGATTGCCCTGTTATCGAGTTCGGTCGACATTCCGAATATCATCTCGAGCGCATCCCTCTTGGGAAAACCCTTCTTGTAAGGACGTTCGGTCACAAGCGCATCATATATATCCGCGACGGATATGACCCTTGCAAGCCTGCAGATGGCATTTCCGTCAACTCCGAGAGGATATCCCTTGCCGTTCATCTTCTCGTGATGCTGAAGCACGCCCTTTAAGATGTTATCACTGAACATGCCTTTTTCCTTGAGGATCTTGAAGCCGAAAAGTGAATGCTGCTTCATGAGCGCGAATTCATCATCATCGAGTTTTCCGGGCTTATTGAGAACTTCAAGCGGAATGTTTGATTTGCCCAGATCGTGAAGGAGTCCGGCAATGCTGATCTCCCTGAGTTCTTCCTCATTCAGGCCGAAAGCCTTGCCTATTATCAGGCTCATTGTTGCCACATCCACGCTGTGCTTGAAAGTATATTCGTCACTGACCTTGATCAGATTGATATCGACCGCAACGGCATGATTGGATTCTATTGCCTTGATGAGTTCACCGGTAACGTTATTGGTCACTTCGAGGAAATTCTCCGACTCAACATTTTCATAGAGGAACTGAACGCCCTCTCCGACTCTCTTTATGACTTCGCTGCTGAGGGTAACCTTACTCTTATCCTCAACACGGCTTTTTTCGATCAATTCCTTGGTATATGCGGGAAGATTGGCTTCCATCGAATGAAGCTCATCGGGATCGGGTTCTCCCTCCGCAACATAGATACCGCCTATGGATTTTTTCTGCAGGTATTCGATCTGGAAATCGTCAAGATAAGCGCCCTTCGCGATGAGCTCGCGACCGGTCTTGTCCATAATGGCCTGATCTATCTTCATTCCGGGCTGAAGTGTTCTTGTGCTTACAAACTTGCGTTTAACCATCTATCCCCTCATCGTCCAGATATTTCTCATACGTAGCAAAGAAGCTGCAGGTGCTTATATCCGGATCTCTGTTAAGCGTCACGGTTTTCCATAATTCGGTATTAAGATTTCTTATAAGACTCTCAAGATACTCGTTATATACTTCCTCAAAGGCTTCGTCCCTGAGTTTCTCTGTTATGAGTATCTTGTTTGCATCTGTCTGTGTGCGGTCGAGTGTGCTTATGCACTGCATGAGATACAGCCCGTCAGATGTCGTGACGATATTGCTGACCTCGCCCGTGGAAAGTGCGAAGGCTGCCTCCTCGACTGCCGGGTCCATCGTTCCTTTTCCGAAGGTAATGACAGACTCTCCGGCCTCATTATACTTGGCTGCCTCGGTCTCGAAATCGAGGCTTCCGTCCACAAATCCGCTCCTTAAGGTCATGAGTGTGTTCAGGACTCTCTCCTGATCACTGTCCGTGTACGGGATGAGTGAGTCACCGTTACGGTATGCCGTACGCATGTATATGATGCGTACCTTCACGAATCTGGCTTCGTCATCGGATATCTCGGGAGAGATATCACATATGATCTCGTCATATGCTTTCTGCGCGAGAGCCATCTGGGAATACATTCTCTCGATCAGGTCAAGGCTTGCGCCAAGGGCCTCGATCTCGTTTTCCGTCAGTGATGAGTAATATTCCAGTGCCGCCTGCCTTACAAGATCCTGTTCCCTGGAATCCAGTTCCAGTCCCCTGTCGACTGCCATAAGGTACATTGTCTTGACCTGGGCGATCTGCGCAAGAGCCGTGTTCTTGATGCTTTCCTCAAAAGTCACTCCGTCCGAAGTGACATTCCATATCTCCTCACCGAAAACATTCTCATATGTCTTCTGGATATTGGTAAGATATATGTTCAGTTCGGAAAGCGTGCATCTCTCGCTTCCGACCACAAATATCTCATCTTTGTCAAAACCCGTCGTAAGCACCACCTGCGTTCCACCGCATCCGGTGAGAATACATGCGACAAGCAGTGCCACGACGGATCTTAAGATTTTCTTTGAATCGATTCTATGAAACATATGTAAAGCAGATCAAAGCTTTATTTCGTGTACCCATCCCTCGGGTGCTTCTATGCGGCCCATCTGGATGCCGGTAAGAGTATCGTAAAGCTTCTTGGTAACAGGTCCCATTTCTTCCATTCCGCTGGGGAAGCAGATCTCCTTGCCGTGATCGTTGATCTTTCCGACAGGTGAGATGACTGCTGCGGTTCCGCAAAGTCCGCACTCTGCCATGTCCGCAACTTCTTCAAGAGTAATCTCTCTTTCCTCAGCCTCAAGTCCGAGATATTCCTTGGCAACATGGATAAGGCTTCTTCTGGTGATCGAGGGAAGAATGCTGTTTGACTTGGGAGTGACAACCTTGCCGTCCTTGGTGACGAAGAGGAAGTTAGCTCCGCCGGTCTCCTCAACCTTGGTCCTGGTAGCGGAATCAAGATACATGTTCTCGGCGAATCCTTCAGCATGTGCCGTGACGATCGCATGAAGGCTCATCGCATAGTTAAGTCCTGCCTTGATGTCTCCGGTTCCGTGAGGTGCCGCACGGTCAAAGTCGGATACCTTGATGACGATGGGCTTAGCTCCGCCCTTGAAATAAGGTCCTACGGGTGTAACGAGGATCCTGAACTGATATTCATCTGCGGGCTTTACTCCGATGACGGGATTGGAGCCGAAGATGTAAGGTCTGACATAAAGAGTCGCGCCGCTTCCGTAAGGAGGAACATATGCTGCGTTAGCCTTAACGGTCTTCTCAACAGCATCAATGAACTTTCCTTCGGGGAGAGTGGGGATCTCAAGTCTTGCTGCAGACTGATTGATGCGCTCTGCGTTTAAGTCGGGGCGGAATGTTACAATGCGTCCGTCTTCGGTGGTATATGCCTTAAGTCCCTCGAATACAGTCTGTGCATACTGAAGAACTCCGGCACACTCGTTAAGGACAACCTTATCGTCAGTGGTGATCTCTCCGTCGTCCCACTTTCCGTCCTTGTAATATGAGACGTAACGATAATCCGTCTTCATATAACCAAATCCTAAATTGCCCCAGTCAATGTCCTTCTTTTCCATTTCAGATCAGCCCTCTTTCGTATTAAGATTTTGGAAAAATCCAATTAATTTTATCACAACGGACAGGTGTCTATCAATAAAACAAACTAAATCCGTTCGTAAGTCACAAAATGGTATGTCAGGTCAAAATACGTCTGTTCATCCGAAGTTTCCGTTATCTTCCATCCTTCATCGGCATCAAGATCCGGAAAATATGTGTCAGCCTCAAATGCGTGATCGATCCTGGTGACTATTGCCTTGTCGCAGTAAGGAAGGAGCTGCTCGTAGATCGTTCCTCCGCCTATCACGAATACCTCATCGTCAAGTCCCTTCACGATCTCAAGGAGTTCATCAACACTGTGTGCCACCTCGGCACCCTCAACGCTGTACGAAGGATCGCGGCTCATGATGATGTTGGTCCTGTCCTTTAAGGGACGTCCTCCGGGAAAAGTGGAAAGAGTCTTTCTTCCCAGCACGACGGTATGTCCGGTTGTAAGAGCCTTGAAATTCTTATGATCCTCCTTGATCCTGACAAGGAGCTCGTCCTTATTGCCTATGCCCCAGTTCTCATCAGCGGCAACGATTATCGTCATCTTATCTCCTTTCGCCATACATCAGATCGCTATTGGGATGTTCTTGATCTGCTCATGGTGCCTGTAATCATCAAGCCATACATCCTCAGCCGTGAACTTATAGAAATCCTTCACGTCGGGATTCAGATGGAAAGCCGGTGCAGGCAGGGGTTCTCTTTCGATCATTTCCTTTATGAGCGGGATGTGCCTGTCATAGATGTGGCAGTCCGCGATCACATGTACCAGTTCACCGACATTCATGTCACAAACCTGTGCCAGCATATGCACCAGAACCGCATACTGCACGATGTTCCAGTTATTGGCGGCAAGCATGTCCTGGGAACGCTGGTTTAAGATTGCGTTGAGCGTGAGTCTGTCCTCTCCCTCTTTCTGTGTAACGTTGAATGTCATCGAGTATGCACAGGGATAAAGGTTCATCTCGTGCAGATCCTGGAAGACATAGAGATTGGTCATGATGCGCCTTGAAAAAGGATTGTTCCTGAGATCGTATATGACACGATCGACCATGTCCATCTTGCCCTCGGGATACTCGTGCTTTACTCTCATCTGATATCCGTATGCCTTGCCGATAGAGCCGCTTTCATCCGCCCACTCATCCCAGATATGTGAATGAAGGTCACCGATGTTGTTACTCTTTCTCTGCCATATCCAGAGCATCTCGTCTGTAGCTGACTTAAGGGCAGTCCTGCGCAGTGTCATGATGGGAAATTCCCTGCTCAGATCATACCTGTTCACGACTCCGAACTGCTTGATGGTATATGCCGGAGTGCCGTCTTCCCAGTGAGGTCTTACCTTCTGTCCCTCGGTACTGGTGCCGTTCTCCAGAATATCCTTGCATGTCTTTATGAATACTTCATCAGCATAACTCATAAGAAATAATCCTTTTACTTTCTGTCGTCGTATTTTTCGCAGAGCGATGTGATCTGGTCTGCAAGTCTTCCGATATCCTTGTTCGGATAACCGTCCATGCCCTTGATGATCGCCATGAGTCTCTGACCGGCAGCAACAAGACGTGCATAAACTCCTGAAACGACTTTCCCTGCAGGAGTCTTCTTTGCTTTCCTTACAGGCTCTGCTTCATAGGTGAACCTTCCGGCTGCGAGGTCGAATTCCGATCCGCTGTAAGGAGCTACTGCGCGCTGGCCGTACTCTATCTTGAGCGTCTCGGCAAAAGAGGTCGCTACCGAATCCTCGCCGTGTACTATGAATACCTTCTTGGGCTTTTCCTCAAACTGGGAGATCCACCAGATCAGTCCGTCCTTGTCGGCATGTCCGCTCAGTCCCCTGAGCTGCTTTATCTCGGCCCTGACCTCGATCTCCTCGCCAAAGAGCTTGACCGTCTCCGCGCCTTCGACGATCGCTCTTCCGAGAGTTCCGTTTGCCTGATATCCGACGAAGAGGATCGTGCATTCAGGTCTCCAGAGATTGTGCTTGAGATGATGCCTGATACGTCCGGCTTCGCACATTCCTGATGCTGAGATTATGACCTTGGGCTCTTCGATGAAATTGATGTTCTTGGATTCATCACTGGTGATCGCAAGCTTCAGTCCCGCAAAAGAGATCGGGTTGATGCCCTGTCTGACCAGCTCCATCGCATCCTCGGAGAAGCAATCCATGCGGTTTGCGGTGAAGATCTCCGTAGCATCAACAGCAAGCGGAGAATCCACATATACAGCGAAATTATCGTGTCCTTTGATTCTCTTGTGAACCTTGATCCTTCTGAGGAAATATAACAGTTCCTGGGTACGCCCCACTGCAAAAGAAGGAATGACGACATTTCCGCCCCTGTCGAACGTGGTCTGAATCACGTCAGCGAGCATGGTCTCGAAATCACCCTCGGGTTCGGGATGATTCCTGTCGCCGTAGGTGGATTCCATGATGACATAATCGGCTTCCTTAGTAGGCTTGGGATCCTTGATGAGAGGCTGTCTGCTGTTTCCGATATCTCCGGAAAAGACAAGCTTCTTGGAATTATTCTCTTCGGTGATCCACACCTCTATGCTGGCTGATCCGAGCAGGTGTCCGATGTCGGTGAATCTGATCTGTATTCCGTCGCATACATCGACAACGGTGTCATAATGGCAGGCAACAAGTCTTCTGATCGCGCCTTCGGCATCCTCCATGCTGTAGAGGGGCTCAACCGGCGGAGCATCCTTTGTACGGCGGTTCTTCCTGTTCTTGTATTCCGCATCCATCATCTGAATGTGGGCACAGTCACGGAGCATTATGGAGCACAGATCACATGTTGCATCGGTTGCAAAGATCTGTCCCCTGAATCCTCTTGCGTACAGAAGAGGAAGAAGTCCCGAGTGGTCGATATGCGCATGAGTCAGGAACACATAATCGATGTGGGCTTCGGGCACGGGAAGAGGGACATTTTCGAAGGTATCGATGCCCTGCTCCATTCCGTAGTCCACTAAGATGTTCTTGCCGCAAGCCTCGAGGAAATGACAGCTTCCGGTTACTTCGTGTGTGGCTCCAACAAAGATAAGCTTCATAATCCGTCTCCTTTTTTCAAAGAGTCCAAACAGCCTTTCACTTAATCAGTAATGCCTGCATCTTCAAGACTTCTGGGTTCCTGTCTGGGAACATCGGCAAGATACCATGTACCGTCTCTCTTGATGAATACCCAGATAGCATCACTTCCCTCATTCTTGGTCTGGTAAGCAGTGGAATTGAAATTCACGACCAGATCGAAAACAATGTTGGCAGACACGCAGTTGTCGCAATATGTGACGAAATTGTCGGCACTCACATTGTAATAGTTATAGGAGGTGATATGTGAAGTCGGATAGAAATTGGTGACTGCGGTCGAAAGCGACTCCCTGTACTCGGAACCGGGAAGGAGGTAATTATATACCGCTCCTGAATTGACGCCGATGAAGTGCTTGCCGTAGCTTTCAACGATAGTGGGGATCAGTGCGTTGATCTCGGCAACAACATCCGCGGAAGTCTGCAAAGGCGCTGAGTAATCGGTGCCGTCGCAGGTCAGCTCAATGGGAGTTCCGTCCGCATTTCTGGCAGTGACTACGGGGTTGTTCCACAATCCGCTCACCTGATAGGTAGTGAACGTGGGAACGTATGTCATGTACTGGGTGACATTGCGTATGATGTCGATGCCCTTCACGACATCCTGGCCGTTCTCGTCCTTCATGATGTCCGCAGAAGTCAGGTCTCTTCCAGAGACATTGACGATGACACCTGTCGGAACGGTCACTGTATATACATCAGTTGACATCAGATACTCGTCGGGATAGAACTTGTCGCATCCCCAGATATCCATGTCATATTCATTCTTGTCAACGACCTTGAGAGTCACATCGGTGACAGGCTCTCCGCCGGCCCTGATGATATATCTGGGCACCTCTGCGGAGGACATTGGAGATTCCTCGATGGTTATCTCCTTACCCAAGATGATCTCTTTGATATGAGCCTCATAATCAAAGATATTGTAGTAAACGGATTCGGTGACAAGGTTCTCGCCTGTCATGACTGTCTCGATGGCACCGGTCTCAAATGCGGTCCTGATCTCGGTAATGCCGGTTGCGGGCAGCGCATTTTCGTAAGCGGTCAGATATCCCTTGAACCATCTGAGGAAGAAAAATATTCCTATGCAGCCAAGGATGAAATAGATCAGAAGGCCTACTTTAAAATAACTTTTTTTCTTGCCATATTCTCTGCTCATCAGTTACCCTCCCCGTTCATAAGAGCAAGTGCATCGTAGGAGGTGTTAGCCTCAGTGCTCATGATAAGAAATGCTGTGGGACAGCGTCTGGGTCCCGTGGGTGAATAAGGATTGTTAACGGTGATGCCGTTGTATTCCATCTGTGTGGAGGTACCGCCGTCAAGACATGCCGCATTGATTGCACCGTAATCCTGCATGATGTCGATCATCTCCTTGAAGGTAGCTCCAAGGCTGGATGCCTGACGTCCGTCGATGACGCACATAAGGATGGCTCCGTCCGCACGCTGTCCTATCGCGGTACGGGGATTCTTTCCGCCACCGTATACATCAACGCTGGGAACCTCAAGAGGCTCACCGTCTATTATCAGGAAAGGACCGGTCTCGTGCTTGACATGAACCGCATCCCTGACATTCAGCGCAAGTGCCTGGGCGACCGAATAACCCTTGAGAAGTATGAGCTTATTGTCGAAAGTAAGACAGACAAGATTCCACTTGCCGACATCATTGTTCTCATAAAGAGCCTGTCCCTGGGAAATGACTCCTCCGACCGGACATGCGGTATAGCTGTAGGAACCCATGTCGACGAACTCTCCGCCGTTAACTCCTCCGATGGCGTTATAACGCTCGCAGAATTTCTTGACGACATCACCGTCACCCTGTCTGAACTGGTCAACGGTTCCCACGAAAACTGTAGAAGGATCCTGGATGATCATCATGTATCCGTGATACGTTCCGCCGTTGATCTCCTCAATGACAATGGGAGGAACGCTTTCATCCGCGACCGTTTCTGCGGGGATCTGGATGAGATCGGTATTGGATGCCGTGCCGTCTGCGGCCTCGGGCATGGTATTTTCCGCGATGATCCTCTCGAATTCGTCATTTCCGAGGAAGAGCTTGGGAAGCCATTTAAGCGCGCTGGTCTCGTACGCGAACATGGCGAACTGGCTTCTGAATGCGGGACTGGGTCCGTGCATTGCAAGGAAACACGCTCCTATTACAAGGATAAGTACCAGTAGGACCGTGACACCGATCACAGCAAGGGTCCTGAGGAACACCTTTAGGATCGTCTTTGCCACATTTAATCCTGTTGATGATTTCTTTTCTCTGAGACTGGACATTTAACGCTAACAACCTTTCTTATTTTTTGAAGACCCAGTTTCTCTGAATCTTAAAGCTTACAAAGAACAGACAGGTATCCACGACCGCCTTGATGAGGGTCTTGAACCAGTCACTCTCGGCACCGAGAAGCATGGTGAGAAGGGCAACGAGTCCGATTGAGGCTCCGAGCTGGCACACCGCGAGGATCGCATATCTGAGTGCGCTCTTTGCGGCATCGCCGCTATGACCGAAGACCGCCTTCTTGTTGATCAGGAAATTGCATGCCGCGGATATGATCCTGGCGGCCACTCCCGCTATCGTTCCTCTGGTCGTTTCCGCAATGACCTTGGGTATGAAAGCAAGGACCACCCTGAAAGACACAAGGTCTATTATACACGATAAAACGGAACTTGCGGCAAATTTAAAGATGACTCCGTAAATCCTTGCGGAATCCCTCAGAGGGTGGAAATGCGAGGTCTGATTCTCATCGATATAGACAGTCTCGATGGGCACTTCCGAATATGAGATATTGTCGGATCCGACCTTCAGGAGCTGATTGGTCTCATATTCATACCGGTCGCCATCGACGCGGGTCATGTACTCGAGAAGTGATGCGGGAACCGCCCTGAGTCCCGTCTGCGTGTCCGAAACCTTTATGCCGCACACATACCTGAAGACGTTTCTCGTTATGACATTCCCGAGCCTGCTCCTTAAGGGAACCTGCGGAAGCGAGAAATCCCTGCATCCGATAATGAATGCTTTCTTTTCCGTCATGGCGTCTATGCACTTTGCGGCATCTTTCGGCGTATGCTGGCCGTCGCCGTCAACGGTCACGACTCCGAGCGTGTCCGGGCGTTCCTTCAGCACATACTCAAAGGCTGTCTTCATCGCCCTGCCCTTGCCCTTATTAACCTCATGGACCAGCACCGTTATGTTTTCCGGGAACTGTTCCTTTATCCTGGCGAACTCTCCGCGGTGCGCTTCATCGGATCCGTCATCTACCAGGATCACATCCGAAAAACCTTCTTCTATCATTCCCTTAGCCGTATTGAGCAATTTCTCGTCCGGATTGAGGGAAGGAATTATCACCTGAACATTATCGTACATAAATACCTCTTTTTATGATATCATTATGTCTGTTAATCACATAAAGCAATGAAAGGAATAACAAACATGGAATCTCTTTTACATATGCAGTGGGACGAGCAGTTCCTTCTTTTTCTTCAGGACAACGTAAGAAGTGACTTTCTCACACCCATCATGACATTCATCACCCGTCTGGGAGACAAGGGCATATTCTGGATACTGACCGCGATCGTCCTGCTCTTTTTCAAGAAGACCCGTCCCCTGGGCATCATGGCGGGAATATCGCTTGTCTTCTCACTGCTGATAAACAATGCGCTCATCAAACCCAGCGTTGCCAGGATCCGTCCTTACGAAGTGATCAACGGACTACAGCTCATCATTGAAAAGCAGCCCGATCCTTCATTCCCCTCCGGTCATGCGGGTGCATCGTTTGCAGTCGGCGTTGTATATCTGGTCAAGGGTCCCAGAAAGATCGGAATCCCTGCGATAATCATCGCTGCACTGATCGGTTTCTCAAGACTTTACGTGGGTGTCCACTATCCTACCGATGTCATCGCCGGAATGATAACCGGAACCTTCTGTGCGATCATCGCCATCATGATCTGGAAGATTGTTGAGAAGAAGGCTCCCGTAAAGGTTGCAAACGCTCTCGGCATTGAAGAAAAGTCCGAAAACAGCCTGTCCGGAGAAGAAACAAAAGCCTGATCAAAAATTTTTAAAATTTTTGTTGACAACCTGTCTGCTTTTTAGTATATTAACTTTTGTCGTGCGAAAGCAGACAATGCGACAGTAGCTTAGTTGGTAAAGCGCCACCTTGCCAAGGTGGAGACCGCGGGTTCGAGCCCCGTCTGTCGCTCTTTTTTTATGCCTCAGATCAGATGTCTGAGGCTTTTTATGTCTGTGCGGACGGCTCGAAAGCCGCCCGCATAATACCATCAGTACTGAACTCCCGTAAGATCCACACCCATGGTGATCGCATTTGCTTCATACTCTGCCCTGTACTGTTCAAGGGCATCGGCGTATCTGATGCGGTATATCCTTACGAGTGCATCATTGATCCTCTCTTCCGAGATCACTCCGCTGCCAACCGCCTCGATGATGCCGTTTGCTGCGGCTCTGGGATCGGGTGATGCATAGATCATGTCACATCCTGCCTTAAGTGCCATGACGGCGCTTTCGGAAGCCGTGTAGTATGAAGTGATCGCTGCATCATTCAAAGGACCGCTGATGATGACACCGTCATATCCGAGTTCATCCCTGAGCACTCCTGTGACAGTCTTCTCGGAAAGTGAAGAAGGAAGCGAATCACTGTCGATCGAAGGATAGATGACATTACTCATCTGTATCATCATCGCACCTGCGTTAATGGCTGAAAGCCATACCTGGAATTCGTTGTTCCTGAAGTCATCGAGAGTCCTGTCGCTGACCGCTCTTCCGTTCAGAGGATTCTGTGACGAAGCGGCGAGTGAAGGGAAATACTTATATGCGGGGATGACTCCGCTCTGGAGCAATCCGTCTGCCATTCCCGTGACATAAGGAGTTGCACCTGCAGCATCGTCTCCGTAAGATGCATTCGCCATGACTCCGCCGTTTGTTACGGACAGATCGGCAAGAGGAGCGAAATTCACGGTAATGCCTATCGAATAGAGTCCGGAGCCTATGGTCATTCCCACATTCACTGCATCCTCGACATTACCTGTCTGGGCAGCCTGTGCGGGAGTTAAGACCTGTTCGATGATAGTGGTTCCGACAAGTCCCGATTCATTGAGTCCGGTCTCGGTGGTCGCAAGGAAAACAGGACGGCTCACAAGTGTCTGTGTGGTCTCCATCATGGTCGCAAACTGGTCTGCGGAGGTGACATTTCTGGAGTTATAGACTATTCCGCCCGGACAGAAATCACTTAACGCTGCGGCTGTTCCTTCTCCGGCGATCACAACCCTGTCAACGCCCGTTATGGACTCAGGCGTGATGAACATGATGGCCTGAACCTTCTCTTCAAGAGTCATTTCCGCAATCTCGGATTCAATGACCTCATCAAGCCTCTCTGCGGGAGTGGGGCCGAGATCCTCGACAGTTGCGGCGGGAGGTTCTTCTGTCACGACAGGCTGCTGTGCTGCCGCTTCTTCTTCAAGCTGCCTCTGAAGCGCTTCCTCTGCCGCGATGGCATCGGCCTGTCTCTGCTTTGCGGCATCGACGAAAAACTTTGCAACAAAATATATGCCGCAGCCGAGCACTGCGATTATCAGGATGAGTATCAGATAAGCGGTGACCTGCTGACGTATTCTTCTTCTGTGTCTGGCCTCGCGTCTGATCCTCTCGGTCTCCGACTGTTCCCTGAGTGCCTCACGGCTTACCTTGGCCTTTTTCTTTCTGTCTTCGTCGTCGGAAGCATCATCTTCATCCGAAGATTCCTTTTTGGACTTTTCACCGGAAGATTTTTCCTCAGGTTCCTGAGTATCCTCCTCTTCAGAGGCTGCAGTCTCTTCCGATGCCTCTTCCTCCGAAAGCTCAGATGCCTCTTCGGTATCCGCGGTCTCTTCAGCCTCAGCAGTCTCACCGGCTTCCGGGTTTTCTTCGGAAACATCGCCTTCTTCGGGATCCGCTGCCTCTTCGGTAACGTCGCCTTCCTCAGATTCGGCGCTCTCAGCTGCAACTTCACCTTCTTCGAAAGCGGTGCTTTCAACATCATCGGAAGCAGCACTCTCTGCGGGATCGGAGTCTTCCGTGCTTACATCACTTTCTTCGGAAACAGCTTCTTCCCCGGATGAAGTTTCTTCTTCGGCAAGCACCTTGGACTCTTCGGGATATCCGGCCTTCTGCGAATTGTTCTTGTTTTTCTTCTTATGTCTGCTCAATTGATCTCTCCCCGTTATCGCTTAAGCCTCAGCCATAGCAAACGACATATGCATCCGGGAAAGTCCGGACACAGATGCCGTTAACAGTTCGGAGCCGTTTGCAGATGCTGCCATCCGCAAGCAGCTCCTAAGGATATTATAATTTGGTCTCAACGAAAATATCATAGATGGCTTTGATGGCTGTCTCGAAATCCGAATTGGCCACGCCTATTATGATATTGATCTCGGAAGATCCCTGATCGATCATCTTGACGTTCACGTGTGCATGTGCGAGAGCTGAGAATATCCTTCCCGCAGTTCCTCTCGTGGACTTCATTCCACGTCCGACGACAGCTATGAGAGCAAGATCGGATTCGATGTCGATAGTATCGGGCTCGGTCATCCTGCGGATGGCGGATACAACGCTCTGTTCCTTGTCCCTGAACTCGTCCTGATGAACGAATACGGTCATGGTATCGATGCCTGAAGGCAGATGCTCGAATGAGATCTCGTTCTCCTCGAATGCCTGAAGCACTCTTCTCCCGAATCCGATCTCGGAGTTCATCATGTCCTTGTCCACGTTCACTGCACAGAAGCCCTTCTTGCCCGCGATTCCGGTGATGACATATTTGGACTTCTTGGATGTGGTCTCTACGATCCAGGTTCCGTCGTCCTTAGGATCATTGGTATTCCTGATATTGATGGGAATGCCTTCCTGTCTGACAGGGAAGATGGCATCTTCATGGAGCACGCCCGCTCCCATGTATGCAAGCTCTCTGAGTTCTCTGTAGGTTATGGTCTCAATCTTGGCGGGATTCTTTATGATCCTGGGATCGGCGATCAAAAATCCGGATACATCGGTCCAGTTTTCATACACATCTGCATGTATTGCCCTTGCAACGATGGAACCGGTGATGTCGGATCCGCCTCTTGAGAAGGTCTTGACCGTTCCGTCGGCATATGCGCCGTAGAAACCGGGAATGACCGCTCTTTCGATCTTGGCAAGCTTCTTGCTCAGATTCTTGTAGGTCTTCTCTGCATCGTAGTTCTCAGTCTTCCTGTCGAAGATGATGCAGTCTGCAGGATCGATGAACTCATATCCCAGATATGCAGCCATTATGCGGCCGTTGAGATATTCGCCTCTTGATGCTGCATAATCGCTGTCAGCGCCGGCCTTAAGATCCTTAGCAATCTTCTTGAACTCATCGGACAGATCGAGATTCAGTCCGAGGCCCTTGATGATCTCATCATATCTGGCCTTTATGTCAGCAAGTGTCTCCTCAAAGCTTCTCTTGTCAGAAACACTTCCGTGAAGCTTATAGAGCATGTCGGTAACCTTGGTGTCACGGGGTGATCTCTTTCCGGGAGCCGAAGGCACCACATATCTTCTCTCGCTGTCGGCTTTGATTATGTCGCCGACCTTCTTGAACTGCTCGGCAGACGCAAGAGAGCTTCCGCCGAATTTTACTACCTTTGCCATCTTTTCATGATCCTCTTTTTAATTCTTTTTATCACCCTTTAAAAGGGTATCAGTCATAGATCCTGATCGTTCCGAGGACTGCATCACCAAGCTTTGAACACCCGGCTTCAAATTCCTCCTCGCTCATCATTCCGGTGACAAATCCCGTTTCTCCGCCGAATGAACCCATGCGGCATCCGCCCGGGAACTGAGCCTGAACGTCATCATATTTTGCTCCGAGGCATCTGACATAATATCTGAACCTCTCGCCGGATGAAGGAGCTGCGGTTACGGGAGTCTCATCCCATCCGCTGTACATGGTGGATGAACCTTTTCTTGCAGCATCTATCACATCTGCAACAACAGCACTTGCAGTTGCAAGTTTTCCTGCACCTTTGCCGTAATACATCGTCTCGCCGAGCATGTTGCCGGTAACGAAAACCGCATTGAACACATCACATACTCCCGCAAGAGGATGTGACTTCTTCACAAGGAAAGGAGCAACCCTCACTGCAACGGAATCATCCTCATTTCTGCTTGCCATTCCGAGCAGCCTTATGCTGTAGCCCGCTTCACGAGCCATTGCGATATCGGTCTTGGTGATACCGGTGATGCCCGTTGTGGGAACGGCATCGGAATCAACAAAATGACCGGACATTATGTCGGTGAGAATGGAGATCTTTCTTGCCGTATCATGGCCTTCTATATCGGCGGTAGGATCCTTCTCGGCATATCCGAGTTCCTGAGCCTTCTTAAGAGTCTCATCGAAATCGGCACCGTCTTCTTCCATTCTTGTGAGGATGAAGTTGGTGGTTCCGTTAAGGATTCCCGCGATCTGTGTGATCCTCTCCGCGGTAAGAGCGGTAGTGAGAGTGCGAAGGACGGGAATTCCGCCTCCGACACTTGCCTCAAAGAGATAAGCACATCCGTGCTCTGCAGCCACTCTCATGAGCTCCGCGCCGTGCTTTGCAACCAGTTCCTTGTTGGAACTGCAGACACTCTTTCCCTTTTCAAGGGCCATCTTGGTGAACTTATAAGCTGCTCCGACTCCTCCCATGGTCTCGCAGCAGATCGAAACCTCATCGTCATCGATGATCGTCTGCACATCGTGGACCAGCTTGGATTCATAAGGATCTCCGGGAAAATCACGAAGATCGAGGATATATTTTACATTAACCTTATCTCCGGAATTGGCCGATACGATGGAGTTGTTGCGCTCAATGACCTCAACGACTCCGCTTCCGACCGTTCCGTAACCAAATACAGCAACTTGTATCATTTCTTTCTCCAGTCTGCCTGAATTCTTATTACTGATTCAGGGGATACTTCTCGGTAAGAGCCATTACGATGGCCTTAGCCTTCTCAACCCCTGCTTCCTTCTCTTTTACGATCAGGCTGATAGCCTCAGCAAGCTGATCCATATCCTCGGTGTTAAGACCTCTTGATGTGACAGCGGGAGTTCCGAGTCTGATGCCGCTGGTGACATTGGCCTTCTGAGGATCATTGGGAATGGTATTCTTGTTGGCGGTGATATGTGCCTCGTCAAGAAGTGCCTCGATCTCCTTACCGGTCTCGTTAAAAGGAGTGAGATCAAGGAGCATGAGGTGATTGTCGGTTCCGCCCGATACGATCTTGAGTCCCCTTGAGATAAGTCCCTTTGCAAGAGCCTGTGCGTTATCGTAGATATTCTGCTGATATACCTTGAAAGAAGGATCGAGAGCCTCCTTGAAGCATACTGCCTTGGCTGCGATGACATGCATGAGAGGTCCGCCCTGGATTCCGGGGAAAACTGCCTTATTAAGCTTGTGCTCCTTGGCAAACTCTTCGCTGGAAAGGATCATTCCGCCTCTGGGTCCGCGAAGTGTCTTGTGAGTGGTGGTGGTTACCACGTGAGCATAGGGGATGGGGCTGGGATGAAGTCCTGCTGCGACAAGGCCCGCAATGTGAGCCATGTCTACCATCAGATATGCACCTACCTCATCCGCGATCTCCCTGAAACGCTTGAAGTCGATGGTCCTTGCATAAGCGGAAGCTCCTGCGATGATCATCCTGGGCTTGCACTCTTTTGCAATCTCCTCAAGCTTGTCATAATCGATGAAACCTTCGTCATTAACTCCGTAAGGAACGACATTGAAATAAGTTCCGGAAATGTTGACAGGTGAACCGTGGGTAAGGTGTCCGCCGTGATCAAGGTTCATGCCCATGATGGTATCACCGGGCTGAAGAAGTGCGAACTGTACTGCAAGATTAGCCTGTGCACCGGAGTGAGGCTGAACATTTGCATAGGTGCATCCGTAGAGTTCCATTGCACGGTTTCTTGCAAGTTCCTCAACGACGTCAACGCACTGGCATCCGCCGTAATAACGCTTTCCGGGATATCCTTCGGCGTATTTATTGGTAAGGGGGCTTCCCATAGCTGCCATGACGGCCTTGCTCACCCAGTTCTCCGAAGCTATAAGCTCGAGATGGGTATTTTGTCTTTCCTGCTCATCAACTATGGCCTGAGCAACTTCGGGATCTACTGACTTTACTTCATCAAGCGAATACATTACAAAAACCTCCTAAATTTCTTTTATCAACTCGGACCAAAAAGATCCTAAATTTCACATTTTCAATCTGCCCTGATAACCTTCTCTTCCGGGATCCACTTCCTGATCACGGATGTGAGCACCTGCAGGTCCACGGGCTTGGGGACGAAATCGTTCATTCCCTCGGAAAGGAAGACATCCCTGACTCCGCTCACCGCATTGGCAGTAAGGGCGATTATCGGCACATCCGCATAGTCCGGATACATCCTTCTGATGATCCTGGTCGTCTCCACGCCGTCCATCTCGGGCATCATATGATCCATGAGAATGATGTCAAAATGCTCTTCCTCTATCTTGCGGATGGCTTCCTTGCCGCTCGAGGCGGTTCGGATATCCATCATCAGGGGCTCCAGCAATCCTTCGGTGACCGACAGATTGACCGGATTATCCTCGACTATGAGAAGCTTTGCATCCGGTGCGGTGAAGTTCATCACCTCCGCCTTCTCGGTGATGTCATCAAACTGCACATTGCCGTGATTGATTATCATCGTAAGGCTCATGGCCGAAAGAGGCTTCCTTGCGATAAGGAGATTATCGGGGCCTTTTTCTACATGACCGAAAAATTCGGACACCATGACTGCCGTGATGTCGGGATTCTTCTCCACAAAGCTTATCTTCTCTTTGTCGAAAAGATCCTGGTCTATGAAGACGAACAGATTCCTGCCGGGATTCCTCTTCCTTACGGTGTCGATCGCAAGTTCCAGATCGGCATCAGGTGCCAGGCTCATGACGTTCAGCCCAAGCTTGGCGGCATCCCATGCGAATCCGTCGGATACATATTCATTCCTGAACATTCCAACGGCAAGTGCTTTCTCGGGATCCTTAACCCTCATGGTCGGGGTATTGTCCACGACCTTCTGCGGAAGCTTGAAAGAAAAGACGGATCCCCTTTTGTACTCGGACTCCGCATGCAGCTGTCCGTTCATGAGGTTCAGGAGTTCCTTTGATATGGCAAGTCCCAGCCCCGTGCCTTCCGTGCTTCTGTTTCTCTTCGAGTCGACCTGGGAGAAGGAATCGAATATCCTCTCGAGGTTCTCGGGCTTAATGCCTATTCCGGTATCTTCAACCGAAACGTTCAGCATTATGTATTCTTCATCGATGCGGGAAAAATCAACCACGAACCTGACCTGTCCCGAATCGGTGAACTTCACTGCATTGTTTGCCAGATTGATGAGGACCTGCCTTATCCTGGTGCAGTCTCCGTAAAGGAGCCTCGGCATGTCAACGTTCAGATTGAGCACCAGCTCGACATTCTTGTCGAAAAGCCTTGTCATGATGACTCCGGCCACTGAATTGAAAAGGCTCACCGGCTCATACTCTACGGGAGAGATGTTCATCTTGCCGGACTCTATCCTGGAAAAATCAAGGATGTCGTTGATGATGGTAAGCAGTGCTCTTCCCGACGATTTGATCTGGCTTATATATCTCCTGGCATTATCGGGAAGATCCTCCCTGAGTGCCATCTCGGCCATTCCTATGACGGCGTTCATCGGCGTGCGGATCTCATGGCTCATGTTGGCCAGAAAGTCCGACTTCATCTTCGCCGCACGTGCTATCTCGGAATTAGCCTTGTCATTATTGTATTTGCTGTATGCCATGTCTGACAGGAAATGGGAAATGGCATACAGAAAGTCCATTGCCTTTTCTATCCTGTCCTGAGGAACGATCTCCACTTCACGGATCAGGGTCAGATACTCTTCGGGATCGATCCCGAGCTGGGCCGCATGTCTTCTGCACTCTGCCTCATCCGGAGCCTGGGTCAGGACATGTCCGCCCGCAAGGCACCCTACAATCTCATCGCCCACGACGATCGGAGCCGAAATTATCAGAAGGCCCGAATGGCATCTGCGGATGACCGGCTTTCCTTCCATCTGTGCATCAAGTGCACCGGTCTTGACGGAATACTCGCACAACTGACATCCCAGAGGGCATTCACCGGCAAGCTTGGAACAAAAACGGCAAAAGCCGGACCCTTCCGTCACAGCCGTGCCGTCAGAATTGGTAGTGATGGCGGCAAGTCCGGTCATGTCGGAAAAAGCATCCTGCATGGTCTGTAGTATGTTTTTTTCAATATAATCTGTCAGTCTGGCTTCAGATTCCATCGGATCATCCCTGAAACATATTATTTGAAGGCATAATCACAATTATTTTACTATCAAATGGTGTCAGGGTCAAAAATTATTTTGAAAACTCGACCTTTCCCAAATTCTCTTCATCGTAATATGTCAGGGCATACATGAACCGGTCCAGGATCACTTTCCTGCCCTCTGCGTTCAGATGCCTTCCGTCGGTCAAAAGAAGGCGTCCTTCGGCCAGATTGGTGCCCGTGTAATAATTGTCCAGGAAACTGAAGTCATGCGCTCCCACGCACAGCCAGTACTCAGCCAGAACATAGGATGAGAGGTCGGCATTTTCGGAATTGGGATGGTCTTCGCAGGCTTCCCAGTCTCCGTTTGCGGCCACATGGTACATATACGGGGCCGACATGACGATAAATCTCGCGCCGGGCGCCGCACTTCTCAAAACCTCCGTAGCGGAGCTGAGCGAACCGAAAAAGGTGCAGAAGGGATCGTCATACCTGCTATCGTCGAATCCGGTCGGTGCTCCTTCGAGATAATCAATTCCGTCATAGAAAAAGACAATGACATCCACATCCGAAAGATCGGTTTCCTTAAGCGTTCTGAGGACCTCCTCTCCCTCTTCGGGAAAATCGTCACCCAGTGCCTCTTCGGAAAGCCTCAGATCCGGCTCGTAATCCAGATCCCCGCAGGCAACGCAGGCCAGATAATACGGACTGAACAGGTTCCACGGACTTTGCTTTATGTCAAAAGAAGGAGATGTCATGGAAACTCTCGAGCCGCGCACCGCGCAGTTGATCACCTCCGCTCCCGATGCCTCTTCAAGCATTGCGGCAAGTCCGCCCGGAAGATCCCTGTCTTCCGCAAACGGGTCATTTCCCAGAATGAGAATGACCTCTTCGCTTTGTCTTATCAGGTTGTATTGCTCATCGGTCAGGGGCATTATGTGGTCATGGCACTCGAAATCCGCTATCGAATCATCGGATCCCGATATCTCATCATAGCCCACAACTCTGACCCAGCCCCTGATGCGTAAGACAATGGCCAGCACCAGGCAGAAAGCAAGCGATATAAAGATGATGTGGAATACATTCAGCTTCTTCATGCGCTATGTCCGATAAGCGTTACCAGCACAATACTTCGTTACCCTCTTCCGTGATCAGCACCATTATCTCCCACTGTGCCGACGGCATTCCGTCCTTGGTCGAAACCTCCCAGCCGTTTTCCTTGTCGGTCACTATATCGGCCTTTCCCATATTGACCATGGGCTCTATGGTGAAGATCATTCCGGGCACAAGCAGCATCTCCGTTCCCTTTTTGGAATGATACCCGACCCAGGGATCTTCGTGGAATTCCAGTCCGACGCCGTGACCGCCGATCTCTCTTACGACAGTGTAGCCGTTATCGTAACAGTAATCATGAACGGCCTGTCCCACATCGCCCAGGTATCCCCAGGGCTTGCAGTACTTAAGTCCCTCATAGCAGGCTTCCCTCGTGATCTTAACAAGACGCTGCTTTTCCTCCGATATCTCGCCTATGCAGAACATTCTCGATGAATCGGAAAAGAATCCGTTCAATATGGTGGAGCAGTCGACATTCACGATATCTCCGCTCTTAAGGATCACCTTGTCCGAGGGAAAACCGTGACAGACCTGCTCGTTCACCGAGGTACATACCGAGTAAGGATATCCCTCATAGTTAAGAGGTGCGGGAATGGCTCCGGCCTCCATGCTCATGTCATAGACGATCTTGTCTATCTCTGATGTGGGCATTCCCTCGTGGATCTCTTTTTCGATGCGGTCAAGTATCGCGATGTTTATCGCGCATGACTCCTTTATCTTCTCAATCTGCTCGGGAGTCTTGATGATGCTGTGGTCGGGCGTGATCTTGCCCATCAGTGAATACTTCTTAAGCTTGTCGTCAAAAGGTGCGTGACAGGCCTTGTACTTCCTGCCGCTTCCGCACCAGCAGGCATCGTTTCTGCTCAGATGCCTTACCACTTCCTCGGAATGCTTGGCCATTTCGGGGCAAAGTGCCTCAACATGTTCTCTGTTCATTTTCTTCTCCGTTTCGATTCCGTGACAGGTTATGCGCAGGATGCAGCACCGCCTGTCGTGTCAATACTGCTAAAACCGTAATATTATAGCACAAAAGACTCAGGAATGCTTATGAAAGCTACAGACTGCACCTTGAAAAAACGGCCCGCATTAACTATAGTTATTATTGCAGTAAGATACTGGGTTCAGGGGAGAATAAAATGTATTACGGAACCATCAAAAAATCCGATGTTGCAGACGGCCCCGGCGTCAGGGTTTCCCTCTTCGTAAGCGGATGCCGCCATCAGTGTAAAGGATGCTTCAATCCCGACACATGGGATTTCAAATACGGCAATGTATATACGGCGGAGGTTGAACAGGAACTGATAGAAGCAGTGGCTCCGTCATATATAGCGGGATTCACTTTTCTGGGCGGTGAGCCTTTAGAGCCTGAGAACAGGCCTTTTGTGCTGTCACTTTCCAGGAAGCTCCGCG
This sequence comes from Lachnospiraceae bacterium, assembly GCA_024682075.1. Classification (GTDB taxonomy): domain Bacteria; phylum Bacillota; class Clostridia; order Lachnospirales; family Lachnospiraceae; genus AC2028. The sequence continues at coordinate 42,577 of JAIKZQ010000054.1, forward strand.
AGAAATATCCCGACAAGACGATCTGGCTCTACAGCGGATACACCTTTGAGACGGACATATTAAAATGGGCCGAAGAGGATGAGATCGTGAAGAATCTCCTGCCGCTCCTGGACGTGATAGTGGACGGTGAATTCCACATCGCGGAAAAAAGCCTGATGCTCAAATTCCGCGGAAGCTCCAATCAGAGACTGATCGACGTGAAAAAGTCCCTGGCGGAAGGCAGCACCGTTTTGTGCGATGAAGAAAACCTGAGATAACGAAAACGCACAAAGAAACAAGAAAGACATAAAAGAACTCCCTTTTTACAAAAGTGTTTCTATATGCACAAACTTGAATTTTACTTCCTGGCAATTACAATCGGTTGATAGAATCCTGATTCCTCCGGGAATTTCCAAATCACCTGACTGCAACCACTGGATAAAAGCAGATTCGTTAATTCTTCTCTGCGGGTAGCCCGGTATTCACAAACAAAC
>JAIKZQ010000013.1 GCA_024682075.1 Lachnospiraceae bacterium
GGAAAGTGTTTTATCGAATATATCCCGGCGGAAAACGCATGGATTCCGATAGAGGCAGATGGATATATGTACATTGACTGTCTCTGGGTGTCCGGGGCTTTCAAAGGACATGGATATTCTACTGATCTACTTACTGCCTGCATCGAGGATAGTAAGGGAAAAGGGAAAAAAGGGCTTTGTATTCTTTGCGCTTCAAAGAAGAAACCGTTTCTGGCTGATCCGAAGTTTCTGAAGTACAAAGGATTTGCCGTGAGCGATGAAGCTGATAATGGTATTCAGCTTTGGTATATGCCGTTCGATAAAAATGCAAAAGCTCCGGTGTTTAAGGAATGTGCTAAACATCCGCATATAGAAGAGAAGGGATATGTTCTGTACTATACGAATCAGTGCCCGTTCAATGCAAAATATGTCCCGGTTTTGGAGCAGACGGCAAAAGAAAATGGTATTGCATTCAAGGCAATACATCTTGAAAGTAAAGAAGAAGCACAGAATGCACCGACACCGATTACGAATTATGCGTTATTCCATGATGGGGAGTATTTTACAAACGAGCAAATGAACGATAAGAAATTCATAAAACTTACAGGAAAGTGATGAGGCATGTCCCGGATATGTGAAAAAACAAAACAAATCGTAATCTCGGCTGCTCAGGGAACAAGCCAATCAAAGAAACTCGGGATGAGCGCGGATTTATAATTATTGGAATAACGGATTTCTTGCTGAGATATATAAAGTAAATACAATACCGGAGTCCACTAATTATGTGGGCTCATTTTTTTATCTTAAAAAGGAGGAACTGCTGAACAAGTTATCGATAATAGTTTCTGTTCTTTATGCTAAAATGAAAGATATAAAGTATAGCGAGGTGACAACATGAATGTAATGATCGGAACATGGGCTTGGGGCTCCGGATATAACGGTTCAGGAATGATATTCGGTTCCAAAAGCGATGAGCAGACACTCAGAAGCACTTTTGAAAAGGCCGTAGAGCTGGGTTTTACAAAATGGGATACCGCCGCCGTTTATGGTATGGGATCCTGCGAAAAACTGCTCGGCGGTTTTATAAACGGAAGAAATGATATATTCCTTTCTACCAAGTATTTTCCGAACAAGAAATACAACAACGGAGATCTTGAAAAGTCATTTAATGAAAGCATGACGAGACTCGGGCTCAAATCAGCAGATCTATTCTGGATACACAAGCCTAATAATCTGAAGGAAAACCTGAACGAGGCAATACCGCTCATGAAGGACGGCAGGATAAGATCTATCGGCATATCAAATGTCTCAATGAACGACATAAAAACTGCAGAAGAACTTCTCGGCCGGCAAGGGCTAAAGCTCGGTGCAGTCCAGAACCACTTCAGTCTTTTAAGAAACGATCAGCAGACAATAATCGACTACTGCAATTCAAAGGGTATCACCTACTATGCCTATATGGTTCTTGAGCAAGGTGCGCTTGCAGGAAGATACAACTCCAAAAATCACTTTCCGACATTCTCAATGAGGAACTTTATGTTCCCGAAGAGCAAATTCAAAAAGATCGAAAACCTTCTTGGCACCATGAAAGATTTAGCCGAAAAATACGGTATAGACAGGTCTCAGATTCCTGTCCTCTGGGTAATCGCAAAAGGAGCTGTTCCGATAGTAGGACTGACAAAGCCAACCTATGTTGAGAAGCTTTCAGCTGCTCTTAACATCGCTCTATCTGACGAAGAGATAAACCTCATTACAGAAGAAGCGATGAAAACAGGAATACGCCAACAGGGTTCATGGGAACCTCAATGATCACGAGTTATAAGAGCACTGATCTTTTCATTGTAGTTAAAAATCAAAAAGATCGTGGAACTCAACTTCTTCCCTGCAGATATTGGCAGTACAAGCCATAAAACATGCCGTGTAACATGTCATGTTACATGCTGAAAAAGTCCTGTTTTGCGGGAAATGTAACAGGAGATGTTACATTTTGAACATGAGAATCGCTTGTTGCGGACGGAAATTTTGAGTATGTTGTGATTAAGCGATGGGCCCTCGCAAAAAGAGATCGGGTAAAGGAGAAAAGCGAAATGAATGAATTTGGTAATAAAATAGCTCAAAAAAGAAAAGACATGGGTATGACTCAGCAGGAATTTGCAGATACCCTCTCAGTAACCAGGCAGACGGTATCCAGGTGGGAGGCAGGGACGGTTATCCCGGACGTGGACAGGATCGGTGATATTGCGGGGATTCTTGGTGTGACCTGCGATTATCTGCTCCGGGATGACATAGAGACCGAGCAAGGGACGATGGCCGGAAGCAATGTCAGTGCAATGTTGCTTGCCACACAGGGCAAGAAGATCAAGATTGATTTTTTCGAAGATGAGAATGACATAGATCTGTATAACCAGGTATGTACCGTTGTTGGATTTGAGGGAAATTGGATAAAGGTTTCGGCGGAAACAAAGAAGGGAACCATCGAGAAGATAATCCCTGTTTCCTCCATATTTTCGATTGAGATCATAAAGGAGGAAGCATAATGGAATACGTATCATATGCAATGGCAATATTTGGATTCATTGCATTTTGCAGTATGGGCAGCCTTACTTCCCGCATCAGAAAACTGGAAAAACAGATGGGCAGCCTCCAGGGCAGCATCCAGGGCAGCCCGGTACATGAAGAAAAAATGTCCCTGATGAAGGTTATGAAGGGCTACATTGGTAAGAATGTGGAACTTGAATTCCGTGGCGAGGATTGTGATTCTGATCTGATAAATGTGACGATGCGTAAGGGATCCTGTATCGTTGAGGATGTGGATAAGGATTGGGTGAAGGTTCACTTGACCTATGACAAAACTGACAAAGTGAAGCTGATCCGTCTGCAGGAGATCAGCAGCGTAAAGGGAATAAATTAATATATTTACTAAGGCAATAGAGCAATGATCCCCCCATTCTAACAGCTGAAAATGAGAGAAAACAAAAATGAACATTTATGCCGAAAGGTCCAGCGTGTGTGCCGGCGATGATTGTACTGCTCCGAATGCAGCTGAGTTATTTTATACAGAGGATACCAAACTTTCGTATTTCCTGAATACGGTCTCCGCGTATGTTCCGGGCTTTTCTGAAAAGCAGCATACAATATGGGCAATTGAAAATGAAGGGCATCCAATAGCTTTTTTGGAAAGTGACGGGAAAAGATCATATGCAGGCATACTTGCCATAGATGATATTCCGGTTAAAGAAATCAACGATCAGCGAATATACTGCCGCTACTTTTTTGATTTTCAGGGACAATTATGCACGCCGTTAAAAGCTTTTATAAATGACAGTTGGAAAGCATCACATCCGGGATGTTCGACTTTGCTGGATTATGTCAAAGCATATTACGAACTTCCGGTTGAAGACAGATGGGGATGAATCGCAGTGATAGACACTGAAGCATCGGTCACGCAGGCAGATGTCAGGAAGATCATAGAAACAGAAAAACTATAGAATCTGATGAGTAAGAGAGAGTTGGAGAGAAAATGTTTTGTTCCTGGTCGATAATCGGAGGGGCGGATGGGCCCACGATCACCTTTTTAGCAGGTGAGCTTGGATTCGGATGGCTGAATCTGTTTGGGCTTATCCTTGTTGTTCTGCTGCTTATCCCCAATATTATCTATGCGATAAAAGCTAAGGATGAGCAGAATAAGTCCACGAACAGATTCATGAATGTGCTGGAGCAGATAGGCAGATACGCCTGCATGTTCCTTATGATATTTAACATAGGAATCGCAGAATTCGGATTCGGCTCGGTCGAGGCTTTCCTGATTTATCTGTTTGGAAATGTGATCCTCATGCTCTCATACTGGATAATATGGTTCCTGTACTTTAGGAAGAAGACATGCCCTAAGCAGATGGCACTGGCGGTCATTCCGACAATCCTGTTTTTGTTAAGCGGACTTACGATGAGACACTGGCTTTTAGTGGTGTTTGCTGTGGTTTTCGGCGTGGGCCATATCTATGTGACTTACAGGAACCGGGTCTGATGGGTTCTGCAAAATGAGGATATCAGTCCGGTGATGCGGATTTATCATATGCGATCTGCTTGAACAGGTTGTAGAGACCACTCTTGATCGCAGTGTTGTCGTGATCGGCACCGTTTATTTCATACCAGATGTGATCTGCACCATTAGTCTCGAGGAGTTCATGATACTGCAAGGGGAAAGTCCCTACGACCGAATCACGTGTTCCGCAGCAGATGATAAACACATTGGGCTCGACTGCTCCTTCTGCGAATCTCATTTCACTCTCGGAGATCTGACCGGCATGTGTCATGAAGCTATCCTGCGCCGGCACAATACCCGGTGCGGCGGAGATTGCGCAGACATATCCGAATAGTTCGGGTCTTTGCAGGGTTATGAATATCGTCTCACGGCCACCCATTGAAAATCCGGCAAGATACGTATTGTCTCTTCCTGTGAGAACGGAATATGTTTCCTCGATATGAGGCATCAGATCGTTAACAAGATCGTTGATGAAATTGTCGTAAGGAAGAACGCTCTCACTGTCGAAAGCAGGCTTCTGTGCAGGATCCGTTGCCGCATACATATTGGGGCACACGACGATGGTCTCTTCAATGATGCCGTCAGCCGCCATATTTCCCACGATCTCTTTTATCTTATTATTTCCGTCGTTTGAAAAAGAATATTCGTCTCCGAAGATGCCGTGCAGCAGGTAGAGGACAGGGTAAGCTTTGTCCTCACTGTAATCGGCGGGAAGGAGGATGCTGTAGCCTCTCTCCATGCCGCATGTCTCTGAGTAGTAAGTGGAATGAGAGAATTCTCCGTATGAAACGTCACTTCTTCTTGTGTCATATTTAATCGGACATCGCTCTTCGATATCGCCGTTTATTTCAAATTCCGAGGCGGTGTTGTTCTCTTCGTCTGAACTCTGCTCTGTCTCATCCGACTGTATTCCTGATGCAAAAGAACTCAGATCTTCACTTGCATTTTCCGCTTCGACACTGACTTCTTCGTTAACGTTGTTTGTTGACATATCGTTCTCTCCCTGGATATTTGAACCGCATGCACTGATCACTGCGGTCATAAGTGCTGATATTATCAATAATCTTTTCTTTTTCATATTATTATTCTGCCGCTTGGTTTCTAACGAAAAACGGGAGGATGCTGCTTTTTTCATACTCGTTGATAATACCACAAAATATCCCGGCCGGCGGACGGCTCTGCTGAAAAGATTCGCAATACGTTCAATAATTGTACTAAGAGTTTAATTGCATTAGGATGACAAATATGAACAGGTATATTATCCTTATGCTTAAGTATCCAACCCTGCCTTATGTGCCTGGGAATGCTGCAGTTTTCTGGGGATATTGTAAAGTTTTCCGTCCTTTATGAGCTTCGCACCTGTCTGATGGTAGTAAAAGGATATGCCGTTTTGGATGCACTGTGAGTGCAGGCCCTCTATCCAGGCATAATCACAGATCCTTGCATCCGCTCCGGATTCTCCGCCTGCAGAGACGTGCTTTATGAGCGGGCTTCCGTCCGCTGATCTGTATTTTTCGATATATGGTCTTAAGTCAACTGCGCTCAGCATCGGTTCGATCATGACGGAATGCCTGAAGAGCGGAAGGGACAGATAGACGGGGAGGCGCTTGTCGATCATATCCTGGTTCTCACAGGTGACCGCTATGGTTATGTGTTCCCAGCCTTCGCCCCAGTTTTCCGGCAGGTGGTCTGCGATCCTTTCCGGTCTCTTGGTTATCATGAAGAAAGTGCAGTCGGAGCGCTCGTGCATCATGTCCCATGCATCATCCCGCCATTCGTCCGCGTCCCGGTGAAAGAAATCGGAAGAAAAGCATGTCCAAATATTCGATCCTGAAGGGATCTTGTATAAGCCTTTGTTCCTGCCTGACTTAAGGATCCGTACCGGAAGGTCGAAGTTCTCGGTCTTCTGTACTATGGAGGGATCTTTTCCGACGGATTCGTCCCTGCGGTACATATAGCAGTGAAGGCATCCGGCACTGGCCCTTGTGCATCCGTGCCAGAGATTCCAGTTTACGGACACCGGTTTGCGCGTATCGATATTTTCTTCGGGGAAAAGTGACAGTTGTTTCATGGTTCTATTTTATACGAGGTTATGTCTCAAAAAAAGGACTTAACTTGTGAAGGCAGCAGCTGAACATGAATAATTACAAGAGCACCATAAAAGCATCATTCCTTGGATATGTCGTGCAGGCGGTCGTGAATAATTTTGCACCGCTTCTGTTTGTGCAGATGCAAAACGAGTTCGGCATTCCGCTCGCTCAGATAACGATCCTGATCACGTTCAACTTCGGCCTGCAGCTTCTGATCGACATGACCTCAACCCCGTTTATCGAGAAGATCGGTTACAGGGCTTCGATGCTGCTGTCAAACGCATGCGTCATTGCCGGGCTGTTGATGATCGCTGTTTTGCCGGACGTGACCGGTGATCCGTTTGCCGGGCTGCTTATCAGTGTATGTGTATATGCGATAGGCGGCGGGTTGCAGGAAGTACTGGTCAGTCCGATCGTTGAAGCGTGTCCCACCGATAACAAGGAAACGGTGATGAGCCTTCTGCATTCCGCATACTGCTGGGGGCATATGGGTGTGGTGCTGGTATCTACCGCGTTTTTCTTTTTCTTCGGGATCGCAAACTGGAGAGTGCTGGCGATCCTCTGGTGCATCGTTCCTGCCGTGGATTTCCTGATGTTTCTCAGGGTGCCTGTTGCTAAGCTGGAGCCTGAGGACGGTGAAAAGGGCAGCATCGGCAGTCTTTTTTCGCAGAAGTTCTTCTGGATCATGATGCTGATGATGCTGTGCGCGGGAGCTTCCGAGCAGGCGGTCAGCCAGTGGGCATCCGCATTTGCCGAAAAAGGCCTCGGAGTATCCAAGACGATGGGGGATCTTCTCGGGCCGATGCTCTTTGCACTTTGCATGGCATCGTCGAGAACCATATACGGAATATACGGAAGAAAGCTCGATCTAAAGCGGTTCATGGGATTTTCGGTCATCTGCTGCATGGCGGCATATCTCATCATTGCGCTGGCGCCGCTTCCCGTCATATCCCTGCTTGGGTGCGGTCTTGCCGGATTTTCCGTCGGGATATTCTGGCCGGGAACGTTTTCGATGGCCTCAGCCGGAATAAAGGGCCGGGGAACGCTCCTGTTCGCTCTTCTTGCACTTGCGGGAGACCTCGGGTGCTCCGGGGGGCCTGCCTTTGCCGGACTCATGGCCTCTGCGTCGGGCGGCAATATGAGGCTCGGAATAGGGGCTGCGATATGCTTTCCTGTCCTTATGGGCATCGGTCTGATCCTGATCCGGGCGAATTCTGCGGAAAAACAGGCTTGACAGAATACATTTGACCAAATATAATACGGTCAAATGTAACAAGCGTATGATTGAACGCGGAAAGTTCGGTGAAAAATGAGAAAATATATAGGCATCATATTGAAGGCCATCGTTATAATATCCGCTGCCACGGGCACCATACTAAGTGCTTATGCCGGAGAAAAAGCGTTTATGGGCGGGTCACGGGTGTTCATGTATTTCACGATCCAGTCCAACATCGCCATAGCTCTTATATGTGCCGCGGGATTATATCTGATGCTTCGGAACAAAAAGATCGGTGACGCAGGGCATGTCGTCAAACTTGTAGGTACCGTATCCATAACCCTGACCGGTGTGGTGTTTGCCTTTATGCTGGCCCCGCTTCTGGGCGATAAGGCGTGGAGCGTGACGAATACACTTACGCATGTCGTCGTCCCCGTTGCGTCGGTTGCCGATTTCTTCGTCACCTCATCCGGCGCCGGGATCAAAAGAAAGAATGTCTTCTACGTGATAATCCCTCCTTTGCTTTATGCCATATATGCCGGCATCGGTTATGCCCTGGGCTGGGAATTTTCCGAAGGATATAATTATCCGTACTTTTTCCTGAACTGGGGAAGCCCGGCGGGAGCATTCGGCTTTACGAACGAGCTTCCGTATCTGGGAAGTGCATGGTGGATACTTATATTGCTGATATTCCTTATAATCGTGGGCTATTGCTACCTTGCCATAGCGGACATGATCGGCAGGCATGCGGATCGTAAATGAACGGGGGCATCGTTATGGGTGAGTCATTTGATATCCAATCTTATATGACGAAGGGAGTCGAGAAGGTGGTTTCCGATGCGGTCAGAGCGACCCTCAGGAATCCGAAGGAAAGTGCCTTCATGGCGAGGTTTGCCCTTTCCAGCAGAGCTGCATCCGTGAAAAGAAGGAAAGCAGAGGATGCGGGTGAGCACATCCCTCCGTTTCTTATCGCCAGCATCACCAGCCGGTGTAACCTTCACTGTGCCGGGTGCTATTCGAGATGCAATCATGCCACGACGGACAGTGAGCCCGTAAAGCAGCTTGCCGGTGAAGAATGGGCGAAGATCTTTGATGAAGCGCATGACCTCGGAGTGAGTTTCATTCTTTTGGCGGGCGGGGAACCGCTGCTTCGTTATGATGTCATGGAGGCAGCGTCAAAAAGACAGGATATCCTTTTCCCGATCTTTACGAACGGGACATTCATGAGTGAGAAATATTATGAGCTGTTCGACAGGTGCCGGAATCTTATACCGGTCATGAGCATCGAAGGTGACAGGGAACTGACCGACACAAGACGCGGTGAGGGCGTGTATGACAAACTTATCACCGGGATGGACGGATTAAAGAAGAGAGGTCTGATCTTTGGCTCATCCGTAACAGTCACCACACAAAACATTACGGAAATCACATCGGAGAATTTCTTGAATGAATTATCCGACAGAGGATGCAAAGCGGTTATTTTTGTTGAGTTTGTTCCCGTGACTGATGATTCCGCTGAGCTGGCTCCGGGTGATAAAGAGCGGGAATATCTGCAGAAAAAGGTTGCACAGCTTCGCGAAGATCATCCGGAAATGGTCTTTATCTCTTTTCCGGGAGATGAAAAGAGCTCCGGAGGATGCGTGGCGGCGGGAAGGGGATTCTTCCATATCAATTCCCATGGAGGAGCAGAGCCGTGTCCGTTTTCCCCCTATTCGGACATCAATGTGAGGGATACTTCCCTGAAAGAGGCCATGAATTCAAGATTGTTCAGAAAATTGCGGGATGGAGGGTATCTTATGGAGGATCATGCCGGCGGATGTACCCTTTATGAAAGAAAAAATGACGTTGAAAAGATCCTGAAAGAGGCAAACTGAGATTTTTTCCTATGATTCTGCGCCGAAGTGCTTTATAATGAATTAGATGTATTCTGTATGATGATATGGAAACAATAAGTCATAAGAATAAAAATGGAGGATAGCATGAAAAAGAATTTTAGCAAAAAGCTTGTATCGGTCATCACAATGATGATGCTGGTACTCAGCCTTGTCGGATGCGGTGCCAAGAAGTACAACATCGAAGTATCCGAGAACAAGGTTGAAGTCGAGGTCGACGACAAAGTGACCATCGAGATCGAGAACTATGATGAGCTTGAGGATGTTAACATCGAGGTTGAAGATGATGACATAATCAAAGTCAAGGAAAAGAAGGGTGAGATCACTATCACCGGACTTGAAGAGGGTAAGACCAACATCATCATCACCGCAGCAAATTCCGATGATGAGATTACCATCAAGGTTAAGGTCACAGCTCCAGCAGCACCCGAGCCCGAGCCTGAACCCGAGCCTGAGCCTGAGCCCCCTCAGCCTGAACCCGAACCTCAGCCCGAGCCTCAGCCCGAGCCTCAGCCTCAGTCCCCTGCAGGCAACTTCACTGCAGATGACTGGTATGGCCTCTATAACTCCGGCTACATTCTTCTCTATGGAAACGGTGCATGGGCAGGCCAGGATTATGAGTGGGATGATCTTTACGGTAAGATCGGCAATGCAAGCGGAAGCGATTTCTTTGAGGTTTACTCGGACGACATGGATCTCTGGAGCAGTGACTGGTCCAATCAGGGACATCCCATCTTCTCCGCTTGGGTTACTCTCACCGATACACAGATGATAGCTGATACTTCCTACGAAGCATGGATCCTTGACGCAGATCTTACCTCTGCCGACAAGTTCTCATGGAGATCAGACGAAGTAGACGGCCTTTCCATCTACTATGAGTACTTTGATGCCGAGTATAACGGCGGATTCAGCGTATACATTTACTTGTACAGATAATTTACGGATGATTCTTTCTAAGGCAGGTCTCGCAAGGGACCTGCCTTTTTATGCCCCGGAAAGTTCAGAACATTTTTTGATGTATGTATTACAAAAATAATGTAGAATTCTGCATAAGCGGAGATTAACATTAAACAAGAAGGAGACGGATATGGTCTTCGATAATGATGTTCTCGTAAAAAGAGAAAAGATCACCAATGTATCGGAAATATGCTGGAAAGAACTCTGCGATGCCGACCGGAACGAATTACGCAGGAAATTCCTCAAAGTGCATCTTTCGCGTGGCGCGGATATCACGGTGATCTTCAGTTATGTAAGGGAAAACGTAAACAACTTCGAAGCTCAGGGCAAGTTCTACGATGACGGGAATTTCTATCTTATGAGGATATGGTACTTCTGGGACCATGATTATGCCTCGGTAGAATTCGTCCCCTGGCCGGCAAGCAGCATATTAGAGAGCGAGCACGAGTATATCGAATACGTAAAGCACCAAAAACCTGAATCATGAAAGAAATATCCATAGAACAATTCAATAAGCTCCCGAAAGACTCGTATGTATTGTTTGACGTACGCGACGAGGAAATGAGGGAATACGGGATGATCCCCGGTGCGTCATTTTTTGATGCGGATGCATCGGACGAAGAGTGCGGAAAGGTGCTTGAACGGATCCCCGGAGACAAAAAACTCATATTCTATTGCCAGATAGGCAGAAGGACCAGGGATCTGGAACTTCCATGCCTTGAAGGCAGAGATGCATACAGCCTTGAAGAGGGATACATCGGATACGTCAGGGCACAGATGACGGATGAAAGCGACATTGAGGAGAGAAGGCACAAGGCAGAGGAAAGCATCAGGAAGAAGTTCCACAAGCAGCTGTTCTCACCCTTTGCCAGGGCGTGCAAGACATATCACCTCATAGAAGAAGGCGACCGCATCGCGGTATGCATATCCGGTGGAAAAGACTCCATGCTGATGGCTAAGCTCTTTCAGGAGATTCAGAGGCACAGACAGGTGAATTTTGAGCTGACCTTCCTGGTGATGGATCCCGGATACAACAAGGAAAATCGGGCACTTATAGAAAGCAATGCCAAGGCACTCGGGATCCCGGTTACGATCTTTGAAAGCGACATATTCGATGCGGTTGACACGATAGAGCAGAATCCGTGCTATCTGTGTGCGAGGATGAGGCGCGGATACCTCTACAGCAATGCACAAAAGCTGTGCTGCAACAAGATCGCACTGGGCCATCATTACGACGACGTGATCGAGACGATCCTCATGGGAATGCTCCACGGAGCCCAGATCCAGACCATGATGCCGAAGCTGCACAGCACCAACTTCGAAGGAATGGAACTCATCCGCCCGATGTATCTTATCAGGGAAAGCGATATCTGTGCCTGGAGAGATTATAACAATCTTCATTTCCTGCAGTGCGCATGCCATTTTACGGAGACCTGTTCGACCTGTCACGAAGACGGGACCACATCCTCTAAGAGGCTCGAGACCAAGAAGCTGATCGCACAGCTTAAGAAGGACAATCCTTTTGTGGAATCGAACATTTTCAGGAGCGTTGAGAATGTCAACCTCGACACTGTCATAGAATACAAGATAAAGGGCGTCCGGCATAACTTCCTGGACGAATACTAAATGATCAAAGACGCGAACAATTTCAGCATACTTAATCCGGGGGCGAGGGAATTCGAGCCTCTTGAAGCCGTGCCGTTTTACCAGGATCTGAACCTTGATCAGGTGATAAACAAGATGATGCTCCGCTGGGGCAAGGAGATGAAAAAGTACTACCGCTACATGCCCACATCGCCCGAAGAGGTCGCATACAGAAGAGCCGTATACCGCGACATTAAAAGTGATAAGGTGTATGACACACTTGTCAGTTTTACCGAAAACCTTGCCGGGATAGACCTGCTCCGTGCCGAAAAAGAAAAAGTCCGCATCCCGATGCAGAAGTATGTATGGTTCATACGTGAAGTCGGCGCCTACTGCGAGGCATATGAAGAGCTGGAAAAAAGACTTGATGAGGCGGGCCTTGAATCCGAAGGCATGAAGACGTTCCTGAGCATCCTGAAGGATATCCTCGGAAGCGGGGGATACAGGGAACTTGCCGCACGTACCCGCGATATCATGGCTCAGATCAAGTCGATGCGCTTCATCATCACATACGACAAGGACCGCATGAGCGTCGAACTCGGTGAACTTGAAGGCGAGGGCGCCTATGAGGAGATGCTTGAAAGAGAATGCGGCAAGGAGATCAGGCACCTTCAGAATCCCTTCATCGCAGATCCCACCATCACCGGAATAGAGAATTCCTGCCTTGAGATACTGATGAAGAAAAGGCCTGAATTTTTCGACGGGCTTAAGAAGACTGCGGAGCTCAATGCCGGATATGAGAAGAAGGTCCTAAAGAGATTCGAGAACGAAGTCGTGTACTATCTTTCTTTTGCGACGCTTCAGCGTGAGATGGAAAGTGCAGGATACAGATTCTCCGAGCCTGAATGTGACGAGACGAAGAAGATGGAGGCAAAAGGGCTCTATGATCTTGCCCTGGCACTGGCATCCGTTTCATCGGGCAAGGAAGTTGTCGCAAATGACTTCTGCTATGGTGAGGGCGAAAGGTTCTTCGTGCTTACCGGACCCAACCAGGGCGGCAAGACTACCTTCGCAAGGAGCCTCGGACAGCTGGTGTTCCTGGCTCTGATGGGATTCGATGTTCCCGCGGAGTCCGCAAATGTGCACTTTTTCCCTGCGATACAGACGCACTTTTCCGTTGAGGAGAGCGTCGAGACCGGAAAGGGCAAGCTGAAGGAAGAACTTACGAGACTTGCTCCCATGATGGAAGATAATCAGAAAGATACCTTCGTCGTGATCAATGAGCTCTTCACCACGGCGGCCAATTATGATGCGCAGATCATGGGCAGGAATGTGCTGAAACATTTCATCGGACTCGGATGCATGGGCATCTATGTAACACATCTGAAGGAACTGTCCGAAGGTCATGAGAGTGTCGTGAGCCTCAGAGCCACGCTTGGTGATGACATGATCCCCACTTTCAGGATAGCAAGAGGCGAGGCAAGTGACGTCGCCTGTGCCGAGGCCGTGGTCAATAAATACAGGCTGACATATGAGCAGCTGAAGGAGCGCCTATGAAAGTATGCCTGCTGTATAAAGACCGCGAACGCTTAAATGAAGAAACATATTACGATGCTGCCAGCATCATCAAGGATCTGGGACTCAAGCATCTGTTCCTGGCATCCGCCAAAAGGCTCATATTCGAAAACGGTGAGGTCAAGAGCGTAGAAAAAGAAGACCAGTACATCATGGAAACGATGCGCGGCGTGATGATGACTCCGCTCTCTGCATGGGATGAGATCAGGTTCAGGCAGGAGATCATAAAAGACTCCGTTGCAAATGAAGAGCTGATACGCAGCCTCTATCTGATCTGCGGTGAAGTCCTGCGTAAGTGGAACGGACTGGGCAGGGGCGCCAGGGAGAAGATAAATCAGAGCAATCCCGTGACCAGGCTTACGGCAGACATCAAGGTGCTTCACCTTTTTGTCGAATCTCTCGGACGCATCAGGGAGCTGTTACAGGCGGAAGACGTGAAGCTTTCATCCGAGGGAATGGTGCATTTCAGGGATGAATTCCTTAAGGCTTTCTCGGAAAAGAGACAGGAATTCATGGAGAGCGTTCTTGCGGATATCTCTTTTTACACCGACGGGTCCGATGAGGAAGATGAGGGAAGAAATCGCGTCGTCAGGCCCAGGATCGTCATGGAAAGCGGACTCGAGGACGGACTGAAATTCAGTTCCCTCAAGCTTGAAGAGGTATCGTCTCGGGGAGAGAAATTCTATAAGCCCGGAAGCGCCAAATACAAGATAAGGGAGTTCGTCAATTCCAGGGTGCCGGATTCTTTTTCGACGATAAATGACTCGAGGGTGAGTGATCAGACACAGATCCTCGAATACGGAATAGTCAGTTACCTTGTCGAGGAACTTAAGAAAGAAATGGAAGAGTTCCTCACATTCTTCGACAGACTCAGGAACCAGACCGCTTTTTACCTGGGTGCCGTCCAGCTAGGGGCACAGATGGAACGCCTTGGCGATGGCTGGTGTTTTCCGACCGTGTGCGACAGAAGGGACCTGGAGTTTAATGACCTGAAGGAACTCGTGATGGGACTTGAGCGCCACGTCGATGTCATAGGCAATACCTGCTCCCTTAAGGAGAAAGACCTCGTGATAGTGACCGGCGCCAACCAGGGCGGAAAATCCACCTTCCTGCGCAGTATCGGAATCGCACAGGTGATGATGCAGTGCGGCCTCATGGTCATGGCGCGTTCGTACAGTGCAGGGATATTCCCGAAGATATTTGTTCATTTCACCAGAAGGGAAGACAGTGAGATGAACAGTGGAAGACTTGATGAGGAGCTGAAGCGCATGAACGGGATCGTGGAGAATGTCGGCGAAGGCTCGCTTCTTCTGCTGAACGAATCATTTGCCACCACCACCGAAAAAGAAGGTTCTTTCATCGCATATGACATCATCTCCGCTTTGAAGGAAGCAGGCGTGAGGATCCTGACGGTCACGCACCTTCTGTCATTCGCTAGGCGAGTGTTCGAAGAGACGAAGGAGGCTTCTGAGACTGACGTCGAATTCCTCACCGCCGAGCGGAAAGAAGACGGCCGCAGGACCTTCCGAATGATACGCCACGAGCCAGAACTGACAAGTTTCGGACTTGACCTGTACAGGGAGATTGTAGGAGAAATAGATATGTAAAGGAATAGGCCGCGCCTCTTATGAGGTGCGGTCTTTTATGATGCGGAAGTGGAGACGCTGGGGCTGCATGAAAGTGGTCTGTGTGTGACTTGAACCTCAAGTCAATCGACTAATCATTATTGCGAAACATGGGCGTCGGATATAAAATTATTCTGTATGGGATCAGTGGGTCCCTTCTTAGCATTTGAGAATTTTGAATCCGGAGAATATCCTGAATGAAAAACAAGAAACTGGCACCCTGCGACGAGAGCAGGGATTACATATTTGTCAGCTATAAGCGCGATGATCAGGAAGCGGTGTTTGACGTCCTGACAGATCTGCAGGACAAGTATCCTGACGTGAACATATGGATTGACAGTGAGCTTGTTGCTCATGCAGGGACTGACTGGAATAAGCAGGCGGTTGATGCGATGAAGAACAGGAGGTGTATCTGTGTCCTCTTTTTCGCAAGCAAAATGTCATTCCTGAGCGGTCCTGTCTATGCAGAACTGTACTTTGCCAAAAACTCTCAGGCTGTGAGGATCTCTCACAAAAGAAAGCCTCTTACCATCATTCCCTATGATCTTTATGGTGACCTGGCCAGGTATGGAATTTCCGGGTTGGTCGATCAGGCTGTCAGCTCTGAAGATGCTGAAAGGCCTATTTCTGACGCGATCAGGGATGCCTGGAGATATGTGAAGATACCCGATGACCATATCGAAGGTGCGGACGCTGCTACCGATTGCATTTATGTGGCAAACTATATCTTCGACGAGATATTTGATTCGAGCGATAATACCACGTTCATAGCCAACGTCGATGACATATATGCCAATATCCAGCAGTTCACCAAAACTGAACCTAAACCCGAACCCAAGCCCGAGCCTAAGCCGGAGCCCAAACCCGAGCCTAAGCCTGAGCCCAAGCCCGAACCCAAACCCGAACCCAAGCCGGAGCCTAAGCCGGAACCCAAGCCCGAGCCTAAGCCGGAACCCAAGCCGGAGCCTAAGCCGGAACCCAAGCCCGAATCCAAACCCGAGCCTAAGCCGGAACCCAAGCCCGAGCCCAAGCCGGAACCCAAGCCGGAACCCAAACCTGAGCCTAAGCCGGAACCCAAACCGGAACCTAAGCCTAAGCCTGCTCCTAAGAAGGAGCAGCCTTTTGAGATACCTGCAACTGCAGCTGAGTGCCAGTCTAAAGGAATTCAGTATTTTACCAAAGAACCCAAGGACTATAAAAAGGCTTTTACTCTGTTTTCGAAAGCGGTTGAGCTCAATCCGGATGATCTGGTTTCACGCTATCATCTGGGATGCTGCTATGAAAAGGGACTTGGAACTTATGCCAATGCACAGCAGGCGTATGAATCCATGATCTATGTTGTGGAACATAGTAATGTTAAGGGCAATCATACTGAAACATCCGCAAGGAATTCCTTGCAGACCTGGCTGGACAGAGGATTTGGAGACACCAAGAGTCAGAATAAAGCAAAAGAGCTTCTTGGAAAGACTGTGCCGGGAAGTGCCGGCTTGAAAAAGGCACCTACGAATGTTCGCGTAGCTCTTACTGATCTTGACTTGGACAAATCAATAAGAAAAGGCGATACGGTTCTCGTGGTTCGATCATATGAAGATGAAGGACGGGATGAACTTGATGTGCTTACATCGTATTTCAAAAAAGAACACGTTAGAGCCAGTGAATATGGTCCATGCGAAGATATCAGGCAGATAAATAAGTGGGGCGTGAGTTGCTATAACAGACGTGATGATCAGTATGATGCACGACTGTATTATACGAATGCCCGCATCTGCTTTGAATATGCTGCATGCAATGGAAATGCTGATGCGATGTACAATATGTTCCGTTATTACAGGGATGTATTAACGCTGAACAGCTTAGCTATGGAATGGCTGAAGAAGGCATCGTCATTAAAGCAGCCGGATGCAATGAATGTTCTCGGATCATATTATGTGAATGGACAGGGTGGGGGTGGATTGAAAAAAGGTGTTGAGCTGCTCGAAGAGGCATATAAGAAGGGCAATAAAAGTGCAGCATATAACCTTGGAATGGTGTATTTGCAAGCTCGTAGCAGAGATGGATATTCGATTCCAAGAAACCTTGACCTTGCGAAGAAATATCTGGAAGAAGCTGCAAAAAACAACATCAAAGGGGCAGCTGAAAAACTGAAGGAACTTAATGCAGAGTCGCCTGCTTCTTCGGTCTCCCGGCAGTCATCCCAGTCTGCACCTCAGCCGGCACCGCAGCCTGCAGCTAATGCCCGCCCTATCGACAAGAATCTGGCTGATGCCGTGAATACCCTTCATGCCATCGGCAAAGCAGGTTACAGGCTTGATTCCGAAGAGAAGGCTATGGGTGTGATCAAAAACCTTAATTCGATCCTTGCCTTTCCGGACAAGAATGCGAATTATCATATTCTTCTCGGTGAGATCAAAGCTGCGGTTGAAGGTTACTCAAAGCGCGGACTTCAGTCGGGGTCTCCGCAGATGTACGGTCTTTCCAGCAGCTTCGAGTATTATCAGAAAGAATTTGAGAAGCTTATACACTGATCTCTCCGGAGAGTACTTTGCGGTAATCTTCAAGATTCTTCTTGAGGAGCTCAGGAGTGTTCAGTTCGTACGGACAGTGAGAGGTGCATTTCCTGCAGTTCAGACAGGAATCTATTTTGTTCATCTCTTCCTGCCACTTTTCCGAAAGCCAGCCTGCAGTGGGTGCACGCCTGATCATGAGCGACATCCTTGCACAGTTATTAATCTGAATCCCCGCCGGGCAGGGCATGCAATATCCGCATCCCCTGCAGAAATCTCCGGCAAGGGATTCTTTTTCTTTTTCAATGAATTCGCGTATCTCACCGGTGTACTCGGGAGTGGAGTCCATGTATGAAAGCCACTCTTCAAGCTCACTCATCTTCTGTATTCCCCAGATTGGGAGGACGTTGGGATAGAGCGTCATGAATGCCATGGCTGCATCAGAGCGGTTTATCAGTCCGCCGGCCAGGCCTTTCATTGCAACGAACCCCACATTGTTTTCGCCGCAGGCCCTGACCAGTGCTTCTTCCCTTTCGGATGCAAGATATGAAAAAGGAAACTGCAGAGTCTCATAAAGTCCGCTTACGGCAATCTCTTCCGCTACCTTGATCTTGTGTGCGGTGATGCCGATGTGCCTTATCTTGCCCTGCTTTTTGGCTTCAAGCATGCATTCATACATTCCCGTGCCGTCGTCCGGAGCGTAGCATCTGTCGGCCATGTGGAACTGATAGACATCTATATGATCGGTTCCGAGAGTCGTAAGTGAAGTGTCCAGATCCTTCCAAAAGCCCTCGGGATCCTTGGCACCTGTCTTGGTCGCAATATAGATCTTGTCACGAAGACCTGCCTCCGAGAATGCCTTGCGGAGCTTCTCCTCGCTGTTGCTGTATGCCCTTGCCGAGTCGAAGTAGGTCATGCCTCCTTCGTAGGCACGTCTCAGTATCCTTGTTGCTTCGTCATAGTCGACACGCTGGATCGGAAGTGCACCGAATGCATTCTGAACGGTCTCGATTCCTGTCTTGCCAAGAGTGATCTTATTCATGTTTTTTCCCTGCAATTTGGTGAATGGGTTTCTAAATGATATTATATAATAAATTGTAAAGGATTGTTTTGAAGATGTGACCTGAACATGTGATTTTTCGTCATATATTTCAGATGACCCTTTTTTTTTCGGATTTTTTTACGGAGGCAATATGGAGAATAACGATAATCGCAAATCCGGACCCGGCGCGAGAAATGTACTTATGACCATTCTGGCTTTTCTGATGCTGCTGGTCGCTATAGCTGCCTGGAAGGTGCAGCGTGAGGCCAAGGAGGCCCGTGCCAGGATCGATGCGGAGCTTGCAGAGAGCCTGTCGAATTCGGAAAATCTTCAGGAAAGACTTGCCGCTGCCAATCAGGAAGCGCAGGAGCGTTTCAATCAGGCTCTGAGCGGTTTGAATGGAGAAGCCGATGAAGACGATCCTTATGCGCGCAGGGAATTTGACGGACCGGATCCCAGGATTGTGACGGCTACGGTTCCCGATCATATAGCACACAGAGGTATCATTCTTCGCGGTGCCGTTTCCGAGAGCGGTTCGGGATGGAGACTGTCTCCCCGCGGCAATTACTCATGGAATACGGACTATGTCACGGATTGTAATCTCAATGTTGAGACAAACGGCATAGAGCTCACCGAATTTGCAGAGAGACTGGGTGAGAACTATTCATATTTCCGCGGGAACGGTGATATCCCTGCTTATTACAGTGCATCTGTCGGCTACGGAAACAGAAATTACGTCATCTACAGAACCGACAGTGTCAGATGGGAATGCTCTGAGGGACGGGTCTATGAGGATGGAGATCCCGGCAGATACGTGGATATTTATTTTGATCCGAGCGGAAAGTATATCTTCAGCGATACATACGGCGAGTATCACGATCCCCTTCTCCTTACTTTCCTGGAGCCTGTTATGGTGAAGGTGGAGACAGCGTTTCAGACTTCCGAGGATCCCGAAGTTATCGCTGCTTTCGTGGACGGAATGCATGAGCTGGTTGCAACCTATACTGACATGAATGCCGCAGATATCCTGAAGATTGATGACAAGGCATGCATTACTTTTACCGCTTCGGACGGATATGTCTATAACTATTACTATACTCAGGATCATTACATTGTGATCGGAGATGATGTGTATTATGTCGAAGACCTTGCACCGCTTTTGAATGTGATGGAGAAATGATCATCCGGAGCAGGTGCTGCTATTAACTTCAGAGGGTTTATATGTTTATATGACAGTAAAAGAAGCCAGAAAGATCGTACAGTCTTTCGATGAAAGGAAGAAAGTAACGGAAGATGATGTGTTCATGTTCACGGAGGCCATGAACTTCCTTATCGAGGAAGAGCATGACCCGAGAGACATGATGTGGCTGGGCGGATATTATTACGAGATCAGGAAATTCGATCTCGCACTGAAATACTATGAAATGGCTGCCTCCTATGACCATGATCCCGCATATGAATGCCTCGGATACATCTGGTATTACGGACGCACCGGAGAGAAGGATTACAAGAAGGCATACGAGTATTTTTCCAAACTGATGAAAAAGGGAGATCCCGTTGCGACGTATAAAGTGGCTGACATGTACAAAAACGGCTACTACGTTGCAAAGGATCAGGCCAGATATGAGCAGATCATAGAGGATCTGTTCCACAAGGTCAGTAAAATGACCAATGTCTTTGATCCGGTTCCGGAGGTGTTCACAAGACTTGCAAGAATAAGAGAGGATCAGGGCAAAAAGAAAGAGGCGGTGAAGCTCTATCGATATTCCAAGGATTTCCTTGCTCAGAGGATCACCCATAATGCTTTCTTTGGGAACCTGAACATAATGAAATGGCTCATAGACGATCTGTATGAGCTGATAGATTTTGATGAAGATGATTTTGATTTCTACGACCTGTATTATCTTCTGAAAAGCCCCCACAAGATCTCATTCAAATACGACGGAAAGACTCATGATCTTGAATCTGTAATGGAGGGGAATGACTGCACCGTGTGCTTTGACGGCAAGTGGTTTTACACCAGGGACGACTTCTTCAAGGACGGATGCATAGATGATGTAAAGCTTACGTCGATCGCTGATGATCTGTATGGATTCAGGGTTGAGGCGTAGGATTCGAAGAACCGTTCTTGAATTTTGGTTGATGAAAATCTTATCAGAACTATGAAGAAGAACCTCGCGAGGAGGTTCTTTTTTTTGGTATCAATTTGATAATGCCACTTTATGAAAATTGCACAATACCAGATTAAAAAAACGGCTTTTTATGCGAATTCTCCACAAGCATTTCATTGAAAAATTGCGGAAAAAATACTAAAATATAAGAGTTGTGAAATATGGCGAAAGCACAGAAAAATCAACGAAAAAGAGATATTGATAATCATATATCAGGAGGTAGGTAAATGGATATTTCTCAAGTAATAAATTTTGAAGGCAGTCCGGATGAGCTGGTATGGAAAAGTCCGATAGAGGATTTCAATACCACATCTGTTCTCATTGTGCCGGAGACTCACGTGGCACTCCTTGTCGTCAACGGCAATGCCTGTGACCTGTTCCCTCCCGGAAGGCATGTTCTCGAGACTCCCAACATTCCTCTCGTCAAGAAGATCATCAATATCCCTACCAACGGTCAGACCTCTTTCCCCTGCAAAGTTTTTTACATCAATAAGGTTCATCAGATGGATGTTACCTGGGGCATTCCCGGTGAGATCACTCTGAATGACCCTCTCTATGACATCTTCCTTCACATCGGCATGTGCGGAAACATGAACTTCCGCATCAATGATGCAGATGTGAGAAAGTTCATGCTCAAGCTCGTCGGATTCAGGGACAACTTCGATTCCGAGGAGATGATCTCCAAGTTCAGGGGCATCATCAAGCAGTATGTGAAGTCCGCGATCTCCAAGATAATGAATGTCGGCAAGGTCAGCTACTTCGACATGAACGAGAATCTCTTCGAGATCTCGGGTGTCGTCAAAGAGCAGCTGATACCTGTTTTTGCAGACTACGGCGTTGATGTGCTTCAGTTCAACATCGAGTCCATCACCGTTCCTGATGAAGACTTCGAGGCAGTCAAGAAGGCTAAGGAAAGACGTACCTCCAGGATCATCGAAGGATATTCCTGGCAGGAAGAGCGTCAGATGGATGTTGCTCAGACATTTGCCGGCAACCAGGGCACCATGGGCGGCATCGGCGGCGCAGTCGGCGGCTTCATGATGGGCGGCGCATTCGGAGGAAGTGTTGCGGAGATGGCAAGGAATGCTCTTGATCCGAACAGGCTTCCTACTGAGAATCCTCCCGCTGATGCGAGAAATGCTGCATCCCCGATCGATGACAGAAGCTCCAAGCCTTTCGATGTGAATGCGTTCATGAGCAATTACACTAATACCGGAGCTGCTCCTGCAGCCCCCCAGCCTGCAGCACCTCAGCCCGCGGCACCTGCACAGCCCGAGCCTCAGGCAGCTCCTGCAGCACCTCAGCCCGCAGCACCTGCAGAGCCTCAGATGCAGCCCCAGAGCGCGGCACCTGCCGGCGGAAAGTTCTGTCATGCATGCGGCCATCCTCTTGCTCCCGGCGCAAAGTTCTGCTTCGAGTGCGGAGAGAAAGTAATGGCTGACAATGTCTGCCCCGGCTGCGGATATGTGTTCACCGAAGAGATGAAGTTCTGCCCGGAGTGCGGAGCTAAGAGATCCTGACTTGTAATCGAAAGGAGTCCATAAAATGGAAAAGAAACAGAAATTCGGAATCATGGCGGCGCTGATCTACTTCGTGATCTTTGTTGCCTACAATCTTATAGTCTTCCTTGTGTTCAAGGGATTTAACAATGTCTTCTGGATCAGTTATGTGTTCATGCTTCTGGCATACCTGATCCACATCGGATGTGCTTTCTTTATCGGGAAGAATCTGAGCGTGAAAGCGGCATTCTTCGGAATCCCTCTTTTCTCGTTCTCGATCTTCTTCGTATGTGCCGAGTTCTTCGCAAGCTTTGTCTTCATGATCTTCAGGAATCAGGCCAGCCCCAAGATCGCTGTGCTCATTCAGGCGCTTCTTCTGTGCATCTTCATCGTGATCGCCATCATCTCGATCATGACGAGAGATGTTGTTGCCGATGTTGACAAGAAGATCAAGGACAGCGTCAGCAGCCTCAAGGGACTTAATGTTGATGTCGAGATGCTCGCTCAGAGATCAACCGATCCCGAGACAACCGGAGCTCTGAACAGACTTTCCGAGACCATCAAGTATTCCGATCCCATGACTCATCCCGCAGTTGCAATGCAGGATCAGATGATCATGCAGTACATGCCCGAGCTCAGGATGGCTTTTGATTCCGGCGACATGGCTAAGGTAAAGGATCTGTGCGGCAAGATCGAATTACTCTTCGTTGAGAGAAATAAAAAGCTGATGGCAGTAAAGTAAGCAGAGGTGTGAAATGGCAGTTAGTTTTGTTGCACAAAAATGTGCATGCGGCGGAAAGCTTGAATTCAATCCCGCCAAGAAAGTATGGATATGTAAGTATTGCGGAACTGTTGTTGAAAGAGAAGCTACTTTTGACAAGGTGCACGTGGACGGAATCGAAGGCGTGGATGATGTGGTGCGTCAGACTCTGATGGACATCGCCAACCAGAAGATGGAAAGTGCCGCGAAGAATCTTGATGACTGTGAACGTAAAGGACATAAGGCGGTCGGAACGCTTCTTGCCCACATAAGCTACAATCTCGCGAACATATCTACTGCCAGATCACAGGACGAAGCAAGAGCCAGCATAGACAAGGTCAAGATATACGGAAACAGGCTGAAGACCGAATTCCCTGATATTTCCGCAGAAGAGATCAATCTGTATGAATCATTCGGCGAGGATGCCGCTGACATCTTCGCCAATCTCCTGGTGATGTACGATACTCTCGGAGATTCCGGAAGAGTGGAGTATGTTGCTTCGAAGCTCAAGCCCGAGAGTGTCTTTTCACCTCATGCGAACAAGACACTTCTGAAAGTATCGATCCGCCGCGGGGACTACGATGTCGTCGATAAGATCGTAAAGAATATCGGACATGTGGACAGAAAGTCCGCTCTTCAAGAGATCCTCGATGATTACCCCGGCAATGACAAGAAGATCGAACTCATCGGCAAGGTCTTCGATAACAGTGCGGCCAATGCTCTTACCAAGAGATATTTCGAAGGATACTTTGCGGAGAGCAAGGACCCTGTCACTGTACGTGCATTTGTCACGGACAAGCTGAATACAACTGACATTCATGTCAATGCCGAGACGGTCGTTAAGAATGCACAGAATCTTTTTACCGGTTACGACGATGCCAAGATGCTGTTTGATTCCGTTTACGGCGTGAAGATCAGCGATCAGGAAACGGAAGCGCTTCTCGTTTTCTGTCTCATGGTCAACAAGCTGTTCGATGTGCAGAAAGCATTTTTCGACACGCTTACCGAGAAGAACGTATTCGTGGCACTCAGCGCGAGGGCAGTCATTTCCTTCCTCGACAGTGCACAGTTTTCGGGAAAAGAAAGAGCCGAGATTCTTGGCAAGATGCTTGGATTCAATCTTGATCCCAAGGGACTCGATGCGATCTACAATTATTATCTGAACAACAATACCGATGATGCCGAATCGAGAGCTCTTATCCTGGATGTCATCCTTCAGCCCGGTATTCCCATCACTCCCGGTACTGTCAAGGAATACGTGCTCAAGACACAGACAGACGGTGATGGCAAGCTCGGCGTGATCGAGAAGATCTTCGCAACAGGCATCAACAAGACGTATCTGGGAGATCTGCTTTCAGATTATGCACTGCATTCGGCAGATCCCGCCAATGTTAAGAGCGAAGTATTTAATTATCTGTCTAATCAGGGATTCAGGGCAGATTCCGGGACTCTCACACAGTATGTCACGGATTCTAATGATGACAAGCAGACCAAGATTGCCAAGGTGAAGAACCTTATCAGGAACGGAACTCCGGTAAAGGCGGACACCCTGAATGCCTACATTATGTCACTTCAGACTTCCGATGAGCTGTCCGAGGAGATGATCAATATCCTGACTGCGCAGAGCTATACGCTGGGCATACAGGCTTACGGAAAGTATCTTCTTTTCTGCAAGGACATCGATAAGGTGCACCATAATGACGTGATCATGAGAGGAGTGAGCGGTGATCTCAGCACTCAGACTGTCAGCATCTCACATAACGGCAACACCGTCACATGTAATGTTTTCCAGGCGTATCTTCTGAATGCCTTTGACAGCTATGACGTGGCTTCCTCGATCGCCGCACAGTTCAATGCGGCAAAGGTCAAGGTGGCAACCGACATAATAGTCAACGGTGCAGGTCAGAAGTTCAAGAAGTATGCAGCCGATAATAAGGCTTCACTGACACCTCTGTCACTTCAGCTTTGCGAAGAGAACAGAGTATTTTCACTTTTTTAATCCTTACGGGAGAGAGTAATGAACAGATTCGTTCAAGGCAAAGACGGATCACTTATCGGGATCAGGGTCGCGGAGATCACGACCATTCCGTATTATGAGCTGATCGACAAAAATCTTGACAGGGCGAACTACGCCAATCAGGTCTTCTTTGCGCAGTTTCTGAACGGCTTCTACAGAAAGAGCGATGACGGAAGCACTTCACTTGAGATACTTCTGGCATCGAGTGCGGTTGATAACCAGACATATAAGGCACAGGTCAAGATTCACATCATCTTAAGGCAGATGGGCAATTCCGAAGCTGCTATTGATGAAAAGCTTGATTCATTCGAAAACAGCTTCAAGAACGAGTTCACCGACAATTTCTTCGACATCAGATTCCTTGACCGTCAGGAAGAACTTGATGCTTTTGAAAAGTATCTCGGCAGGATCTCCACTTCGTCTTTCATGAGCGTTGCCAAGAGAGAAGATGAGACTGTCAGTACACTGTCACAGGACGGATATGTGTATCACACATTCATTCCGACTCCGGCCGAGAACATCAATGTGTCATCGATCACTAATGTCCTTACACAGTATCCCGAAAGTGCGATACTTCTGCAGGTGATCCCCACCAAATATAATCAGGCTGAGCTGAACACTTTCGAGATGGTCAGCAAGTCTCTTCAGTATTATGCCGGAACCATGATGCGTCAGATGATGCGTCCCGACAAGACATTTCAGAACATCCTCGATACATATCAGACTTATGTCGGATCGATTACCGAGGATATCTATTTCTATAATTTTATCGTTTGCTCCGAGGAGTATTGTTCACGTGACATAGCGGGAAAGCTTGTCGACGGACTCGAGGATTCCGCAAAGGCGGGAGGCAGCGCATATGAAGCATGCCAGCTTTCTGTCAGGAATCTGGACCTTGTGAGCATCTTTCCCGTAAGTCCCTGGCTTTTCAGCAACGTGCTTATCTACAACGAGAGGAATCCCATCTTCTGGAACGCCAAGAATCCTCCCGAGAACTTAAGAAGACTCAGACAGCTGATCACCGCAAGGGAACTCAGGGCCGTTTTCAAGCTGCCGATCGATGACGGCAAGACCATAGGCATCGACAGCAAGAAGGTTCTCATCAACAGGGAAAGACTTAACGACAGCATCATTTCCGAAGGCAACTTCAAAGTCGGCCGTATCAAGAACGCCGCAAGAAACGGACTTGATGACGGTGCACATGCCGGAATTCCTCTCAATCAGTTCACCAAGCACGGCTTGATAGTCGGAATGCCCGGTTCAGGTAAGACCAATTTCTCACTCGGCCTGCTGCTTCAGTTCTGGAGAGAATTCCACATTCCTTTCCTTGCGATCGAGCCTACCAAGACCGAGTACAGATCACTCATAGATGCGATTCCCGAACTTCAGATCTTCACGCCCGGCAAGAATAATGTATCTCCGTTTGTTATCAATCCCTTCATTCCTCCCAGGGGAGTGACGGTTGAAAGCTATACGCCCAGCCTTGCGGCGGCATTCAAGGCTTCTTTTTCAATGCCCAATCCTCTGCCGGACATATTCCTCGGTGCGATCAATGACTGCTACACCGAGTATGGATGGAAGAAGAACAGCACGCTTGATGATCCTGACATTGAACTGTTCGGAATGTACGAATTCATCAAGGTCTTCAAGAGAAACATCGAGCATTCGAATTATAAGGGTGAGGCAAAGTCGAATATCGAGAGTGCAGGTATCGTAAGGCTTGTCAGCATGATAGAGCAGAACAGCAATATCTACGACACCATACATACCATCCCCATTGAGGACCTGCTGACACATCCGACCGTACTCGAGCTCAATGCGATCAACAACAAGGAACAGAAATCGCTCATCATGGCTCTCATGCTGATCCTGTTCTGCGTATATACGAAAAACAATGTCTCGGGTGACGGAAAACTGAAGAACGTCCTCCTGATAGATGAGGCACACGTTCTCCTCGGACACGGTAACAGCGGCGGAGGCGACGGAGCGGATTCACAGGGCTCCACGGTAGAGACTCTCGAAGATCTGATCAAGGAGATACGTTCCTACGGTACCAGCATCATCATCGCGGACCAGTCGCCCACATCCGTCGGAAAAGAGATCGTGGCTAATACCGACGTAAAGATCATGTTCAAGCTCGTTGAGAAGGACAATAAGGATGCGGTCAGGACTGCGACCAACATGAGCGACCTGAACTATGAACTTCTCGGAAGACTTGGCGTAGGTGAGGCACTGCTGCATTTCGGAAAACTTGATAATCATCTGCAGATCAGCACCTACAATGTTCACGACAAGGCTGATATCAGAGATGTCATCAGGGACGACGAGCTGGACGGTAAGATCCATTACTGGGAGTCGCATCAGGAATTGCTGATGGCTCACAGGGAGTGCAGGTACAACGCATTCTGCTCGGGATGCTGCGATCAGGAACTTCGGACCAATGCGGATTTCGTTGCGACCAAGCTGGTCAATGAAAAACTGTACGGATTCGAGACGAAAGAAGATTTCCTGAAATATCTCGTGACCATGAATGGCGATGTCAAGAAGATCGCGGATCGTTTCGGATCGATATCGTTTACCAAGAAATTCCTGAACTGTACGAAGATCAAGTTCCTCAGGAAGGCCATGATCAAGAATGATTTCGGAATAACAAACGACGAATATGAAGATATCCTGAAACACGACAGGTTTCTCATGAAATAGGGGGGTACGTGCATGGACGGAATGGACAGCTATGATGAGGGCATGGATTATAGCGAGAGCACGGAATCTTTCGACGAAGGATTCAGTGATTCGCTTGACGTGGATGTCTCTTCAACCATGGATTCAGTCGAGCCCATGGAAGAGAGTCTTGATTTTGCGGAAGAAGACATTTCACTCGATCAGCCCGAATATGTCGACTCGGTAATGGATTCTGTCGAATCGGAAGATCTCGTTTTTGATGATGAGCCCGAGGTAAGCGAAATGCTATCCGAAGAACATGAGGGCGGCTTTGAGGAGATGGATGCCTCATCAGAAAGCTCAGAGAATGCTTTTGAGCAGGCAGAATACCCTGAGACTGAGTATGCTGAGGACGAAGATGTGAAGATCCTTACCAGGGATCCTAATGAACTCTGGGAATCGGGAAATGCGGCGATCGAACAGAATCTGGAAGTGATGCGCGATGATCTCCGCGATAATGGGATTGAAGACGGAGAAGAGATGGAGGCCATGATAGCTCAGGAGAGGATCAATCTTCAGCAGGAGCTGTCAGCCAATATAGACGGTGACTTGTCTTATTCATATGACGGCCCCGCATGGCATAAAGATCCGGGTATGCTTGACGGACTTTCATCCGGTGAAGCAGCTGATGTTCCGGAAGGAGCAGAACTTGCGGAAGAAATATCTGAGGCCGGAGACTTGCCGGAAGCTGCGGAAGGCGGTATCGAGGATATGATGGATTCCGCAGAAGCACCGGAGAATATAGAGTTTGCCGAGGAAATCTCCGAGACCGGAGAAGTTCCGGAAGAGACGGGCAGCGAGATCGATAACATCATGGATTCCGTTGAGACATCCGAAGAACTTGAATTCGAGGATGATGCGGAAGTGTCCGAAGTAGCACAGGAGATGCCTGAAGCAGAGGAAGTGCCTGAAGTATCACAGGAGATGCCCGAAGCAGCGGAAGTGCCCGAAGTAGCACAGGAGATGCCTGAAGCAGAGGAAGTACCTGAAGTATCACAGGAGATCCCTGAAGCAGAGGAAGTACCTGAAGTATCACAGGAGATCCCTGAAGCTGAAGAAAAACCCGAGTCATCTGTTGAATGGAATGATGACGGAAGCATAACGATAGGCGAACTGCATGATCCGGAGGAAGCAACCGAATGGGCTGAAGGTGAAACTGTAGATATTGATCATTCGGGGGATGTTCCTCAGGAATTTGATGATTCGAATGTCGAACAGACCGATGCCATTCAGGAAGTCGCCGAAAACACGGAGCCCGATCCCGAATCGGCCCTGAATAATATGACTGAATATATGAACAGTCATAATTACGGTCCCGAAGATTATGAGACATATTCACAGGATCCGGAATGGCAGGCACTTAACCATGATCTGCAGGTTGCAAACGGAATTGATATTGATTCTTCAGGTAATTTAGACAGCGTTGATGCCGAGACTCCGGAAAGAGTATTTGATGACTTTGAACAGTCGGTGCTGGAAGATAATCCGGAATTCTATGAAACGGGAAGCTTCTATACCCAGGGCGTCAACTCCAGAGGATTCGAGGGCACATGCGGTCCTACTTCCCAGGCAAATGCGGTCAATAAGCTGCTTGGCACCAATGAATTAACGGAAAACAAGGTACTCGACATAGCTGTTGAAAACAACCTTTGCAATGTGGAGGGACCTCCGGAAGGCTGTGGAGGCACAACCACCGAACAGTTCATGGAATTGTACGGCAAGCTTAACGAACAGCTTGGAGACAAGTTCAATACGGAGCTTTATGAATTCGATAATGTGCTCGATGCCAATCAGGTCGCTGAAAGACTTGAAGCCGGTGATGTGATCAATGTTGCTGTTGATTCACAGACGCTTTGGGGACAGAAGGACGTGTATGACCTTCTGGGCGTCAGGCGCGAAGTGGTATCCGATCACTGGATTACGGTCACCGGAGTTGACAAGGCTGAGACCGGCGAGATTCAGGGCTTTGACATAATAGACTCCGGCGGCGGAGAGAGTTATGTTTCCCTGGATAAGTACAATGAGATGTGCTACGGAAACGGAACCAGGATCGTCAAGGATCCCACTTGCATAGTTTTGTCGAAGAAATGACAGTAGTGTCGGATGGAGGTAAAAGGCATGATTACCATCAAGGAGATAAACGAAAATATCCAGGGTCAGGTACTCGGAGGCGCCAAGATCCCTCACGGTGTTTCCAATCCTGTCATTCATAAGGAAGATGATAAGTATTACATTGCATATTTTGTATATACGTTCGAGAAGAAGAATCTTGATACCGGAGATTTTCAGAGACCGCTTTACTGGGTGATCGCCGATGTGAAGACCGGTGATCTTGTCGCAGAGTATAACTGCAGGGAGAAGGATTTTTCAGAGCAGGGATTCGATAAACTGTATTCGATGAATGATCCGTCTGTCAGACGTCCGGACGACAAATACTATAAGGTGATGGACAGCCTTTTTGATACTGTCAGAGCGAGCATAGCATTTGGGAGCTCCATGGACAGCGCCAGTTATAAAGCATACTTCAGCAATCTTTTGGCTATAACACCTTCAGAGTATAAGGTATTTTACAGAGAACTCAGCGTATAGGAGGATTTACAATGACCGAAGAAGAAGCTAGGGCGGAGGCCGAAGAAGCCAGGCAGCTAATGGCTGAGATCAATCGGCTCAGTGCTCAGATCGAAAGAGCATACGTCGAAAATGCACAGCTTCAGGCAGAACTGGAAACTCTGATCGAGAATATCAATATTTTGGCAGATAACGCAGGTTCCATGGATGTTGCGGTAAATAAATCCATGGAGTATGTGAAGAACCGTGTGGCTGAGGCTGACGTCAGCACCACGGAACTTTTCAATCTGATCGATGATCTGACCAAGTCTTATTTCACATTCAAGAATCTGAGCACGGCTTCCAAGAATGTGAGCCAGTTTACCGATGAGTATTTCACCAGATTCAAGTTCTTTAATGAACTCAGAAGGATCACACTCGGTTATGTCATCGGACTGGATGCACATATCTGTTCCGACGAGACCCTCAGGAAAAGGGTTGAGGAAGTTTATCTGCAGAATACCGAATACTGGCTTGCATATGCCATCATGGCAGTCATGCTGTGGGCCAATAATGAAGAAGAGGCTGCAAAGAGAGCTTTGTCCAAGTCACTTACCATGGACTACTCCAAATCAGCTCTCTTTTTCCTGCTGATCAATCTCAGGTTCACCAGGATCGATGCGGCAAAGAAATGGTATCTGTCGTATCTTGACCGTGTTGACATGGAGAACCTCGGAAAAGAATGGCAGTACCTTCTTCAGACATATCTGTCGGGAGTCTTCGGCGTCGATCAGGAATTCAAGGCTCTTGTCCATAAGTATCTGACCGGACTGCTCGAGCAGATGGAGAGCGTGCATCCCGATTACGGTAACAAGATCGCACAGCGCACGCTTGAATTTTCCAAGTCTTATATACACATTACGGAGAATGAGTTCGACACGCTCAGGAGAAACTGCACCGAATATGAAGACATGAAGTCGCTGCTGTCGGATGCGGAGAAGAATGAAGTGCTGGCCGTATATTTCCGCGGAGTGTTCGAAGCCGATGCCAACATCGAGACCAACATGTTCCAGAGGATCGAGAACATTCTGTACGATCTCATCAATGCATACGACAAAGATGAGCTGAAGGTGGTCAGGAATAAGCGTTACAACGAGATGGTCATCAGGGCCAAGGGAAATCTGGGACTTGCCCAGCAATACTTCAACACCGAGTTTCCCGCAACACCGAAGTCCACATCCCTTGACGAACTGCTGTATGAATGGGCGTTTGAAGAGGATATGTCACAGGTAGACATCACCGTCAAGAAGTTCGCCCTTACATATCTTAAGAAGTGGATAGCAAAAGGTTTTGCACTGTTCGGTGAAAATTACCGGAAGAGAGAAAAAGCAACCTACAGGATATCGATCGATGGATGGGAAAGAGAATGTGATGAAAATTCCTACAATGAATCCGTTGAGGATCTTGTGAAGCATTACAACAAGAACAGAGTGTGGGATACTATCAAAGATAAGTACGTCATGATATTCCTCGGAATGGCTGTCGCGGCGATCATAACGCTGATCATCACTGCCGTGAAGTTCAACAAGATCTCTCTTGTGATAGGAATCCTTCTCGGAGTTGTGAGCGGCTTCCTGCTATGGCGAAGGATCGCGGATCTTCAGGCAATACTCGAAGCCAAGAAACAAAACGGTTGTGCGATCCTGAAGAAAGCTCTTGAAGAGATGAAGAGCTGGAGAGAGCTTTATAAATACAATGATGCCAAGAATGAAGATCTGGTAAATGTCTTCGATGGGCTGGATATTTAGGAGGAGAATGAAAAATGAGCAGTGCATCATATAATGCGGTCAATAATCTGAACCAGACGATTGACCAATTCAAATCTAAGGTCGATGTGAAGATCGATTCGGTCAACTCATCAACTGACAGCATACGACAGACGACGGATAAGATCTATCAGAGCATCAGCAAGTTCAAGCAGGACATGATCCAGAACGAGGAAAAGCAGCTTGCCCATGAGAACATTCTTCGTATCGATCAGGTGCTCAAGGAGCAGTTCGGAGATCACGACGCCATCAGGAAGACCGTCATAGGTGTTGTCAAGGATTTCGACATCAACCTTGTCCGTAACAGCACCATTCAGGAGTTGTCCGAGGAACTGTGGATCACGAGTTCCAGATACTGGCTCTCATATGCGCTCATGGCGATCACCGCATGGATCAACAATTATCCCGAAGTCGCCAAGAATGCTCTTTCGGAGTGCGTGAGACGTGATCCCGTAAAGGCATCGCTCTTCTTCTGCCTGTTCAATCTCAGGTTCGGAAGAAACGGCACGGCGAAGAAATGGTTCTTCGAGTATCTCAAGACACTTGATCCCACCAAGATGCAGCAGGAATCGGCAATCCTTCTTCAGGCATTCTTAAGCGGACTTTTCGGAACGGATAAAGAGCTTGAAAATGACGTCAACAACGTCATCAGGGGATGGCTCGTGGAACTGAACTCCGATCCGGATATTTCCGAAGAACTTGTATGTTCTTATCAGAGATACATACAGCTCCTTCCCCCCGCAAGACAGTGCAATTACAGCGCACTCCCTCAGTCATGCTCCAATTACGGCGCAATACAGAATTCTTATGCGGATGTGTCCAAATATGAGAAGCTCATTACGATGATCGATGCCATGGATGTCGAGCTTGAAGAGCAGACAGATGCTAATTACAAGAGCAGGGTCGATGCGATACTCATGAACCTCATCTCGAATTATGACGCCGAAGAACTCGAGCTCAAGAACCAGCAGGCATACTTCAACTTCGTCATCGATAACGATGGAAGAGTGGATGCGGCTCAGGCTCAGTTTAAGGAGTATAAGGCTGTTCAGAACGAGAAGTTCAATATCGGAAAACAGATGATCAAGTGGGCTGTATATGATGATTCCGATCAGACTGACATTCATGTCAAGAAATTCGGACTCCAGAACACCAAAGCATGGTTCTCTGCAGCACTTGAGAACTGGGCACTTATGCTTCAGGAAACGGTTCCTCTTGATTTCCCTCTCGCTATAGATACATGGTCGGGAGTGTCGAACGGTCTGGATCAGAATGAGCAGATCAACAACATGAAGGAATACTTCAATAACAACAAGTTCCAGCTCATGTATGTCAACACACCGAACATCGTGGCAGTCATTGTCCTGATCCTTTCGATCGGACTGGCATTCGTGACGCCCTATTCACTGATAGCAACAGCCCTTGCTGTAGGATTCCTGGTCATCAGCATCATCAAGGCCAACAAGGACTTCCCCGCAAGAGTGGACAGAGCTGTTACACAGCTGACAGCCTGCATGACGGAACTTGCAGACTTCAAACAGTTCTATGAGAGTGAAAAGGAACTTAAGGCACAGCTTGACAGCAAGTTAGAGTATCTGTAAAAACATTTGATCATTTGATGAAAGTGAGGCAATAAAATGGACGAGAATATGAACATGGACCTTAGCGATCTTCTTGAGCAGAGGATACAGGAGAACTTCGGATCTGAAGATACCGGCAATTATGATGTGTCTGACGAAAGACTCAAGGAAATGAACAAGAAGCTGCCTGAGTGGAGCCTGGAGCCTCCCTTCAGCTTCCTTAAGTGATCCGTATGGACAGAGAGCAGATTCCGTATTCCGAGTGGGTTGAGTGTATAAAAGCTTCGGTCTTGAAAGGAAGAAAAAGTCCGGAGTTTTCCAGACTGCTCATTTCGGATCCGGTCGTTGCAGGTGATGGTCTGGGTATTATCATCCGCAATGAGATAGCAAAACTTGAAACCGTGCTTCTGAGAAGCGCCGCAGATGATTTTCAAAGCTCGGTGAACAAATGCTTTGAAGATCACGATCTGTTTTTGTTTGAAAAAGGACTGCGCGATTTCAAGAAGGTGGTGCGTGATTGCCTGTTTTTTGACGGCATATCGGCGTTGCCCGCGGAAACAAAAAACGATCTCAGGAAGGAAATAAGCAATAATCTGTCAGCTTTTGTTGAAGAGTTTTCCAAATACATGAGACGCCTTTCCGAATATGAAGGCGATGCGTTTGTGGGAGAATTCTTCTATATGTACAAGAAGTCAAACTTAAAGAAGTTCATCGAAGAGCAGGTTTCATATGAGTGATTACGCACAGGCCAAGAAAGAGATAATCAATTACATATATGCCAGGACACCGCTTGTCATAGTAAATACGAATGAAAGAGAGCGCGTCGAGAGGATCCTGTATGACATTTCATCCGAGACTCAGGCGCAGATCATGTATTACACGGATGCCAAGCAGGTAAAGAACATCGGCGGAAGATCCGAGACTATCGACACGGATGATGATCCGCTGGGATTTTTCCTGTCACAGATCAAGAAAAACAGGAGCCTTAACATAGTCCTCGGTGACGTGCGCAGGATATCAGATGACAGTGCATATTCGCGTGAACTGATGAACATCCTCTACATGGCCAGGGAAAACAACGCCGTTGTCATACTGGTCACGGCAGATCCCGTATGGGCCAGGATATCAAGCTTCGGAATGGTGGTCAATCTTGATGTTCCCACTTCTCCGGAGCGCATAGAGCAGATCTGCAAGTTCATCAAGACTTATTCCGGAAGATTTACGATCGAGTGGGATAACGATGATGTTGCACATGTGGCGGCGATCCTCAGAGGCTTTACCGAGATCCAGATCGAGAACATTCTCTCCGCAGAGATAATCGGCAATAAAGGCCTTTTGAAAAGCAGGATACAGCAGATCTCCGCGCAGAAGCAGAAGATCTATCCCAAAGTCGGAACCGTTCAGTACATAGAACCTTACAAGAAATATGAGATCTCCGGAATGGAGAACCTCAAGGACTGGCTTGCGGAGAAGAAGAGGATATTCTTCATGCCCGAAGATGCGCTTAAGGAATACGATCTCAAGGCGCCGAAGGGAATTCTTCTTGTGGGCGTGCCCGGCTGCGGAAAGTCGCTGACCGCAAAGCTTGTGGCACAGGAATGGAATCTTCCTCTTTTCAGATTCGACATCGGTTCCGTTTTCGATAAATGGGTCGGTGAAAGCGAAAAGAAGATGCGTGAGGCACTTCAGTTCATCGAGAATGTCTCCCCCTGTCTTCTGTGGATAGATGAGATAGAAAAAGTCCTGGCCACATCGGATTCGGGAAATGAAACGGGAAAGAGAGTCCTCGGAGAGTTCCTGTTCTGGGTTCAGGAATCATCGAACAAAGTGTTCATGGTCGCCACTGCCAACAATGTGAATGTCCTTCCGTATGAACTGTACCGGAAGGGACGTTTCACCGAAGTGTTCTATGCGGGTCTTCCGAATGAAAAGGAGAGAAGGAACACGATCCGGCATTACATGAACGTATCCCTGAAGTCGGAACCTGCGGATGATCTGTTGGATAAGCTTGTGGCTCTGACTGAAGGATATTCTTATTCGGACATAGAAACGGCTGTTAAGGAAGTCGCACAGAAAGCAATTCTCCATGAAGAGAACATAACGCCCGAGATGCTTATAGCTGCGATGAGATCCATCATACCGATATCCCAGATCAATCCGGAACTGGTAAGAGATATCGATAAATGGGGCAGGGAACGCGCCGTGAACGTGTCCAGGGAGGTGAAGTAATTGGGTAACTGGGAATTAAGGTCCGAAGTAAGCCGGTTGCAATCGGAACTGAATCAGATTGAAAGAGAAAATGCCGAGCTCAGGTCTGAAATAAACTATGCGGTTAATAATGTCAATCAGGCTAACAATACACTGAACGAATACAATCAGCATATACGTAATACGCTCGATAACGCGGCGGGAAGCATCAACAATTCAATAAACCGCGCACTCAGCGCTTATGAGCTGCAGGGACAGATCGACCAGTTATACACCAGATATAAGCATGTCGAGCTGGCTAACAAGAAGATCAGGACACTGAATAACAAGAAGTATTATGACTTCAATAATTTCCGCACCATCAGAAAGATCGTGCAGGGAATGATGGATAATCTTGATCTGAGCATGGTCAGTGACAGGATGATATACAAGTCGGTTGAGAGACAGCACCTGCTCACTCCCAATTACTGGCTTACCAGCGTCCTGATTTCCGTCATGGCCTGGAAGGCAGATGACAAAGCCCTTGCGGAGCGTGCGATAGAGACTTCCGTCAAACTGGACCGCAAGAACAGCGCAATGTTCTATATGATATTCAACATGCGCATGGACAGAAATGACGCTGCCGTCAAATGGTTCCTCGAGTATCAGAAGTGTGAACTTAAGGGAAGCGATGAGAATACTTTCCTCATGCTGTTCTCCCTTATCAGCAAGACTCTCACGGACCAGGTAGATGACGAAACATCCAGGATGATCTCGGATTATATACACAGGCTGGTCGTGGAATGCGCCGAATCCGAAGGTTACAGTGAGGATGACGTCATCAATATGATCAGGGGAAAGATGCAGGGACTGACCCAGGCACAGTCATACGAGTTCCCTACTCTTTCCAGCTATTGCAATGATTACAACAACATAAAGAGAATGCTCGATCTTGCTCATAACAATTTCAACATTCTCGAATTTATCCTTAAGATAGTCAACGTTCCGGTAGCAGAGCGCAACACCTATCTCAAGGAATATCTGAATGAACTTCTCGCCAAGCCCAATGATGTCGAGATAGAGACATATAATGAGATCGAGTATAACGAACTCATCATCAGGATGAGCGGCGATGTTGAAGGAGCAAAGCAGACCTACGAAGAGGAGCTTCGTCACAGGGAAGCTGACTTTAATATCATCGCCACGATCGTCAGATGGGTATACGATATCGGAAATGATGATGTAAACGGTCAGATGCGTCTTAACATGTTCACACTTACCAAGACTCTTCAGGACAAGGCTGCAACTTCGTATTTCCAGTATTACCGTTCGATGTATTCGAATGTCCATCCAATCACCATCCAGGACTATTCGACGGATTGTGATTTCACAAATGAAACATCCGAGACCGGCAAGATAGACAGCTACTACTCGGATCTGCAGAGGCAGGAACTGGCTACGGTCAAGGACGTAAGCGCATATGTTGCCATCGGCCTTGGCGTTGCCTGCGGAGTTGCAGCTTTCTTCACATCAATGCTTCTGTTTATCGGAACTGCGATCGGAGCCATTGTCGGTGCCGGAACACTCATATCCAACAATTTCAAGAGAAAGAACATTGTGCTGAAATACCAGACTCAGAAGGCAAGTGTTCAGGAGATCCTTCATAAGATGTTCGCAGACTTTGAGGGTGTCAAACAGCTGTACAGGCAATTCGATGATGTGTCCGGCAGGGTGACCGGTGAGATAGCCAAACTGTGACATATCACATGAACCTGTCATGTATGATCCGAACAAAGCGTAATGATCCATCAACAATGAGCCCGTCTTCCGTATAGAAGGCGGGCATAATCAAATAACAGGATCTTTCAATAGATTATCTTCAATTGCTTATCTGATTACTGAGGGCTGATCATGAATATTAATGTCGAACTGATCTCCGGAATAATGAAATACTTGAAGAACAAAGATCAGGTAGTCGTAACGACAGGTGCTGAGAGTAAGACCGGAGTCATAGATTATTTCGACGGCAACACCATCAAACTCGATACCGGCGACATCATAGAGTGCGAAGATATAACAGATATCCATAAAAAGCCCGTTATCAATGCCTCTGATTATATCGGAAAAAGAGTGATCCTTACTCTTGCGGACGGTTCGGCAAAGGATGGTGTAGTTTGCGGCGGTGATGAGGAATCGGTTTCCTTTATTACCGAAAACGGCATGGAATCCGTGAATGCATATGAGATCAGCGAGATCAGGGAATTTGAGGACATCTCCGCACCTGCCGGGGAAGAAGTGCCGGAAGAGACTAAAGCACCGGAAGTCCCGGAAATACCTGAAACACCGGAAGCGCCTGAAGCGTCTGTGGTTCCTGATTTGGCGGATGCTGCATCAGAGAATGAAACCGAAGAACTCTTCGCGACTGCGGAACCCGGAACTGAGAACGAGACCGGATCGGTGCAGGAGATGGAGTTTAAATCAGTGCTGGTCGAGGGCTCGTATTATCTGTTCGATGAGGAACTGTCCGGGATCACAGCTTTGTCCGATGATGAAAAGAAAGCCTGCCTTGATCATTTCAATGAGCAGGAATATGATGCTGCCGGCAATATCCTTGCGCAGAAGAAGGATGAAGACAAGCGCATTCAGGGATTGCTTGATTATCTGGCCGGCACGAAAGACAGGTATGAGGCTGAGAAGAATTCCCTCATCAGAGACGGCTCCGCATTTTTCAGAGGGATCGTTGCATCTAAAGTTGAACTGAACCCCGATAAAGGATACAGATATTTCATCCGTTCGATAGAGGAGACTCCCGAAAAGGCCAAGAATGCGATATACAGGATCGTGGTCCTGTATCTGTCTACGGAAAACTACGACAGATGCCTTGAGATAATGGACTATCTGCTGAGCCTGCTTAAGAAAGTCACACCCGAATATGGGCAGGTGACGTCTCTTAAGATGATGCTCCTCGTATATCAGAATGCCGGCGACTGGAGCGGATTCCTGGATCTTCTCGGGTACACGATATCAGTTTCCGAATCCCATCCCGTTGCATGTATTAACAATGTGCTGAAATGTACCAGGGCTGCCGAGGAACATGTCCGTGACGACCGTATCATCGAGTACTACAAAAAAGCGATCCTGCTCGGCAACAACAGATATGAGTCGGTCCTAAGGCTTGCCAATTATATCCTTGGACAAGGCGGTGATGCGACAGACACCGGTAAAGTGGAAGAAGCATTGTCAGGTCTGAAGGTAGATGAGATATGGTCTGACATTAAAGCCAGATACTTAAACGGAATGCTCGGTTCCGAAGACAGGTATGCGTACATTGAAAAAGTGGCAGGTCAGAACCCCGACCTTGATGAGTCACTTACGCCTCAGCCTGAGACACTTAAGATAACCAGGATTCAAAAGAGTGAAGATGCCCTCCCTGAAAGTGCCCCTGAAAGCGGCGAGGGAGACCGTGCCAAGCTCGAGAATGATTTCCTGAGATATCTCAAGGCAAATGATGCATTCGGCGCTAAAAGCCGTTTTTCCGCTCTGCTCAAAAAGCATGATTCCGATCCTCTTTACATCGAGATGAATCTGCGAGCAGAATTGTTTGCTGCTCAGTTATCTTCTTTTAACAAAGGAAAGAAAACCTTCCCCGAACGCTACGGCAAAGCCATGTCCAAGTGGCTGGCAGATCACGAGCCACTCGAAGCTGAGAGGCTGTTCATGGACGACATCATGGCTGACACATCTTCAAAGGGCATGTCGATCCTTTCCTGCTTGGACATGATGGTGGTTGAGTTTGGCCTTAAGGAAGCACTCAATACTCTGCTGGATCTGCAGCAGGAGATCAAGCTGTGTGACAGAAACGAAAAGGTTGCATTCTACGAGAAGAAATATACTTTCGCAAGTATCATAGATGATTTCCCGAATGCACTCGGTGCACTCGAGACTCTCCGTACCATCTATTACAACAAGATGAAACTGGGCAACTGCTGGTACAGATCCGGTGAGTGCTATAGAAGGCAGTCCAAATGGAAACAGGCAAGGAACTGTTTCGAGAAATCCATGGAATACGGTTACATGGAAAACATCTGCAGACATCAGATCAATCTGTGCATGAGGAACCTGGGTGAGAACGTTGAGGGTGATGCACCGGCCTCTGCCCAGTCGGTGACGTCCGTGAATCTGGATGACATCAATGCCAGGCTGGATGCATATTATAATGCGCTCCGTTATAAGGAGGCATATTCGTATATAAATGAGCTTTCCGAAATGTTCCCGGACAACTCCGAACTGGCCAGACTCGCGGATAATGCCAATGTGATCCTGCAGAGATATGTTGATTATGGCACGTCCATGCCCAAGGGAACCGATAATCATGCTATCGCACTCAGGGCATGGCACATTGAAGAGAATGTTCAGAAGGCCAAAAAGTATTACGAGTCGGAGATAACCGGAAAAGGTGAAAAGTATGTTTCCTGCATAATGGATCTGTCCGAGCTGCTTCTTCACAGCGACGGACTGGATGCGGCAATTGGGAACATGGAGAAATACGAAGGGGAATTTGAAAAACTTCCCATCACCAAACAGACAGGTTATTA
The DNA here is from genome assembly GCA_024682075.1 of Lachnospiraceae bacterium. GTDB lineage: Bacteria > Bacillota > Clostridia > Lachnospirales > Lachnospiraceae > AC2028. The sequence continues at coordinate 40,410 of JAIKZQ010000013.1, forward strand.
CGAGAAACTGAATCTCATGTACGTCAAGGCCAAGGACACCGACAACATTATCAGGGTCCAGGATAAACTGATCGAACTGTATGGCAAGACAAATAAAAAAGACAAGGTGACATTCTGCTATTTCAGATCTGCGATCGCCTGCTATCAGGACAAGAGATACGAGCAGACTGTTGACAGGATGCAGCGTGCACTGCAGGGAGGCTACAAATCGAATGTGTGCTACCAGTGCGTTGCTCTTTCCTATGCTTATCTCGGAAGATATGATGAAGCATTTTCATTCATACAGAAGATTTCTTCCGGCAATCAGGGAATAGACAGCGAATTGCAGAACGTGCTGAAGGACATTGACGAGCAGATCGGAAAGATCCGTGAAAGCGGTTCTGTGGCTGAAGAGGATGATGTTCAGAACAATGCGGATTTTGAGAGCATAGGATCCGATCTTCTTCTGGGATATGCCGGAAGATTTGAAGCATTCTTCGTTGAGCGCTATGCCAAGAAACCTGTCGGTATCCCGCTTGAGAAGATTGAGCAGAATCTTTACAGAGATTATGATGTAAGCAGACTGGATCGTGAGGCATGGGAGCATAAGCTTCGTGAAAGAACCGGATTCTTCGGAACGGCCGCTTATCTTGAAAATCAGATCAACGGAAACAGTACCAGGTACTACGAACTGCTGAGAAACAGTGCCAGCAGCTGGGGACTCGAACTTCAGAAAAACGGCAGCTTTAATTGCGCATGTGCCTGTTTTGAATTTTCCATGGAAAACGATGTTCACATGGGAAGAGTAGGAAGACAGGATGTAGTAAACTACCTTTCATGTGTTGCCAGGATACCTATATATAATATGCCCGACAATGAAGAGGGCATAAAGAATGCAATCATCGCCCTCATGTCACAGGCAATGGACGGAAATGATGTATACGGCGACAGCTACATGAAGGAGATAATCCTCCTGATAAGCAAGAGCAAATATCTTCGCGATGTGCTCGCATCATCCGATAATGACAAGTCGGATATATGGATATCACAGCTTGCCAATTTCATCTCAGCTTCGGGAATCATAAAGACATATGACGGATTGTTTGAGGCTATATCAAGAAGAAGCTTCCAGGACGAAAATGATCTTCTTGATCTCATCAGCAAGGTCAAGACTGTTAAGGCATTCAACGATGATCAGCTGAATGAACTCAGAGCGTTCAAGGGAAATATCCTTGCATTTGATGCCGATATCAAGTATCTCGACTCACTTGTGAATGCTTATGAAAAGGGCATTGAGATCTATGATTACGATGACTATGATAACAGGATGGCAACGATAGGAAATGTCCATAATCAGCTGGAACAGCTCCTGAGCACGATCGATGCATATCCTACATATTTCGGAATAAGATTCCTTTCGGAGATCGCAGAGGACCTTCTGGATATTCTCGATGAACTCTCCAGAAGAACAAGGGATGAACTCAGACCGGATCTCACGGTTCAGATCCCTATCACGGATGTGCCGATAGTAGATGAGATACAGGGTATATCCGTCACTGTGATCAACAAGGAAAACACCGCAAGTGCAAGGGATGTAAGACTGAAGGTCGAGGACATTGACGGAAATGAACTGGTCGAGGAAATGCCGATCGCACAGTATCTTAAAGGCGGCCGCAGTGCATCCAAGGAACTGGAGATTCCCAGTCAGGGTGAGACTTATACCGTTAAACTGATCACCACATACATCGATCATGAGGATGTTAGGAAGACCGAGGAGTCTCTCTTTGCGATATCTTCTGCAAAAGATGTGTTCGAGCCTATCCAGAGCCCGTATTTTACCGGTGATTCCATAGATGTGACCCAGGCCGGGATATTCGTCGGACGTGACGTGCTCCTGGATACACTTGAAAACGCCCTCGTTAACAACGTGAGCGGATGCGAGATCATATACGGACAGAAGAGATGCGGGAAGAGCTCCATTGCCAACTTCCTTGAAGACAGACTCAAGGACAGGTTCATGATCATCAAGTTCTCCATAGGTGCAGCCAAATCGGCAACAGGTGTCTATAACAACATCAGGGATCTCATAGTTGATTATGCGGAGAATCTTCTGGAGGATTCGAAAGCAGAAGGTCTGATATCCGAGGAATTCCTTGATGAACTTTCGGACAGGAAGTTTACCGATGATGAGGAATTTGTTTCATTCATGAGACTGGTTCATCGCAAGATATGCAAGCCGCTTGGCAAAGAAATCCTGATCATGATCGATGAGTTCACTCATCTGTACAGATATATCAGGGATGAAAGGCCGATGATAACGGCATTCATGGATACATGGAAAAAACTCCTGGAGGCAGATCTGTTCAAAGCCGTTCTGATCGGTCAGGATACAATGCCGAACTTTATCAAGGAATTCAGGAACCAGTTCCAGGTGACACAGCCCATCAGGGTTGACAGGCTTGATGATGAAAGCGTCAGACAGCTGATAGAAGAGCCTTTGAGACTTCCGGGCGGAGAGACCAGATTCATGGAAAACAGCGTGGATCTGATCGCAAGCTGGTTCTATGGTCAGCCGTATTACATCCAGCTCTATTGTGACAGGCTCGTCAAGCAGATGAACATCGACAAGAGAGTCAGAGTCACCAACGCTCTTGCAGAGAAGGTCAAAGCTCTGATGCTTGAAGAAGCAGACGTGGATCTTTTTGATAATCTCTTAAGCCCCGGTGACGAATCGGGAGTCGAGGACGAGTGCTATGACATTCTCAAGAGGATCGCTGCGCTTACCAGAAACAGTGAGTGGGCTGATATTGACGAGATCGATATTGAAAATAAGGACGTCCTTATTCAGGACCTGATCGACAGAGCTGTCATCAAGAAGAAGGAAAACACCAAGGTGAAGATCCTCATATCGTTTTTCAGAGAATGGATGAACATGAACTAAGGGGGATGACAATGGAAAACATATATGCCGATTACGGAAATATCATTAATACATCCAGGTACATAAACCGTGAAGAGGCTGAAGCTCAGGTAAGAGCCAGACTTCTGGATAATGATGCTTTCGGATCGATGGGCCTGGTCGGGACGCAGAGAATAGGCAAATCCTCACTGGCGGAAAACGTCTTCAAGAAGAACAGAAAAGAACTCCTGAAAGATAAGGTCATGGTCCTTGACCTCGTGATGTATAACTACAATACGCCGGACTCGTTTTTCAGGGCGATCGCCGATCAGGCGTTTGAGATCCTGGAGGATCTTGATGAGGTGACATCCAAGTTAGAGCGCAGATATAACAGGATTGCCGATTCATCCGTCGAGGAAACGGGCGGTGAGCGCATCAGGAGTTTTTTCAAGCAGGTTGTTTCCGAAATGGGATACAGAGTCATCTGCATAATCGATGAATTCGATTATTCGAAGAAACTTTTCAAAGACTACCCGGAAGGATTCTTTGTGCTCAGGGAACTTGCGTATCAGCCTGAAAATAAGATCGGTTTCCTTTTCCTATCGAGACACCTGATGGCGGAACTTGAAGCGGGAGTAGGTTTCGATGTCTCCAATTTCAGCAACATCCTGCTCAATGCATATCTGTCGGAATACACTGACGGAGAACTTGATAAATACTTTGCGAATCTCGCTTCGGCAGGCGTGGAAGTCACGGATGAGATCAGGAATCAGTATCTCGACATAACCGGACGCATTCCTTTCTGGATGGACATTCTGTCCTTCCACTATATCAATTCTCTCGAAAACGGAGATGATGAATCCCTTTATGAAATATTCGAGGATCATCAGGAAGTATTCTATGGGGAATTCCAGAAGTTCTTCGCCCTGCTTGAAGATCAGGATCTTCTGAAGGCCCTGTATCAGGTTGTGCTCGGCCCCATGGGTGATGACGCGACTCCAAGACAGATAACAAGGCTTAAGAATTACGGTCTCATTGATGGTGACGAGGAGACGGGATTCAGGACTATCTCCAAGTACTTCCGCCGCTTCATGGTGATGAAGGAACAGACCGTTGATTTCTATCCGCTCTGGAACCGTACAGAGAAACTGTTGAGGATGACCGGTGCAGCAGGCCTTAAGAAGAAATACGGAGATGACTGGGAGGCGGATCTTGAGAATGTCCATGTGAAACCCGATGACTCTGCTAACGGACATGGCAACTATAAAACCATAGGAGATCATATCCTCGGTGCCAAGAGGCAGATAGATGACATGAAGAGGAAAACCGCGGTATATGAGATCGACGCTTCGGAGATCAATCTTTTGAACGGCACCACCACGGGAGGACTTGCATCGATACTCAAGGCTGAATACAATGATTGCTTCCGGGATGTGTTCAGGATGCCGCTCGGGGAATTTTCCCCTCTTATTGATAAACTGACAGCGGCAAGAAACCCTTATGATCACAATAATGATAATCTTATCCGGGACGATGTGAAGCAGGAGACCAACGAAAACTGTTCCAAGCTTGTAAAGCTCATGGAAGCATATCTTGATCTGAGCTGAAGTATGCGGTGAGTTGTTATCTGCTTTGATAATGCTGTATTTCATAATCACGAACTGAAGATGGAGGTGTTAAATGAAAGACTTTGATAAGATATATGATCTTTTTGATGAAGCCTGCGAAGAAGCTGATGAAGGAGTGTGCAGCGAAAGCGGACTTCAGAAGTTCCGTGACGTTCTTGAAGCACTCGGCGAGCCGAAAAACTCAAAGGCTGACAAGGAATCGATCCTGTATGCATATGCACTTTCTCACCTTGCTTATGCAACACTCAGTCTTGCGGTGTTTGAGTATGACAGCGATGTCATAAGCGAGAAAAAAGCACTTGACCATTACGCCGAAGCACTTGAAGGCTTCAGAAAGTCCATGAATGCTTTTGAATCAATGGAGCAGACCGACGACAGGGATTATCTGTATGCCGACAGCTGCCAGATGTTTGCGGAATTCATCAGGATCATATGCTGTGACAGTGAAAAAAGAGGTCTTAAGGATCTGAATGAAGAGGATATAGAGAACCTATATAAAAAGAGCATCGATCTGTATGAAAACCTTCTGAGCGGTGAGGCATACGACACACGTGAAGAACTTGTGGATGTATGCTATAACGCTGCGGGATATTATTATGACAAGGACAGATATGACAAGTCCCATCCTTTGTTCGAAAGGTCCAAGGCAATAGCTGAGGAACTTGAGGCGGAGGAACCCGGTGCATATGAGGAGTTCCTTGGAAGCATCGACGATTATCTTGAAGATGGGAAGAACGGCAAGCTGTTTGTATGATACATGAGGGAGAAGGTATATGTATAATCTGATAATCCTGCTTGCGATACTGGTACCGCTTTTCCTGGGGGCAGCCTTCATTGTTTTATCCGTGATGATCACGGTATGGATAGAAACACCGATAATACTGCGCCTGGGTGTTCTGGATAACAGGAAGTACATAAAGGGCGTCAACATGCTCACGAATGTCATCCATAACATGATCCTTATGACCATTTTCATCGTGACCGGTCTGATCATGAAAGATTCCGATGTGCTTAAGATCGTGGCACTTGCGTGGGTGGTCATTGCGGAATTTGCCCTGATCCCGATCTCGGAAGCATACGCATATAAGAAATTATCCAAGATGGAGATGGGAAAGATCATCGGGTATTCCTATCTTGCCAATCTGATATCTTTCGTTGCGGGACTAGCGTTTGATGCGCTGATGACATTGTTGACAATAGGACCTTTAAGTATAGTTTTCTGACCGGCAGGTGTCCGGAGATGTGAGGTATGGAGTATGAACCAGTTTATATTGATGGATGCCAGCATGGGCCTTGGTGTGGTCTTCATTTTCGGCGGTCTTGCGATAATAATGTTCATGGCTGCCGGAATCTTCATGCTGGTAAAGAGTATTAAGATAATCCGCAAGGAACTTAGTGAGCAGGCTGCGGTTGTCGAAGATGCAGCGGAATCCTCCGCGCAGGAAGGTGAAGAAGATGTCTAAAGTATATGTATATACAAGACCGGTAAGTGAAGAGAATTATCCCGCGGGACTTGCACGAAGCGTGCATTTTGCCGCAGGTGATGACAAGACCCCGCTTAACAGGAATTACGGGATCCTGTTTGCATCCGGAATCATTACGGAGAAAAATACCATATGCCCGATGGGCGTAAAGGATCCCGGTATATTCGTGTCGGATGACGGAGACATATGCATCTGTGCCGAGAGGGTTCTTGAAAATGGGGATGCGGATGAGCTTTCTGCGGGAAAGTTTGTCTTGTGGAAGACGAAAGACCTAATCCGCTTCTCGGATGAAGAGCTTGTGTCTAAAGAAGAACTTCTGAATATGTCCAGGGCATTAAGAAGCGAAAAGGCTTCGAAAGTATTGCAGAGTGCCTTTGGCGGCACCGGCAGTGTCGGCGATGCGGCAGAGGGACATACGGTCCCGGACTGTACCGAGCTGGAGGACAGGATCGTAAATCCCGCGATAAAGTACTGGTCACAGGTAAGCTGTATCGGGATCACGCTGCCGACTGACATCACTGTCACTTCAGCGGAAGACATTGATAACGTACAGGCTTTCATTTCATATAATGATGATTCGTACAGGGAGAAGAGTGTCTCCTGGGATATAAGTAACGTTTTGTTTGATTCTGACGGTGAATATGAGATTACCGGCCATATCTCGCAGCAGAGATTCAGGTTCCCGCTTGCCGAAGGCTACGGAGATCCCGTGATCTTCAAATGGGAAGGCAAATGGTATTACATCTCGACCAATGATAATCTGAATGACATCGGCTTTTATGTAAGAGAAGCCGGAGACGTGCAGGGACTGTTTGCCGATGATGTTGAGGCGGTTCCCATTCTTGATTTTGATCCGTCAAGAAATCTGGAGCAGACATTCTGGGCTCCGGAATTTCATGTCATAGGAGATGACCTGTGGATCCTGTTTGCTGTCAGCGGACACAGCTGGGGACCTCAGTGCCACATGATGAAATTTAAGAAAGGCGGACGCATAAACGATCCCGGCTCATGGGATGATCCGGTCCGTGTCGTCAGAAAGGACGGAACGCCTCTTGCCGAAAACGGCATTACTCTGGACATGACATATATCAAGGCAGCAAGCGGATCATATGTCATCTGGTCCTATCGTGAACATATCATGGATCCTCTTGATACCGGATCCATGCTTTATATCGCTTCGATAGATGATGCACAGCCCTGGATGCTTACAAGCGATCCCGTGCTTCTGACAAGGCCTCTGCTTGGATGGGAGAATGTGTCGGGCACGATTAACAATGAGGGACCTTACGGATTCGTGAAGGACGGAAAGGTTTATGTGACATATTCGGGCGGTGCGGCTAACGGATATACTTATGCACTCGGACTTCTGACTGCGGATGAGGAAGCTGATCTGACGGATCCCTTATCATGGAGTAAGAGCATCACGCCTGTGCTGACTTTCTATTCCGTCGAAGGCGAATACGGTCCGGGACATAATTCCTTTTTCACTAACGATGACGGCGAACTCATGATCGCGTATCATGGAGAGACATCCATAACGGAGCATCTGCGTGTAGACGGTATCAGGCGCGTGCATTTTCGTGATGACGGAAGTCCGTATTTCCAGATGGCCGCATCGGATGATGTCCCCGACATGGACGTAAAGATGAAGATTAAGGTAAGGATCTGAGAAACAGATAAGAGATAGATTTTTGTACCGGAGACAGTGACCGATGGATAAGACAACGGATTTCAAGAAAGCGAATGAGTACACGCTCAAATGCATGCTCGTTACCATGATAGTCATGATACTTTGCTGGGTACTTAATATCCTGCATATTTTCATACTCGATCAGAGCATCATGAATCATTCTCTGTTCGGACTGACCGCATTCATTGCCGTCGGATATCTGGTCAAGTATACGATAGGACTGGAAAAGCCGGTGTCCAATTATCTCATGCTGTTCTTCTTCGTCGGAATGCTGTCCTATGCAAATGCACAGCTTGCATATCACGGAACGATCTTCATGCTGTTTCCGATGGTCTGCTCGATCCTGTACAACTACAACAGATATATAAGATATACATTCGTGCTTACGTGCCTGGGATTCCTCTTTTCGGTGCTGGTCGGATTCAGGATAGGATTGTGTGATGCGAACATGCTGATCCTGACGACATCGACAACAGCTAACGAAACGATCAGGCTGCTGACCGAATCGTATGAGATCAATTCGGACATGATGGCACTTGTGCTGTTTTACGTTGTTCCGAGGTGCATGGGGCTTGTTGCTTTCACCTCGGTCCTGAAATATCTGAAGAACAGCGTTCAGGAAAAAACTCTTCACGAGCAGGAGATCATGCAGGTCGCGGAAACGGAAAGGCTTGCGAACCAGGCCAAGAGCCGCTTCCTTGCGCAGATGTCACATGAGATCAGAACGCCTATAAATGCGGTTCTCGGCATGAACGAGATGATCCTTCATAAGGCGAAGGAAGAAGAGATCCTGGAATATTCCGGCAATATCAAGAAAGCGGGAAAGACACTTCTTGTCCTGATCAACAGCATTCTCGATTTTTCCAAGATAGAAGACGGTAAGATGGAGATCCTGCCGGTGAAATATTATGTGGCGGACCTGATCGATAATCTGAGGATCTCGGTTGAGCAGAGAGCAAAGGATAAGGGGCTTGAGCTGATCATTAATTCCGATAAGGATCTTCCGAGCGAACTGTTCGGCGATGACATGAGGATAAGCCAGGTCATCATTAACCTGCTCACAAATGCGGTCAAGTATACCAAACAGGGCTCCGTTACACTGGATATAAAAGCTTCATCACGTGAGGGCGATAACATCACCCTGCTTGTTTCTGTCACGGATACCGGTATCGGAATACGGGAAGAGGATCTTCCCAAACTGTTCAATTCCTTCGAGCGTCTCGAGGAAAAGAGAAACAGGACCATAGAAGGAACGGGACTCGGACTTGCCATTACGACAAAGCTTCTTGATATGATGGGCTCCAAACTTGAGGTTAAGAGCACGTACGGTAAAGGATCCACATTCTATTTCTATCTCTCACAGCATATCGTCGATGACACCCCTGTCGGAGATCAGGCCGTGGCGCCTTCAAAGACTCAGGAAATATCCGAAAGCAGCTCATCCGAATGTAGCTATCCCGATGCGAAGGTCCTTGTAGTGGATGACAATGACATGAACCTGAAGGTCATCCGCAACCTTCTCGGACTTTTCAGGATCACACCGACCCTTGAATCTTCGGGAAGTGCAGCAATAGAAAACATGAAGCATAATGAATACGATGTGGTGTTCATGGATCATATGATGCCTGAGATGGATGGCATAGAGACTCTTGCAAAGCTTCGTGAGGAAAATCTCGTTCCTGCCAATACCAGGATGATCGCTCTTACCGCCAACGCGATCGTCGGTGCCAAGAAGGTATATCTGGATGCATCGTTTGATGATTATCTTACCAAGCCGATAGAGATGGACCAGCTTTTTGCGATCCTGGACAGATACATTCCGGATGAAAAGAAGATCAGATCCGCAAAAGCCGGGACCGAAGACGATGAAGATGAGATACTTGAGTTTGCTCCCGATGATGCATCGGACGAAGCGGATGAGAGCAATGTATCCGCGATAATTGAGGGCGTGAAGAACGCAGGTCTGGATACGGATGCCGGACTGAAATACTGCGCAAACGATCAGGACTTCTATGTCGAGATGCTGAATGATTTTGCGGAAGGCTGCTCCGATAAGGAAAAAACGCTGACAGGGTGCTATGAGAAGGAGGACTGGAAGGATTATAAGATATATGTTCATGCCATCAAGACCAATCTCCGTTCCATAGGTGCCGCGGACATATCGGAACTTGCCAGAACGCTTGAAAATGCCGCAGACATCGGTGACATTGCCACGATAAGACAAAAGCATGCGCAGCTTGTTTCCGAGTACACATCCGTAGCATCTAAGATAAAGAAAATATTACAGGATAATCGTTAAAAAATTCGACGAATTCCTTGCCCCGGCAATTGTCCGGGGCCTGTTTTATCGCTTTATCGAAAACGTTTTTTATCGTATAATATTTCTGTATTGTTTTATACCCCCGCACACAAAGGAGGCATCATGGATTTTATCGATCAGAACAGTACTTTCAAACTTTCTAACGGAGTTGAGATCCCCTGCATAGGCTTCGGAATGTGGCAGACACCGAGCGATGAAGTGGGAGTGAACTCCGTTCTCAGTGCACTGAAGGCGGGCTATCGTCACATTGACACGGCTCAGGTCTACGGAAACGAACAGTGCATCGGAGAAGCTTTCCGAAGGAGCGATGTAAAGAGGGAAGAAGTATTTCTCACTACCAAGATCTGGAATGATTCACACAGCTATGACCTTGTCATGAGCTCGTTTGAAGACTCACTCCGGAAACTGGATACTTCGTACGTTGACCTTCTTCTGATCCACTGGCCCAATCCGCTTGCATTCAGGGACCGCTGGCAGGCTGCAAATGCCGAGACCTGGAAAGCTATGGAAGAGCTGTATGAAAGCGGAAAGGCGCGTGCCATAGGTATCAGTAATTTCAGGAAGCACCATATTGATGAACTTCTTAAGACCGCGAAGATACTTCCGATGGTCAATCAGATCAAGCACTGTCCCGGAGTCATCCAGACCGATGTCGAGGAATACAGCAGGGAAAAAGGCATGCTTCTTGAAGCATACAGCCCGCTCGGAACAGGAAGGATCTTTGAATCACAGGGGATGGCCGGAATGTCCGAAAAATATGGAAAGACGATCGCCCAGATCTGTATCAGATGGGGATTGCAGCGGGGATATCTGCCTCTTCCCAAGTCCGTGACTCCTTCCAGGATCGAGGAGAACCTGAAGGTGTTCGACTTTGAGATAGATGAAGATGACATGGAGTACATTGCAGGAATCGACGCAGGTGTCAGAAATGCAAGTAATCCGGATGCGGTACCGTTTTAAAATCTTTAAACACGAAGGGAGAATAAATGGCTCAGAATGCTAAGATCACCGTCCATCCTTCATATGAGACAGGTGACATATCCAACAGACTGTTTTCTGCGTTCCTTGAACCCATCGGAACGATCGTGAACGGGACAATGTATAATCCCAAACATCCGACCGCGGATGAACAGGGCTTCAGGACAGATTTTATTGACGCTCTTAAAGCATCGGGACTTCCTGCAGTCAGACTTCCCGGAGGAAATTTCTGCTCAGCGTGGGAATGGAAGAGATCAATAGGCCCTAAGGAAGAACGACAGGTTGCACTTGATCCCGCATGGCATCAGTACATCACCAACGAAGTGGGACACGATGAGTATCTGCAGTGGGCTCAGAAGGTCGGCACGGAACCTCTCTATACCGTCAACATGGGTACCGGAACGATACAGGATGCGATGGATCTGGTCGAGTATACCAATCATCCGGGCGGATCATACTGGTCGGATCTTCGCAGGAATAACGGACATGAGGATCCCTACGGCGTAAAGATGTGGTATCTGGGAAACGAGATGGACGGTCCCTGGCAGCTCGGTGCATGGGATAAAAATCCCGAAGGATACGGACACAAGGTCCTTGAGACATCAAAGGCGGTAAAGTGGATCGACGAGACCATAGAGACTGCAGTGTGCGGCTCCTCGGCTCCTTTCATGGAAGGCTTCCCTGCATGGGATGAAGCGGTTCTCGACAAGTGCTACGACGTGGTCGATTATGTGTCGGTTCACCATTATCACAGTGCACCTCCCGGTGACATCAAGGCACTTCTCGGCGGTTCGCTTTATTATGAGGACTTCATCAGCACGGAAGCTGCGATGATAGATTATGTCGCATCCAAGCACAGATCTCCCAAAAAGGTCATGATCTCCTTTGATGAATTCGGATGCATGGTAAGGCCTCTCCAGGAACTTCATCCCGGATACGGACGTTATAACATGGCAAGGAATCACTATAAGTTCGATCCGAACAGGAAGTATGTTCTTCATGATCCCGACAAGATGCCGGAATTCCAGTTCCCCGGCGGAGACATGCTCCATGCACTGGCAAACTCCTCGGTTCAGCTCGCACTTCTCAGGCATGCCGACAGGGTTAAGATTGGATGCGCTACGTCCGGACTCGGGATAATCGCATCCTCGAACCATGATCACGTGTGGAAGTCGGCATCACACTTCGCTTACATGCAGCTCCTTCAGTATGCTAAGGGAACCTCGATGGATACTAAGGTTGAGAGTGAGACCTACGACATGCCCGGTTATGCGATCGAGGACACTTCCCAGTACACCGGCAAGGAAGGCGTTAACTATATTGATGCCGCAAGTGCATGGGACAAGGAGAATAAGCGCCTTGCGATCTTTGCGATAAACAGAAGCGAAGAAAACGAATATCCTCTTACGCTTGATATCAGCGGATTCGAAGGATACAAGCCTGTTCTTGCAACTTCCATGACTGCCGATGATCTGGAAGTAAAGAACTCTTTCGGAAATGAGTTCATATGCCCGAAGGATGTGACGGACTATACATGTGAAGGCGGAGAGATGAAACTGCACGTAAAGCCGCTTTCATGGAATGTGTTCGTGTTCGAAGGATGAGTTTTTCTGCCTGTGGCGGATTAGACCGAAGAAAATTCAAACGGTATAAGAGGGGAATATCATGAAAGATTATCAGTGCCGTGTGCCTGAAGAATACTACGAGGAGATGACCGGAGGCGGACGCCTCGAGGAAGTTACATATGATTCCGTAATATACTGCGGAGATAAGTCACCTGCTAAGAAAAGAGCTCTTGTATATCTTCCCGCGGGATATGATGACATGAGTGTCGGTTCTTACAAGGTTCTGTACCTTATGCACGGAGGCGGAGGAAACGAAGAGGAGTTCATATACGGACAGGACAGAAGCCTTTCGCTTATGCACATCATAGATCACATGATAGCGGGCGGTGAACTTGAACCTCTCATCATCGTGACACCGAGCTTTTATTACAGTGCCGAGCAGAGTACTACCCACGACATCACGGAAGCCGGCATGCTTACGAAGTTCTACCACAATGAGTTCAGGAATGAACTGGTTCCTCTCATCGATTCTAAATACCGCACCATCCCCGACAGGGATCACAGGGCTTTCGGCGGATTCTCGATGGGTTCCGAGACGACATGGGAGACCATGCTGAACTGCCTCGACCTTGTTAAGAACTTCATGCCTCTTAGCGGTGACTGCTGGATCGTGGAGCAAAAGGGAGGCGGGACCTATCCCGAAAAGACATCCCGGATGATGAAAGAGTACATAGCTGATAAAGGCTTTGCCGGTCTTTCCTACAACGTATTTGCCTTTACCGGAGATCAGGACATTGCCTTCCCGGCTCTTGATGCGCAGATAAAGGCGATGAGTGCGGATGGCTGGAATTCGGATGCGGACCACTCGCTCCGCTATGGAACATGGGCTGAAGGAACCCACTGCTATCAGTATATTTACGAGTACATCTACAACATCCTTCCGGACGTATTTTGATATATCCTGATCGTTTCTTTTATTTGGACCGTTCATGTGATGCAGTCTCCTCATATATAACGATCGGTTTAAAGATTTAAAGTAAAACTTTAAAAAATATATTGACGACTTGAAATTTGGATGTTAATATCAAGCCACAACATAAAAAATTAAAGTAATACTTTAAATGAAAACCACAGATCACATTTCGTTTCATATGAGGAGGTCAGCAGTGAAGAAGAACAAAAGTAATGAAGGTAACGGAAAGAAATACCTGAACGGAGCAAATGCCTTTGCATTCATGCTGGTGATGATAGTGATATTTACGGCCCATGATCTGATCAGAGACATAATGATCGATTCATCGGCTTATGAGGTCCGCTTCGAGAACGATGAGACATATGCGACTCAGGGCAGGATCTACCGCCTGTATGTAGAGGGTCAGGAATATGGCGACATCGACTACAACAGGTTCAGCATTACGGATGAAAACGGCAATACCGATTATAAATATTGCCAGCTTATAGAGGATGCATCGAGACTGACATATACGCTCATCCTGTCCGCAATGCTGTATATCGTCGTGATCATCGCACGAAATTCAATCGGATCGACTCCGTTTACCACGGAGAACAGCAGACTTATAAGGGTGATAGCGGGACTTCAGCTTTCACTGTGCTTTCTTCCCGGAATGGTCAGACTCATAATGTCCTTCATCAGATTCGATTATTACAGTTCCTCCTTTGACATCGGTTCTTTGTACATGTTCGCAATAGCTTTCGTGATATCCATGATAGCTTATGTCTTCGAAAAAGGACGGGCTCTTCAGGAAGATGTGGACAGCATTGCATAAGGAGGCGGCATATGGCGATAATAGTCAGACTTGACCGCATGATGGCGGACAGAAAAATGTCACTTAACGAGCTGGCAGATAAAGTTGGACTCTCCAATGTCAATATGTCCAATCTGAAGACCGGCAAGATGAAAGGCATCAGGTTCGAGACTCTTAATTCAATTTGTAAAGCACTTGATTGTCAGCCCGGCGAGATACTTGAGTATGCGCCGGATGAAGATGAATGATGAAGATGAATGATAAGGAGGTTAAGTCATGGCATTAATCCAGGTCAATTACCTATCAAGAGCATTGTTCAGAACGGTTCCTTTAAATGTGATCCTTCCTGCGGACAAGATCAATTACATGACGGGTGAGTATCTTGACAGTAACGGTCAGAAGTTCAAGACTCTGTATCTCCTTCACGGACTTCTGGGCAATTACACCGACTGGGTTACGGGAACTCGCATTCAGAGATGGGCCGAAGAGAGAAACCTTGCTGTGATAATGCCCTCCGGTGATAACTCTTTTTACTTCAACGGAAGAATGCCGATGGATGACTACGAGACCTTCATCGGAAAGGAACTTCCCGAAGTGACCAGGAGAATGTTTCCTCTTTCCGATAAAAGGGAAGACACATTCATAGCAGGTCTTTCGATGGGCGGATACGGAGCGTTCAGGAACGGCATCGTTTACTCCGATACCTTCAGTCATGTCGGAGAGTTTTCCGGCGCAATGCATCTGTTTGAAGCAAAAGAAGCTGACAAGGGTGTCGGTGAATTCGACAAGAAGTTATTTGACGATCCGGAAGCGGCCGCAAAGACCAATCTCAATCCCGAGGTCGCTTTTGAGGAGATGCTTAAAGAAGGCCGTCCTGTTCCGAAATTCTATATGTCATGCGGAACTCTCGATCCTCTGTATCAGTCCAATGTCAGCATGAGGGATTTCGTTAAGAGCAAGGGTGCTGATGTTACCTGGGATGAGGAAGAGCGTGCACATGACTGGGATTTTTGGGATTCGCAGGTCTTCAAGTTCCTTAACTGGCTTCCGCTTGGAGATGTAAACTCCGGCCTCAGTAGCGGAAACGTAAAAGTAGGCGACTGACCGATGACCGCATTTTTAAATATCGCGATCCTTGTACTTGTTGCAGCAGGCGTGGTCTGCGCGTGCAGATTCTTATACAGGGAACGAAAGAAGGGAAAACACTGCATCGGATGCCCTATGGCAGATTCGTGCCGGGATTCAGATAAATGCAGTAAAGGTGCCGGGAATGAATATCAGAAGAGCTCAGAATAAGGACATCGTAAGGATCATGGAACTTTTACGGGATGTTCTTGAAGTGCACGCAGCCATAAGACCCGACATATTTGTCACGGGCACAACGAAATACACCGTATCGGAACTTGATGAGATCATCGCGGATGATGAAAAGCCGGTATATGTGGCGGTTGATGATGAAGATAAAGTCTCGGGTTATGTTTTCTGTCAGCTGATTTCGCAGCCCGCAAATGAGTGCCTTGTCCCTTTCACGACGATGTACATAGATGATCTGTGCGTTGATCCTTCGGTCAGGGGAAGCGGCGTGGCGAAGGCACTGTTTGAACATGCGAAATCGGAAGCCGGTCGTCTTGGCTGCCACAACGTGACACTCAATGTCTGGACGGGGAATGACCGTGCGGAGCGCTTTTATGAGAAGATGGGCATGAAGCCCATGAAGAAATACATGGAGATTGTTTTGAATCATGCGATTTAAATACTGTCCTTTCTGCGGAGAGGAGACAACCGAAAGACAGCTCGGTGACGAAGGAATGGTTCCTTATTGCACCAAATGCGACCGTCCTCTTTTCGATATGTTCAGCACGAGCATAATAACCGCGGTGCTGAATGAATGCGGGGAAGTTGCACTTCTCAGACAAAACTATGTATCTACCGCAAATTATGTATGTGTCGCGGGTTACATCAAGCCCGGAGAGTCGGCCGAAGAAACCGTCATAAGGGAAGTGAAGGAAGAACTCGGTCTGGATGCGGAAGCTGCAGAGTTCATTAAAAGTTATCCGTATGAGAAGAAAGACATGCTCATGCTCGGATTTAAGACCACTGTCAAAAAGAAGGATTTTACTCTGTCCGGAGAAGTTGATTCCGCAGAGTGGGTAAAGCTCGAAGATGCTCCGGCACTGCTCAGGGAAGGCGGCATCGCATGGCGGCTGGTTCGCGAGATCGCCGGCATGTAACGCCGAGCAGGGCATTTGATGATTTTCATGGGGAGCTGAGATGGCTAAACAGAATATTTTTGACAACGAAGTATTTTTTGACGGATATAAGAAGCTCAGGGAAAGAGAGGTTAACGCAAATAACCTCTTTGAACTGCCCACGCTGCATGCGCTTCTTCCGGATCTTAAAGGCAAGAAGATACTTGACCTCGGATGCGGATTCGGCGAACACTGTATTGAGTATATAAATGCAGGCGCAGAGAGCGTTGTGGGCGTCGACATTTCCGAGAAGATGCTGGATATCGCGAGAAAAGAAAACAGCGATCCGAAGATCACATATCTTCACATGCCCATGGAGGACATAGGACAGATCGAGGGAAAGTTTGACCTGGTGATCAGTTCGCTCGCTTTTCATTATGTGGAGGATTTTGCCGGGGTGGTCGGGAATGTATACCGTCTCATGAATGATGACGGGATCTTTCTTTTTTCACAGGAGCATCCGTTCAGCACTTGCCACTCGGGCGGGGACAGATGGACCAGGGATGAAAACGGCAGGAAGATACATCTGAACCTGATGTATTACGGACGCGAAGTGGAGACGGATAATACATGGTTCGTCGATAACGTTAAGAGATATCACAGGATGTTTTCAACGATCGTCAATACGCTCGCGGATACAGGATTTGTGATAGAGAAAATGGTCGAGCCTCTCCCTGATGATGAGCTGCTGGCAAAGTATCCGGAGTATTATGATCTGTTCTTCAAGCCGGATTTCCTGTTTGTAAGATCACGCAAGAAATAAGCGATATCGAATGTAAGAAGGAACAATATGAACGGACAGCTTTATCAGATGGCCAGAATAGTATCATATGTAAGGAAGGCATGTGAGACCGGACGGGATGAGGTCTTTTTGAAGCGTGAACACGAATGGATCATCAGTTACACCTTTGATGCAAATCTTTCAAGGTCTGATACGGATAATGAAACGATCAATGACACCACCGACTGGTGCGGCGCACTGAGAAAGAAAGGGCTTAAGAGGATCTTCCTGCTGGTTCAGATCGATCATAACGATCCGAGAATGGCGGGATTTGCGAATGGAGAATCTCAGGGGATCGTTACCGTGTATTCCGACGGAAAAGTCAGCGTATGGATACCGAAATGGGAATTCGATAACATACGCCGGATGTGGAGCATATACTATACCGAAAGGTCCTGGGATGACGCTCCCGCAGAAGGACCTGTATTCGAAAATAACATCGAAGAGTTCAGGGATGTGCTTACAAGGATAGGGGAGTTTGCTTCCGGGATCGGAGCAAAGAACTATTCGTCGATTTTTCATGATGCATATATGATGCTTAAAGACGGAGGCTCGCCTGAGATCCCCAAATGGATGAAGGGATCGCTTCCTGCTCTTGAGGGCGATGCGCTCAGAATGTTCGTTGCCGCGTCCAGGGCCGATGTCTTCGGCGGAATGGGATCATGGAATGACGATCCCGGCTACATGGCTCATTCGATGGGCAGGGAAGAGCAGTACACAAGCCTGTCGAACGAACTGTATGCCCAGATAAGAAAAGCCGTCATGTATGCCGTTAACAGCTGAGCGCGTGCACGGGAGAAAGAAGAATGAGCATATTCGGGAGAAAAAAAGAGATGGTACCTGAGATACCCTATGATCCGGAGACAATGATCCCGGTCATAAGATCATCGATCTGCACGGGTGAGAAGGTTGCGGGATTCAAGAATAAGAAAGACGGTCATTTTACCGAAGTGATGTTCATAGCTGCGCCGGGAGATGAGAAACGCTTCAGGGAAATGTACGGGCTTGAAAGCGTCAGGACTGAGTATTGAATTCGAAAGCGGGTGTGAGATGAAAAAAAACAGCATATTTATCAAGACATATTTTCTGCTCTGGATATTTATCATTCTGATAATGTCCATAGTAGCGGAGCTGGTCGTGAAGATAATAGGAACGGGCGTTTCCGCTACGGTGATCATCGGTGCATTGATCGTTTCATTCCCCCTGACGTTCATAATCTTCAAGATCATTATGGCTAGGGCTCATAAGTCTCCGCTTGCGATCACCTATTCCGAATTCCAGAAGGAAGTGCAGGAAAACGGTCTTTCCGAAAGGCTGATAGAGCTTGTTGATAAGGGACTCTCCGAGATAAAGAATCCTGACACGGAGATCGGTTATATCGTATCTTTGGCCACGGCCGGCTGTGAATATTACATATACAAGCGCGATAATGAAAAGGCTCTGCAGTACATCAATATTGTCGACATTAAGAAGGTCAAGGAAGGAAAGATGGCATTTCTTGACGGTGGTGCAGGAGTCGTTACATATTTCACCGGCCAGATGGAGCTGTGTCAGGCCATGAAGGATCCGGCCAGGGCAAATAATGTCATAGCGGATGGCAAGCCTTTTCTTGATAAACATTACGGCAAAATGGATGCCCTTGACGTCCTGATCGATGACGTGTGGTTTTTGTATCATTACACGCTCGGTGATTATGCACATGCGAGGGAACATGCACAGAAAATCCTGAATAATAAGGTTCATAATGACACCGGAATGGTCACAGGCTATGCGGCACTTGCCATGGTATGCAGCAGGACCGGTGATACGGCAAAGGCTGAAGAACTGATGTCTCAGGCCGAAAGGATCGCCGAAGAGTCCGGAAAGGTCATAGCCAAACAGTCGCCGGAGGGGTATTACAGGGAATTCCCGAAGACCACGTGATACTGTTCACAAAACGGTCATTGATATATAATGTTCTTGGGTATTTTTACGGATCAGCATCCGGGGGTATGGTATGTCTACGGCAGTTCAAAGTGTGATCATTTATGCTCTGTATCTGTTCACAGCGGTATTTTTTTCATTCATAACGCGTAAACTGTTCTTTGAGAAAAAAAAGACGGTTCAGACCGTGCTTGCTTTTTTTCTATCGCCCGCCGTATCCAACATCATTTCCAATGTGACCTATTTGAATTTCTTTAATGATCTGACCAAGTATGACAGGGATGCGATCATCTCTTTTTCATTTTTCTTCACTACACTTCAGGTGATCATGTACGGATTCTTCATGTATCTGTACGTCAAGCTGGTCAAACCCAGGAACAGGTCCATCGCCATATTCACCTATGTATGTTCGATAATGCTTGTTCCGAGCTTTTTCTTCATGAACGCCATGTTCAATCCCATACCGCTTGTTGCAGCATATCTCGCTCTTTCTGCAGCTTTCTATGTCATGACGGTTCGTCCTCTGTCCGAGCTCACTCTTGAGAAGCAGAAGACGGATGTGAGGATCTTCGTGGTGTTGCCGATCATCGTGTTCATCTTCAACACGGTCATTCATGTGCTGTACATGTATTATGAAGGCCTTTCCGATAACTCGTTTTTTGCAATCACCAAGATGGCAGAGGGCCTCAGCGGTTCTTCACCCGTGATAGGCTATTTCAAGATGATCGTCCTGAACGAAAGGGATTATCTCGATGCTATGCTCATAGCCGTGCTCGTGGCTGATGTGTTCATCCTGACTGTCCTGATGATCGCTTTCTGGGTCATAACCAAGAACATCAAATATATGAACGAGACCATAGCGGCCCACAAACAGATAAAGACTCTGTCCGTGGAAGTCATGGAAGCCCTGGCACATACGATCGATGCCAAGGATAAATACACAAGGGGGCATTCGGTCAGGGTGGCGAAATATTCCAGAATGATAGCCGAGAGGATGGGGCTTCCCGAAGAGGATCTTGATAATGCGTATTATTACGGACTGCTTCATGACATAGGCAAGATAGCAGTGCCCAATGACATAATAAACAGTCCTTCAAAGCTTACCGAAGACGAGTACTCCGTGATCAAGGTTCATCCCGTAGTCGGTAATGACATACTTGGAGAAATAAAAAGCCGTCCCGACCTTGCGATAGGTGCCAGATACCATCACGAAAGGTTCGACGGGACGGGATATCCTGAAGGCAAGGCAGGTGAAGAAATTCCTCTTCTTGCGAGGATTATCTCCGTTGCCGACAGCTATGATGCGATGACTTCAAACAGAAGCTATAGGGATTATCTTCCTCAGGAAAAAGTGAAGAAGGAGCTTGTAGAAAATAAGGGAACACAGTTCGATCCGAATATCGTCGATTACATGATCCAGATCATTGACGAGGACAGGAATTACACCCTTCATGAATGATCATTCGATCTTTATTTCCACAGGAACCAGATGAAAAGGTAACCACCGAGAACCGCAGCAAGTGTAAAGGGAATGCCGATCCTTGCGAAATCCCGGAAGGATACTTCGTGACCTTCTTTTCTGAGCATTCCGACACCTGCGATATTGCAGCTTGCACCTACCGGAGTAATGTTTCCTCCGAGGGTTGCGCCGGTAAGCAGTCCGAAGTACAGAAGGTAGGGAGCCACTCCGAGTGAAGCGGTAACACCCTGAAGAACGGGAAGCATTGTTGCAACATACGGAATGTTGTCAATGAAAGCCGACACGAGGACCGATCCCCACACGATTATGGTGTACATGAGGAAGATGTTGTCTCCGCCTGCCTTGACGATGAGTGATGCGAGGTCATCGACAACACCCTGCTGAGTGATGCCGCCTATTACCATGAAGAGTCCGGTAAGAAGGAGCACGGTGTCATAGTCGAGGTTCTTCATTACTTTGACAACTCTTTCCTTGTCATGATCCTTGAGGTATTCCCAGACCATTCCGATGAGGCTGCAGACAAGGCAGATGATGCCGTTTGTCAGTTCCGGCTTGTCGGGAATGAAGGAAGCGGCCATCAGAAGCACGATATGAGCGACCATCATGATAGTCGGAACATAGTCGGTGACTTTGGTGGTCTCGGTAGAGGTGACGGGCTGCCTGTCCTTCCTGAAGAGGATCATCATGATGGGCACAGTGAGAAGTGCTCCGATCTCAACGGCGAAGAATATGCTGAGCCTGCCGTTCATCCAGAAGAAGTCCATGAAGTCCATGGATGCATATGCTCCGAGCATTATTGAAGTGGTATCGCCGACAAGAGTTGCTGCGCCCTGAAGATTGGACGAAACGGCGATACAGATGATCATGGGAACGGGATTGAGCTTGAGTTTCTTGCAGATGGCAAGTCCCACGGGAGCGACCATCAGAAGCGTAGCGACATTATCGATGAATGCCGATATGAGTCCTGAGAAAAGCGACATGAGTATCGTTACCCACATCACGTTGGGAGCGATCTTAAGGAGCTTGTCCGCGATGAGATTGGGCATCTTGGATTCGATGAAATAGTCGACGAGAAGGAGGGTCCCGAATATCATCAGCAGAACGTTCCAGTCGACGGCGGAGATCACGTTCTTAATGGGAAGGATTCCCGACACGATGTATATAAGCGCAACACCAAGCGCTATGAAGGCTCTCTTTTTGGGGAAGATGATAAGTCCGGCATACATTGCCACAAACAGTATGATCGCGATTGTTTTCATTTTTTCCTTCCTATGATAAAGACAAAATAAAAAAAGACCCTTACTGCACAAATAGCAGTAAAAGTCTCGCTACTTACAACACGCCCGGGGATAATCCCGTACTGACGGGCCATGTTACGTGCCTGAGGCACGCTAACTACTCCCTTTTACCAAAAACAAAGATAACAAAATCACCGCAAAAAGTCAATTGCGGATAAACGGCATATAAAATGTAAAAATGCATACATGAGGGGGAAATACATATGCTTACAGCCATCAGTCCTAAAAGTATGACGATCACAAAAACCGCAAGGCTTGGTGACAGTCTTGTGCTGGAATCCGAAGCGTGTACCACGAAGATCACGCCGGTCTCGGAAAACATCGTGAAGATCAGCTGCGCCCCGGAAGGAAAATTTTCCGATATGGAACGTCCGGGAGTCATCTGTACGGAAAGATGTCATGAATGGGAGTTTTCGGAGGACGGATCCGTTGTCACCATGAAGCTTCCGGACCTGACAGTTGCCGTTTCCAAGATAAGCGGGTCTCTTACTTTCCTGGACGGAAACGGCCGGATACTTCTTAAGGAAAAGGAAGAGACCGCAAGGGAATTCGAGGAATTCGAAACATACAGGCTGGGAGACAGGCTGCAGACCAGGATCATCGAGACTGCGGACGGTAAGAAAGAAGTGCTGGAAGATCCGGAAAGGCTTCCTGCCGGAAAAAGCTTCCATGTCAGGTATCATTTTGTCCCGGGTGATGAGGACTTCTACGGCTTTGGCCAGCAGGAAAAGGGATTCGGCTCTCTCAGGGGCAGGAAGCTGTATGTTCATCAGGGGAACAGGAAGATTGCGGTTCCAATGTTCGTCTCCACATCGGGATACGGGCTTCTTACGGATACATACAGCCCTCTTGTTTTTAATGATGATGAGAACGGGGCATACATTTATGTCGAATCGGATAAGGAACTGGTCCAGTATTTCGTCGCGGGTTCGATGAACGAAGTCATAGCCGGATACAGGCATCTGACCGGAAAGGCATCGCTTCTTCCCAAGTGGGCATACGGATATGTCCAGTCACAGGAAAGATACGAATCACAGGAAGAGATCCTTGAGGCCGTGGCAAAGTCCAGAGAGATGGGACTCGGGATGGATTGCATCGTTCTGGACTGGATAAGCTGGAAGGACGGCGAGTGGGGACAGAAGTCCTATGATCCCTCAAGATTCCCCGATCCTAAGGCAATGATAGATACGCTTCATGAAAACCATGTGCATTTCATGATCTCCATATGGCCGACGATGGCAGGCGGCACCGAAAACAACAAAGAGTTTGCCGAAAAGGGCCTGCTCCTCCCGGCTAATACCGCCTACAACGCACTCGACAAGGATGCGAGAAATCTGTACTTTGACCAGCTCAGGAGAACACATTTTTCGTACGGGACCGATGCATGGTGGTGTGACAGCAGCGAGCCTTTCACCCCGGAATGGGGACACAGGATCCGCATGGAAGAAGGCGACCAGTACAGGGCTTTTTGTGAGGAAGCCGGTCTGAGAATGCCCTATGATTATTGCAACAGTTATCCTCTTTTCCATGCAATGGGCATATACGAGAATCAGAGAAGGGCGATGGATGAGGATAGATCGTTCCCGGAAAAGAGAGTCTGTAACCTGACGAGGAGTGCCTATACCGGGCAGCAGAGATTCGGAACGGTCATGTGGTCGGGAGACACCGGTGCAAGCTGGGATACTTATCGTGACCAGATTGCGATAGGACTTCATTTCTCCGCATCCGGGCTTCCCTACTGGACAAATGACATCGGCGCATTCTTTGTGAAGCGCGGCGAGTTCTGGTACTGGGACGGAAAATATGATGATGCTCTTTCCAATAAAGGGTATCAGGAACTGTATGTGAGATGGTATCAGTATGCGGCGTTCCTGCCGATGTTCAGGGCACACGGAACCGATTGCAGAAGAGAGATGTGGAATTTCGAGGGTGAATTCTTTGACGCACTCGATAAGTCAAACAAGCTGCGTTATTCACTGATGCCTTATATCTATTCCGAGGCGGGCAAGGTATGGCTTGAGGACCGCTCGCTCATAAGATGGCTTGCATTTGATTTCACCGACGACATTAAGTGCAGGAACATAACGGATCAGTATATGCTCGGAGGATCGCTCATGGTGTGTCCGGTGACGCAGCCCATGTATTACGATGATGACGGAAAGGCACTCAGGGAAATCCCGAAGACCAGGAAGGTGTATTTCCCCGCAGGTCATAAGTGGCACGATCTGTATTCGGGAAAAACGTATGAAGGAGGAAGCACGCATGAGGTTGATGCACCTCTTGATACGATCCCTGTATTTGTGATGGACGGAAGCATCATTCCGATGACCGCCCCGACACTTTCAACGGAGGAACTTTCCGGGGATATCGAATTCAGGAAATTCGCATCAGGCCCCTCATCTTATGACATGTATGAGGATTCCGGAGACGGATACGGATATGAAAATGGTGAATACACCATAAAAAGGATTAATTTGGTATAATTATATGGATTCGTGGCCGAAGGGGTGCCGGATCGGTAAAACAATAATCCGGGGAGGAACAACATGCTAAAGTCGATTAACAGATCGGATGTAAAAGTAACGGGCGGAGTATTCAGGGACAGGATGAATGTCGACAAGAGATATCTTCTTGAATTGGACTCTCAGTGCCTTCTTCAGAATTTCTATATAGAAGCCGGGATAATAATGCCCGGGCTTCAGATGGTGCCGGATCCTTCAAAGGCAAATCTTCACTGGGGCTGGGAGGCTCCCGTGTGCCAGCTCAGAGGACATTTCCTCGGACACTGGCTTTCGGCTGCAGCTGCCTTCATCGCAACGGACGGCGACAGTGACCTTAAGGTAAAGCTTGACTATATCGTATCCGAACTGGCAAGATGCCAGGAATTAAACGGCGGCGAATGGGTGGGTTCCATTCCCGAAAAATACATGAACCGTCTTGCAAGACCCGAATATATCTGGTCCCCGCAGTACACAATGCACAAGACAGTCATGGGACTTGTGGATGCTTACAGATATGCGGGCAACAAGCAGGCGCTCGAGATCGTGGACAAGCTCGCCGACTGGTATGTGAAATGGGTTGAGGAGATGACAAAGGTCGATCCCCAGATCGCATATAAGGGTGAACAGGGCGGAATGCTCGAGGAATGGGCCGAGCTGTATTCAATCACCGGAAATGAGAAGTACATGAAGCTGATCGATGCATATAAAGATCACCATATTTACAAGAGACTGGAAAAGGACGGTGATGCGCTTTCGGACGATCACACCAATGCCAGCATTCCGGTATCCCACGGATCTGCCAGACTCTATGAGGTTCTGGATAATGAGGAACAGAAAAAGTATTTCCGCATGGTCACCGAAAGATTCTGGGAAGAAGCTGTCGAAAAGCGCGGGATGCTTGCAACGACCGGCGCAAATGCCGGTGAGTTCTGGATCCCTCCTCACAAGATGGGACAGTACATCGGGGATAATGACCAGGAATTCTGCACGGTCTACAACATGGTAAGACTTGCCGATTATCTGTACAGATGGACAGGCGATGCGAAGTATGCGGCATATATAGAGTCTGCGATCTACAACGGATTTCTGGCACAGCAGAACATGTTCACCGGAATGCCGACTTATTTCCTCCCTCTTAAATCGGGTTCGAAGAAGAAATGGGGAAGCAAGAGGAATGATTTCTGGTGCTGCCACGGAACCATGGTCCAGTCACCGACACTTTACCCCGGACTCATTTATTTTACCGATGAAGATGAAAAGAGCATAACCGTTGCACAGTACATCCCTTCAAAGGCTGAAGTAAAACTCGGAAATGACAACATTGTCATTTCTCAGACGACTGACATGATGAGTTACAATAACCAGGTGTTCTTCGATGATCATGCAGGCGGAGAGAAGACCAGGTGGTCCATCAGGTTCGACATCAGCTGTGACGGAAACGAAGCATACGAGGTAAAGCTCAGGATCCCTTCCTGGTCCGCTTCGGAGCCTAAGATCAAGATAGGCAAGGGTGAAGGTGAGTGCAGCATCAGCGGGGATTACATGATCGTAAAGGCAAACGGTGACATCTCCGTGAATGTCCTGTTCGATGCAAAGGTCGTGGCCAAACCTCTTGATGACATGCCTCATCTTGCGGCACTTGTCGACGGCCCCATTGTTCTTGCGGGTATCACCGACAAAGACCGCGGGATCACATATTCCGGCGAGGTCGCAAATGCTCTCTATCAGAGGACCGAGCATACATATACCACTTATGTGTGGAAGCAGAATAATTACATTACCGTGGATCAGCCCGAGAATTTCGAACTGAAGCCCCTGTATGACGTGACCGATGAAGAATATACGGTTTATTTCACCATGAAGGAAAAGAAGTGACGATCTGCCGAACACAGCTTTGACACAATGAACCGGGAGGAAAGCTTTCATGATTTATTTTGATCATCTGCCTCTGAAAAAAGACATACTGGATGCTCTTGCAAAGCTGTCCATAGAGTATGCCTTTCAACCGATCTTTTTGCCGGACGGCAAGACTATCTATGCAAGGGAAGCGCTGATGCGTCCCACACAGATGACCGTCACCGAGCTGATCGAACAGTACATGAAGGATGGCAATCTGCATGTGCTTGAAGTTGCAACGTATTTCGGAGCGATGCAGGAGTATGTTCTCAGGGGATATACGGAGCACGTATGTCTTAATTCATTTCCTTCAGAGAGGTTCGATCCTGATGAGATACAGGCGTTCAATGATTACTTCGGTGACATGAACGGTCTGGGCATTGTGGAGCTGCTGGAGTATCCTTCCATATCAGAGGATGCGTGCAGGATCAAGAAACTTGCGGCGACGCTTCAGGATCTTCAGCTTGCGATAGATGATTACGGTTCGGGTCTGAGCAACATGGACTTCGTGGATCTGTGCGAGCCGGACATAGTCAAGATAGACAGGACTCTGCTGAGCGACCTGGATAAGCATGCGGATAAGCTGAAGAATGTCGGTGAGCTTGTTAAGACTTTTCATTCGCGAGGTATCAGGGTGGTGGCGGAAGGCGTTGAGACGAAGGAAGAGTTCGACTGTCTTGTAGGACTTGATGTCGACTATTTCCAGGGATATTATCTGGCAATGCCGGAGTAGCCTTAGCCCGGCAGCCGGGAGGATTTTCAACTAAAAGTTTAATGACATTTTCCGGATCCTGTGATATCTTATTCTGAACACGCAGGATAAGCACGGTTGATTGATGATCAATGCACCGGTGCTGAGATATTCAGATCGTGCCCCGGACGGCACGAAGAGGGGAGGAACAGTCATGAGAATGCGTCCTGAATATGACCTTCAGGTAGTCGGTCAGAATTTAAAGCGTCTCCGTATAGCCAAGAATCTTTCTGTGGAAGATGTAAGAGCGTATCTGTGTCTGGGTTCCGTCCAGGCGATATATAAATACGAAAAAGGCAAAGGGTATCCTCAGGCTGACACGATGTTCGCACTGATGGAACTCTACGGAGCCGGTATCAATGACATAGTGATGAAACATGAAGAGGACGAAATGTCCTCTTCTGCCGTTTACGGGGATAAAAAAGCCCTTTGTGCATGATGCATTCACATAAGACAGTTCAGAATAAAACAGTTCAGAGTGAAATATTATAAATACCCTGTTTGATATGATTTAAAAAGGTCGCCCGCCGGGAGACCTTTTTTTATTTTCGAATTCGTATAATGACCTCAGAAAACAGATAACCCGCATGAAAAACAGCAGGAATGCAAATGCGGATCACACATAAGGAGGAAAACATTATGCGTAAGAATCTCACTGAAGTCGTATTCATTCTTGACAGGAGCGGATCAATGGCAGGTCTTGAGTCCGATACCATCGGCGGTTTCAACTCACTGATCGAAAAGCAGAAAAAGGAAGACGGAGAGGCTCTTGTATCAACGGTGCTGTTTGATGACAAGCAGGAAGTCATATATGACAGGGTTCCGGTCTCAAAGGTCGAGCCCATGACCGATAAGCAGTATTACGTAAGGGGATGCACCGCTCTTCTTGATGCAGTGGGAGGTGCGATAAAGCATATCGCAGGTGTTCAGAAGGAACTCCCCGAAGAAGACAAGCCCGAGAAGACACTCATCATCATCACCACCGACGGAATGGAGAACGCAAGCCGCAAGTACGATTACGACAAGGTTAAGAAGATGGTTGAAAAGAAACAGAAGAAGAACGGATGGGAATTCATCTTCCTCGGAGCCAACATCGACTCCATACAGACGGCCGGCAAGTTCGGCATCGGTGCTTCAAGGGCTGTGGATTATGTCTGCGATGAAGAGGGTACGGAGCTGAATTTCAACGTATTGTCCAATATCGTGAGCGGTGTCAGGAAGGCCCGCAAGAAATCCGACGTGGACACCTGCATGGCCATGGGCTTTTCCGCGATAAGGGATGACTACGAAAAGCGTCATTAAAAAAATACGTGCAAATCATCATGACGGAAGGTATTATATTTCTCTGAAAGCATAAATGAGTAAGTGCGCCGGGAACTGCTTGTGATGCGGTCCCGGTGCTTTTTTGGAGAAAGCACATGAACATCACGCAGATCAAGTATGTCCTCGCGGTTGCATCATCATCATCGATGAGGGAGGCGGCATCCGGACTGTATGTATCACAGCCCGCACTTTCCGCCAGCATTGCGGAACTTGAAGATGAGCTCGGATTCCTGATCTTTGAGAGGACCAATAAGGGCATGTCCCTTACCGATGCCGGAAGGGAATTCGTGACATATGCCAAGAAAGCCGTGGGACAGTACGAGATACTTGAGGACAGATATCTGTCCAAGGACTCCGACAAGGAGAGATTCTCCGTTTCGGCCCAGCACTATAATGTGGCAATCAAGGCATTTGCCGATGTGATCAGGAAGGCCGACCCGGAAAAGTATGTTTTTTCGATACATGAGACCAAGACAAGGAACGTCCTTGAAGATGTCAGGGACATGAAGAGTGAAGTGGGAATAATCTCTTTCTCCGGTGCCAACGAAGGAGTGATCAAGAAACTGTTCAAGGAATATCAGTTAGCGTTCACTCCTCTGATGATCAGAGAGACATATGCATATGTCTGGAAGAACCACAAGTTCGCCAAGCGCAAGGAGATATCGATTGAGGAACTGCAGGATTACCCCTGCGTGGCGTTCGACCAGAGCGACGACAGCAACTTCTATCTCAACGAAGAGGCAATGGCGGATTACGATTTTAAGAAGCTGATCAAGTCCGATGACAGGGCAACGACGATGGAGATCATCTCCAAACTTCATGGATATTCGATAGGTTCCGGAATGCTTGCGGGTGATGATGCGATACTGAAAGGTTTCGTGTCGATCAAGCTGAAGGAAGAAGATCCGCTTGTCATAGGATATATCACCAGAAAGGGGAGCACACTCTCGGAATACGGAAAGGCGTATATAAAAGAACTGAATAAATACAAAGAGATAAAATGATAAAGAGATAAAACGATGCTGACCGGTGATAAGTAATCCTTATCACCGGTAATAAATTTCCGGTATTTTTCAAATCCTGCACGTAAGGGTATCATAAGCTCAGGTGGAAGGAAAAGCTTCACGGGTGCAACGAAGAAAGCATGTGAAGCAGAAATAAAAGGAGGAAATCATTATGTCGAAGATTTATAAGAGCGCACTTGAACTTGTAGGAAACACTCCCCTCGTCGAGGTGACCAATATCGAGAAGGCACTCGGCCTTGAGGCAACTGTCCTGGTAAAGCTTGAATATTTCAATCCCGCAGGAAGCGTCAAGGACCGTGTTGCAAAGGCCCTGATCGAGGATGCTGAAAGCAAGGGAATACTTAAGCCCGGTTCGGTCATCATCGAGCCTACCAGCGGAAATACCGGAATCGGTCTTGCATCGATTGCAACGGCAAAGGGGTACCGCATCATCCTCACCATGCCCGAGACCATGAGCGTTGAGAGAAGGAACATACTCCTTGCATACGGTGCAGAGCTTGTTCTTACCGAGGGCTCCAAGGGGATGAAGGGAGCTATCGCAAAGGCGGAGGAACTGGCTAAGGAGATCGATGGCAGCTGGATTGCAGGTCAGTTCGTCAATCCTGCTAACCCCGCTGTACACAGAGCCACGACAGGTCCCGAGATCTGGAATGACACGGACGGAAATGTGGATATCTTCATTGCAGGCGTCGGAACCGGCGGAACCGTGACCGGTGTCGGAGAGTATCTCAAGTCTCAAAAGAGCGATGTCAAGGTTGTTGCACTTGAGCCCGAGGATTCACCTGTTCTTTCTGAGGGAAGATCCGGATCTCACAAGATTCAGGGAATCGGTGCGGGATTCGTTCCCGATGTCCTTAATACCAAGGTGTATGACGAGGTATTCAAGGCTCCTAATGAAAAGGCATTCGAGACAGCAAAACTCCTTGCAAAGAAGGAAGGCATATCCGTGGGAATATCCTCCGGCGCTGCTCTCTACGGAGCAATAGAGCTTGCAAAGCGTCCCGAGAACAAAGGCAAGACCATTGTGGCTCTTCTTCCCGACAGCGGTGACAGATATTATTCAACCCCTCTTTTTGCACAGTAATACCGGGACCTGCGGAATACGGAAACCCCCAAAATGAATATGAAGTGAAGTGTACGCGGACTCACTGTGAGTCCGCGTTTTTTGTGAGATTGCTTTTCGCTGTCATCACGTGATATCATTATCATCGCGTTTTGTAAGGGAATTACCCTCAAAGATACATCCCGGTCTCTTTTGCGGGATGAGATGAATGAGAAAAGGATACATGAGATGATCTGTGATAATGTGCTCGAATACATCGGACATACTCCGATAATAAGACTGGGAAGAATGAACGATCCCGATGCGGCCGAGGTACTGGTCAAGTATGAAGGCCTGAACGTGGGAGGATCCATCAAGACAAGAACTGCCTACAACATGATAAAGCAGGCACTTAAGGACGGAAGGATCAAGGATGATACCATCATCGTGGAACCTACCAGCGGCAATCAGGGAATAGGACTTGCACTCATCGGTGCCGTGATGGGATATGAGACCAGGATCATAATGCCGGATTCCGTCAGTGAGGAAAGAAGGCTCCTGGTAAAGCATTACGGAGCACAGGTGATACTTGTCCATGATGCGGGCGACATCGGCGCCTGCATGGACGAATGTCTTCAGACCGCGCTCAAAATGGCGGAAGAAGATCCGAGGGTATATATTCCCCAGCAGTTTGAAAATCCCGCCAATCCCGCGGTCCACAAGCATCATACCGGACTTGAGATCCTCGAGCAGGTTGCGGGTCCCATCCACGGTTTCTGCTCCGGAATAGGAACGGGCGGCACGATCAGCGGGATCGGAGAGACTCTCAAGGCGCAGTACCCCGACATCGAGATATGGGCTGTCGAACCCGAAAACGCTGCGATCCTGGCAGGCGGAAACATCGGAACCCATCTTCAGATGGGAATTGGCGACGGAATAATCCCAAAAAATCTCAACAGGGAGATATATGACGACATTTACATCGTAAGCGATGAGGAGGCGATCCGCACGGCAAAGGATCTTGCCAGAAAGGAAGGCATAATGTGCGGCATCAGCTCGGGCACGAATGTCGCTGCGGCACTGAAACTTGCCAAAAAACTCGGAAAGGGAAAGACGGTCGTCACGGTGCTTCCCGATACTGCCGAGAGGTACTTCTCGACACCTCTTTTTGAAAACGACTGACTGCCATAAGGAAATATGTATAAAAAGCCGTTCGGAATCCATCCGGATGGCTTTTTTTGTGGCAAAAAAATAACATTTGTGATATCATATTCAGTGGTTTTTTATACATTAATTTATATATTTGACAATATATATTGTCTTGCATTTTATATTTTGGAATTGACGGAGGTTTACTGGTGAGCGACAGTTCAAGAATTGATTATGGGGATAGCGTGCACCGCGCCGAATCAGTTATAATCGGCATCTTTGTAAATACCTTTTCTGCCTATTTGGCATATACCTTCAAGCTCCCGTTAAATTTTGACACGATGGGAACCATAGCTGTTACCGCAATCGGAGGATTGTTCCCCGGAATAATCACTGCGGCGGTAACAAATCTTTTATGCTGTCTGTTCAATAGTTTTTCTCTTTACTATGTACTTATCAATGTCATGATCGCTGTTTTCACGGCCTGGTTCGTCAGGGTGGGAAAGCACAAGGTCATGGCACTTCTTCCGGTTTATCTGGGAGTCATCTCATTGTTGGGTGGCGGATTTGGTCTGACGTTCCAGTGGTTTCTTCTCGGCGGTCCGCAGTTTGATGACATAGCTCAGGCTGCGGAGGCTCTTTCCGAAAGGATCGGACTGGGGTATTTTTCATGCGCGCTTCTCTTGAACATCGGAATAAACTTTGTTGATAAGGCCATATGCGCCGGCGTGGCATTTACCGTTGTGCGGCTTCTTCCCGAAAAACTGAAGCTCTCCATAAGGAACAGTGGATGGAAGCAAAAGCCTCTTTCCGATGAGGAACTTCAGTCATATCGCAAAAAAGATGACAGAGGCAGATTTACTCTGAAACAGAGAGTCACGGCGCTGCTTGTTCTTGCTGTGGTGTCCATGTCCATGGTCATGGTAATAAGCGGACTGTCATTTTACTACCGCAGTACCAAGGAAGAATACAAAGCCAATGCCGTCAGCGCGGCGAAGTTTGCTGCAAGTGTGGTGAACGGCGACAGAGTCGATGAGTATCTGGAGGCGGGAAAGGTTATCTGGAAGTATTCCGATGAGGAATACCGCAGGACCAATTCAATACTGATCTCATATTATGAATCGATAGATAACATCGTACACCTGTATGTATATAAGATTGACGAAGAAGGATGCCATCTGGTCTTTGATACTGATCCGGAGGCTCAGGAAAAGTTGCGGGTAAATGAACTGATCGAGTTCAATCCCAGCTTCCTTCCCTATAAGGACGAGCTGTTAGCCGGTGGCAGGATCGATGTCCTTGAAAGCGATGATCAGTACGGATATCTTCT
The DNA here is from genome assembly GCA_024682075.1 of Lachnospiraceae bacterium. Classification (GTDB taxonomy): domain Bacteria; phylum Bacillota; class Clostridia; order Lachnospirales; family Lachnospiraceae; genus AC2028. The sequence goes on from JAIKZQ010000013.1 coordinate 73,467, forward strand.
TACCGCATATGAGCCTATCTACGATTCATACGGAAATGTGGTCGCTTATGCCGGAGCCGACGCATCAATGGATCTTCTGGATGCAGACATCTGGAGCTTTGTGCTCAGGATGCTACTCATCTTCAGCGGATTCATCGTTCTCGTCATCGCCTGCGGTCTTTGGGTCGCGGATTACAACATCATCTTCCCGATCAAGGCAATGGCCAGAAATGCCAACGGATTTGTGAGCGGCAACATGAATCAGCAGGAGCTGGATGATCACGTAAGGAAGATCCGTTCTGTTGACATACATACGGAAGACGAGATGCAGGATCTGTATGAATCCATCTGCCGAATGTCCTCGGAAATGGCGGAGCAGATGCGTGACATAAGACATTACATGGACACCACCACCAAGATGCAGAGCGGACTGATCATCACGATGGCGGATATGGTGGAGAGCCGTGACTCGGATACCGGCGCGCATGTTCAGAAAACCGCGGCATATGTGAGGATCATTCTCGAGGGGCTAAAGAAAAAGGGTTACTATGCGGAAAAGCTTACTCCTCAGTATATGGCGGCGGTTGAAATGTCGGCTCCTCTTCACGATGTCGGAAAGATAAATATTTCGGATGCGATACTTAATAAGCCCGGGAAACTCACGGACGAAGAGTATGAGATCATGAAGACTCATACGACCGCGGGCAAGATGATCATGGAAAAGGCAATCAGTACCGTTCGAGGTGAGAGTTATCTTAAAGAGGCCAGAAATATGGCTGCATATCACCACGAGAGATGGGACGGCAAGGGATACCCCGAAGGTCTTCACGGCGAAGTGATACCTTTGTCGGCACGAGTCATGGCAGTTGCGGATGTGTTCGATGCCCTTACTTCACCGAGAGTGTACAAGCCTGCGTTTCCCATAGAGAAAGCACTTGAAATGCTTCAGGAGGGAGCAGGTACCCAGTTTGACGCAAAATGCATCGAGGCTTTCATGGATTCACTTCCCGACGTGAAGGTTGTTCTGAAAAAGTATCACAATGTATGACCTGTAAGAATTGACGGAGGCATGCTGAATTGAGAAGATCAAAGTTTTTAAGATCAGCGGCATTGATCGTAATAATATGTTTCCTGATCCCGCTCTTTGAAGGAGCGGAATTAATCGTGCACGCTTCGGATAACAGTGATGCTGTAGCGGCTGATAATGCGGAGGTTCGGTTAACGGACCTTGTCGGCGGCGGATATGCAATAACGGGACAGATCAGGGATTCGGGATATGCGGCTCAGGTTTATGATGCGACAAACGGTCTGCCGACTTCGGATGCGAACTTCATAATGGGTTCGGCTTCCGGATATGTATGGATCGGCGGATACAGCGGGATCATTCGATATGACGGCAGATCTTTCGAAAGACTCGACACTTCGAATGGTCTGACCAGCGGAAGAGGCCTTTTTGAAGACAGCCGGGGCAGAGTATGGGTCGGAACCAATGACAACGGCGTGGTCATGATCGACGGGGACACGGAGATTCATTTTACTTACAAGGACGGGATTCCGTCCTCCTCCATCCGTATTTTTGCCGAGGATGGTTCGGGTAATATTTTTGTCGGAACCACAGCGGGTGTGTTTTACTTTGATGAAAATCTTCAGATCCATTTAATAGATGATGAAAGGCTTAATGACCAGAAGGTGCTTAAGCTTGTAAGTGACGTGAGCGGACGGATTTACGGACATACCTCCGAGGGTGCTGTTTTTTCCATCGAACGCGGATCAGTGGGAAGCCTGTATACGAGCGAGGAACTGGGGATTGAGAAGATCACGACGATCCTTGCCGATCCAGAGAAGGAAAATGTGCTTTACTTCGGAACAGAAGCCGGAGTGATCTATCATGGGATATTTGGCGGATCCATGGGGAATTTCGAAAAGATCCTGGTCCCTTCTGTCGGGGAAGTGCACTGGCTGAGTTATGACTGTGGCAGGATATGGGTCTCATCCACCACCGTTCTCGGTTATCTGGACAAAAATAATTGTTATACGGAACTGGAGAAACTTCCCTTTAGCAGCGGGATAGAGATGACCACTTCCGACTACCAGGGAAATATCTGGGTGGCATCATCCACACAGGGCGTCATGAAGCTGGTTGCCAGCAATTTCAGCAATGTTTCGGAATATGCCGGCCAGTCCGATGATGTTGTCAATGCGGTATTCAGGTATGACGGAAAAATATACATAGGTACCAATAACGGTCTTGAGATCATCACATCTTCCATGTCACCTCTCAGGAATGAACTCACGGATTATCTGAAAGGTGTCAGGATAAGGTGCATTGCCGCGGACGAAAAGGGCAATCTCTGGATAGCCACATACAATCATAATCTTGGTCTTGTCCGCTATAACCCTTACGGAGGGATCACAAGCATCAATACGGAAGATGGTCTTTTGAACGATCAGGTCAGATGCATAAAGATAGCATCCGACGGTTCGGTGGTAATAGGAACGAATGCCGGTGTTTCGATCATCAGGGACGGAGAAGTCGTAAGGAATATAGGAGCAGATGACGGAATTCACAACGGAACCATACTTACCGTGGAAGAAGGCAAGGACGGACTCATCTATGCCGGATCGGACGGAGACGGAATATATATCATAAGCGACAAATATGTTCAGAGAGTCGGAAGAGAAGACGGTCTTACCAGTGATGTTGTCATGAGGATCATCAGGGATGAGGAGCGAGGTCTTTTCTGGCTGGTCACGTCCAACTCCATAGAGTATCTGAGAGGCGGAAGAGTTCACGAGGTGAAAACCTTCCCTTTCACGAACAACTTTGATATGTACCTGGATGACGACGGAGACTTCTGGGTGCTGTCTTCGGTAGGCATTTATGTGGTGAATGCCGATGAGATGATGGAAGACAACATCTCGGGATATGATCTTTATACCGTTTCAAACGGTCTGCCTGCGACTCCGACCTCCAATTCATACAGTGCGGTCGACGGAAGGGGCAATCTGTACATCGCGAGCCGTCAGGGCGTCGTGAAGGTGAACATGCAGCATCGCTTTGAGGGAAATTCCGAAGTGATCATGGACATCAGTTCCATATTCCTTGACGGTGAACGTCTTGCTCCCGGAGAGAACGGAACGTACATCATTCCGGCATCCGGTGGACGTATCAGCATCACTCCCGCAGTCCTGGATTATACGCTTTCCAATCCGCTTGTCAGGGTGTACATGGACGGAAGCGATGATGCGGGCATTACAGTCACGAGGGATAAGCTGACATCACTGGAATATACCGGACTTTCGTTCGGAGATTATATCCTTCATGTGCAGATCCTCGATAAGGATACGGGATCGGTGATTCAGGATGAGGCGTTCTATATCAAGAAGAAGCCTATGTTCTATGAATTATTCGTCACAAGGATTTTGCTCGTTGTGGTTGTTGCGGCCATAATCGGACTAATCATCTGGAGAATGATGGCGGAGAGGATAATCCGGAAACAGTATGAGGAGATCAGGGCCGCCAAGGAGGAAGCGGAGAGAGCGAACACCGCCAAATCCAGGTTCCTGGCCAATATGAGCCATGAGATCCGAACACCCATCAATACCATCATGGGAATGGATGAGATGATACTCAGGGAAGATGCGAAGGATGTTCCAAAGAATTATTTCCTGTCGGTGGTCAATTATGCGATCGATATCAGGACTGCGACAGAATCGCTCCTCAACCTGATCAATGACCTTCTGGATATATCGAAGGTGGAATCCGGCAAGATGAACCTGGTCGAACAGGAATATGAAACCCAGGATCTTCTTCGTTCCCTTGTCACGATGATAAGGGTAAGGAGCAGGGAGAAGGATCTGACATTCGACCTGGATCTGGATGAGACCCTTCCCAAGAGGCTTCACGGAGATTCCGGCAAGATCAAGCAGGTTCTTCTGAATCTCCTGACCAATGCAGTCAAATATACCAACATCGGCGGATTTACCTTAAAGGCCGTTGTTTTGGAAAAAACCAATGATACCTGCAAGATCAGGTATTCTGTCAAGGACAGCGGAATAGGCATCAAGCCCGAAGACCTTGGCAAGCTCTTCAATGCATATGAAAGGCTTGATGAAGAGAAGAACAGCGGCATACAGGGAACAGGTCTCGGACTGGACATTTCCAGGAAATTCGCGGATCTTCTGGGCGGTGAGCTTACATGTGAGAGCGTCTACGGTGAAGGATCTGAGTTTATCTTCACACTGGAGCAGCGCATCGTTGACAGGTCTCCCATGGGTGAGTTCTCCGAGGTGGACGAAGACAGGGTAGCGGGACCTTATGTTCCGAGATTCATTGCTCCCGATGCTGAGGTGCTGATCGTCGACGATAACCCGATGAACCTCATGGTTGCCAAGGAACTCCTTAAGTCCACCAAGGTATTCGTCTCAACTGCGGAGAGCGGCGAGGAATGCCTTGAGAGGATCAAGTACGGTAATTTCAATGTTGTATTGCTCGACCATATGATGCCCGGCATGGATGGCGTTGAGACGGTTGAGAGAATAAGAAAAACTCATCCGGACCTGCCTGTCTATGCGCTTACGGCAAACTCCACCGCGGGCGAGGAATTCTACATTTCGAAGGGATTCAACGGATATTTGGCCAAGCCCATAGATTCTTTCCTGCTTGAAAAGACGATTCTCAAGCACCTGCCGCCCGAGATGGTCATGGAAACGGCCGAAGAGCAGAGGGCAAATGAACCCGAGTCCCTGCCCGAGGAGATGAACTGGATAAGAAATGTCGAGGGGATCTCGGTTCCCGACGGCATCAAGAACTCCGGCGGAGTCAATCAGTACATATTTGCGCTTGGATTGTTCAGGGATACTCTTGACGAGAACGCCGAGGTGATCGAAAAGTCCTATGCCGAGGGAGACCTCAGACTCTATACGGTCAAGGTCCACTCCCTCAAGACTTCTGCAAGGATAATCGGAGCTTCGGAGCTGTCGGCACTTGCTGCTAAGCTTGAGGAAGCGGGTAATAAGGGCAATAAGGAATTCATAGATGCCAATACCGCCAAATTCCTGGAAGATTACCGCTCGTACAAGGACAAGCTCGCAAGAATAGCTGAGATGAACGGCCAGGGTGGGGAAGATGACAAGGCTGACATACCGGAAGACGAACTTAAGGATGCGTACGGCGCCCTGAAGGAAGTCATCCCGCAGATGGATTATGATGCGGTCGAGATGATCCTTGATCAGCTAAAGGAATACAAGCTTCCGCCCGCTGACAAGGACAGAGTTGAGAAGATCACCAGGATGCTCAAGTCATTTGACTGGGATGGACTGGAGAAAATGGCTGACGAAGAATTCTGACGAGGTAAAAGATCATGCAATTAAACCGTATGTTACTGATCGGCGAAAAAGAGACCTTCATCGTGAGAGTCCTGATCAAGAAGATACAGGATGCAGGATACCAGTGCGATTTTGCAACCTGGAATATCAATGACATCTATTCCAAGTGGGACGGAAAGGAACTGGTCACTCTTTTCATGGACGATAACTGCACCCCGCCCGAGGATGTCCTGCACTTTCTGAGTGACAAGGTAAGCGAGTACGGAGCGAAGATCATAGTGATCGGAGACAAGCTGGATGTCCAGTTCATAAGCGAGAATGTTCCGGCTGAATCGATCTTTAAAAAATTCGTGCGCCCGATAGACAATAATGAATATGTTGTGGCCGTGAAGGAACTGATGGGCAAGATCGAATCCGGCGAATACATGAAGACAATCCTGGTTGTTGATGATGACGCAGGATACCTTGCACTGGTAAGAGAGTGGCTTAAGGGATCCTATAAGGTTGCCATGGTCAATTCCGGACTTCAGGCCATCAAATGGCTTGGCAAGAACAAGGCCGATCTGATACTGCTGGATCATGAAATGCCGGTAACCAGCGGACCTCAGGTTCTTGAGATGCTCAGGAGCGACGAGGATACGAAAAACATCCCGGTCATCTTCCTGACCGGCAAGGGCGACAAGGACAGTGTAATGGCCGTCGTTGCACTCAGGCCCGAAGGGTATTTTCTCAAGACGATCGAGAAGGATGAGCTGCTCGAAAAGCTCAAGGAGTTCTTTATTTTACACAAATAACGGAGAGACCCCGACATGATTGAATTATTCAGGGAACATCAATTGAATCTTATGCTTGTGCTGGCATGCATGTGCGGCATGATCGTGTTTTTCGTGATGATCGCGTCGTATATGACCAGGCAGAGAAAAAGATCGCTGATCCTTCTGGAACTCAGCGGAATGTTCCTGCTCATATTTGACCGCTACGCATATATCTACCGCGGAAACACGGGTCCTGCCGGATACTGGATGGTCAGGATCAGTAATTTCTTCGTATTCTTCCTGACTCTGTCGACGGTATTGTTTTTCACGATATATCTTGCGGACCTGCTTGTTCATGACGGAGGTCTTAAAAAGGCCCCTGTAAGGCTTAAGGTTTCATATGCCGTGATCATAGCCGGAATGATAAGCCTTGTTCTGTCAACCTGCAGAGGCTGGTACTATTACTTTGATTCAGCCAACGAATATCAGAGAGGACCGGGATTTCTGGTCTGTTATGTTTTTCCTATCTTCGCTTTGCTGCTGGTGATAACGGTAGTATTCCAGTATGCGCATCTGTTCAGCATGGAGATAAGGATATCACTTGAACTTTTCTCGGTGGTGCCTCTTTTCGCATCCTGTGCCCAGATTGTCTTGTATGGCATATCACTCACCAATATCTCCATAGTCATGATGTGCATGCTCGTGTACGTGTTTGCTCTCATTGACATGAACAAACAGCTTGAAAAGGTGCACAGGCAGGAAGTCGAATATCTCGAAGAACAGCAAAGGAACATGAGCAAGCTCTTTGAGGAAACGGCAACTTTCATATCCGAGTCGATCGATGAGAACAAGACTCATTACAAGGGGCATTCCCAGAGAGTGGCGAATTATTCCAGAGAGATCGCTCGTTTGAGCGGAGATAGCGAGGAGGAGTGCGAGAAGGCATATTTTGCCGGACTTCTTCATGACGTGGGCAAGCTCTGTGTTCCGGACCATGTGCTGAACAAAAAGCGCGAACTCAACAGGGATGAAGAGCTTCTGATGCAGGAACATGCGGCTGCAGGCAGCAAGATGCTTTCAGGCATAGAAGCATATCCTTATCTGAGCGACGTTGCACGCCACCATCACGAAAGATATGACGGAACCGGATATCCGGACAGACTTAAAGGTGAGGAGATTCCCAAACTTGCAAGGATAGTGGCGATCGCCGATGCTTATGACATCATGACCTCCAACAGGGAATACAGGGGTGCACTTCCGCAGATCAGGGTCAGGGAAGAAATCCTCAAGGATTCCGGCATCAGGTTTGATCCCGGATATTCCAAGGTGATGCTCCAGATGATCGATTCCGACAAGGAATATCTGCTCAAGGAGAGGGAATCGACCACCGGCAAGGAACTTAAGACCGAACTGGATTGTGAAGCATACAGAAGTGACATATCCGTCGGTATACCCGTTAAGAAGAGCACGATGCAGATCTCGTTCAAGTGTGCTCCGAAGAATAAGGAAAGTGAGAATGTCCCGGTTCCCACATTGATCTTGTTCGATTCTCTTGATGACTGCGTTCATAACAATGAACAGGCGATCATTGAGAATAATTATGTGGAATATGCGGAGATATGGTTTGACGGACATACTATCTCCACAAGAGCCAGAAACATTGAGATGAGGATGTTTGAGGATGTGTCACCTCATGAGACCAAGGAAGCGTTCAAGACATCCAAAAGCTCCTATTACGAAGTTGAGGCCGGAAGATATAAGGATCATATCCGCATCAGGATAAGAGGAGGAGCAAGGGAACTCGAATGCATAGTCGCTCTTCCGGACAATACCAGATATACATACCTGGCCCTGACCGGCGAGAACTGCAAGATATCGAATATTGAAGTGCAGGAGGTAGGTCCTGCTCCTATCGAGGGTGATATCCCCAGGATCGCGGATGAGATCGTATACACCGACCGCATAGAATCCGACCTGAAGAACATACAGATAGATGTCAAGAGAGGTAACTCTACCGAAGGAGTGGCGGTTGAGGATGGAATGAGGATGGCCTTCCATTCGATGAGCCTGCCCACGGCACATCTCGTATGGCACTGCCCTTATGTGGTGCTGTATCACTCCGCGGACAAGAAGGTCGGTGGTGAAGGATACAAGGAGCTGGTGCTCGTAAGACTTGACGGTGAGATAGAGGAAGTTAATCCCGAAATAGAAAACAAGATGTCCGTGGTCAAGACTGACGAGTTCGACAGCTGGGATACCTGGAAGGCTGTCAACAAGAGAGGCATGGAGTATGTCGTGACATTCCGCAAGAAGGGCAATAAGGTTACGATCTCCGCAGAAAATGCGGGCATCAGGATCAAGAACACGACGACCATAGACAAAAACGACGGCGATGTTTATGCTGCGCTGACAGGTGATCAGATCGCACTGACGGATATAAGGATCATCTGATAATACCGTCAAAATGCTTTAGGAACAGGCTTTTTCGGTTATTTGAAATAATTATGTTGACATTTTCAATTATTATGATATCATGATGATATCAGATTAAGAAAGGAGTCAATCATGACTGAAAAACTTTACAAAGCACGTCCTAACGGAGCAGCAGCACTTTTGGGTATTCTGGTATTATATGTTTTCGGTATTTTCTGCATCGCATTCGGTGCAGCTAACAGCGGCCTTCTTGCCTTCCTGGGAGTTGTCATCGTGGCGATCGGATGGATTCCCCTTTGCGGACTCAAGGTTTTAAGACCTTCAGAGGCACTTGTTCTTACCCTCTTCGGTAAGTATAAGGGCACGATCAAGGAAGCAGGTTTCTACTGCGTCAATCCTTTCTGCACCGCAGTTAATCCCGCGTCAATGACCAAGCTTGCACAGAGCGGAGATTCTCACGGAACCACCACTTCAGGTGTTACCATTACCTCCACCGGCACAACGGTCAATCCGGAGATGTATTCCAAGAAGATCTCTCTTAAGGCCATGACCCTTAACAACGGTATCCAGAAGATCAACGATTGCCTCGGTAATCCTGTTGAGATCGGCATCGCAGTCATCTGGAAGGTTACCGATACCGCGAAAGCTGTATTCAATGTAGACAACTACAAAGAGTATCTTTCCCTTCAGTGCGACTCGGCGCTTCGTAACATCGTAAGGATCTATCCTTATGACATCGCTACCAACGTTGATACGACCGGCGACGGATTGGCAGATGAGGGAAGCCTCAGAGGTTCTTCCGAGCTTGTCGCAGAGCGTATCAAGAATGAGATCCAGAGCAAGGTCAATGAAGCAGGCCTTGAGATTATCGAAGCAAGGATCACTTATCTTGCATATGCTCCCGAGATCGCATCCGTGATGCTTCAGAGGCAGCAGGCGTCAGCTATCATCGATGCCCGCAAGATGATCGTCGACGGTGCTGTCGGAATGGTCGAGATGGCACTTGATAGACTTAACGAGAAACAGATGGTCCAGCTGGATGAGGAAAGGAAGGCTGCAATGGTCTCCAATCTTCTCGTGGTTCTGTGCGGCAACCACGATGCCCAGCCGGTAGTTAATTCGGGAAGTTTGTATTAATGGGTGAAAAGAAACAGGTTCCGCTCCGCCTTTCTGAGAAGCTCTATAACGATATCGCAGCCTGGGCCGAAGATGATTTCAGATCGGTCAACGGCCAGATAGAATATCTTCTTTCGGAATGCGTGAGACAGCGGAAAAAGGACGGAAAATATGTCGGTGAAGAGATAGATGTGCCGCCGAAATTTGATCTTCACTGAATATGTGTGATATAAACAGTTCGTGAGAGACCATATAATGCATTACACTGCGGAAGTGCCGTAAAATCGGGGCTTCCGCAGTTTTTTATATTTTTTTAATAAAATGTGTTGACATCATATGTGTTATGGGTGTATATATAACACATAAACAGTTAACGCCCTGCAGGGATGAACGACCCCGAAAGTGAAACGGCCATCCTCAGCAGGCATACATGAGGAATAAGGAGAAAAACAATGAAGGAAATCAGTTTTGGAAAATACGGAACAATGTCAGCAGCTCTTTTTGCAGCGTGGATGGTAGCAGCGGTACTTGTTATTCTGGGCGGTGTGCTCATGATCCTGGAAGGCTTCGGAGTGATCGCAGTCAAGACATGGGTCCAGCTGCTTCCCATCACCGCAGGTACCACGATCAACAGTATCTGCCTGATCGTTAACAGCGTAAAGAACAGAAGATGACAGTTCCGTAAGAGGGCAAAGTAATGAAGAGTTATAGAAAGAGGCGCGCATGATAATATCGCAGACATCGGGAATTCCGATATATCAGCAGATTGCGGACAGCTTCAGGGCGGATATCCTCGAGGGCCGGTTAAAAGAAGGGGAATATCTTCCGAGCATCCGGGGACTGGCCAGGGATCTGAAGATCAGCGTCATCACCACAATGAAGGCATACGAGATGCTCGATCAGGAAGGGCTGGTCACGGCGGTCCAGGGAAAAGGGTATGTGGTAAACGCCCAGGACGGCAATATGCTGAAGGAACAACACATGAGGAAAGTCGAAGAGGGGCTGATGCAGGCGATCCAGTCTGCCAGGATAGCGGGGCTTTCCGAGAATGAACTTATTGAGACTTTGAAATTATTAATTACGCTTAAGGAGAATTAACGATGGAATTAACCAGTGTCATTCATGGTGATGGGTTATTCAAGAAATACGGAAGCTTCGAGCTGGATGTTCCTGTGCTGGACATTCCCCAGGGATTTGCAACAGCTCTCATTGGAGAAAACGGTGCCGGAAAGTCCACACTCCTCGACATACTTGCAGGCATCAGGCTTGATTACAAGGGAAGCCTGAAGTTCTTCGGAAAGTATGATGATAACGACAGGGAGAACAATCCCGATGTCAAGAATGCGATCGGATATGAAGGAACCGGCAATTACTATCTCCCCATGTGGACACTCAAGCAGGGAAGAGAAGTACAGAAGCTCCTTTTCAGGAACTTCGATGAGAACAAGTACATTGAACTTTGCAGGCAGCTTGCCGTTCCCGAGGAGGAAAGCAAGAAGATCTCCGATCTGTCTGACGGCAATCACATGAAGATAAAGCTTGCCGGAGTTCTTTCCAGGGATACTGACCTTCTGATACTCGACGAGCCCGCATCTCCCCTTGATCCTCTTATGAGAGACAAGCTCTGCGACATGATTAGGGAATATCTTCAGAGGGATGAAGGCGGCAAGTCGGTTCTCTTTTCAACACATAACATTTCCGACATGGAAGCAGTCACGGATTATGCGATCATCGTTGAGAACGGCAAGATAGTCGAGCAGGGATTCGTTGAGGACCTCAAGGAAAAGTATGTGATGGTAAAGGGCGAGAAGGAAGACGAGGAGGCAGCACGTAAGGTCCTCTACAGCATATCTTCCAATACATACGGATTCGAGGGCATTTGCCTTTCCGGGAAACTTGATGAACTGGCAGGCATGCACACCGTGGTCGAGCCCGCGACCCTTTCGCAGATCTGTGTAGCGGTAATGAAAAATAATTCGAAACTCTACGGAGTGAACTAAGCAGCCGGGGGAAAATGACTAAATGAAAAAAATGATCAGATCTTATATGGTTTTTACGCCATTCCTGTACAGGATCCTCGGCGTATACCTCGGGACTGTGCTGCTGGTTACCTTAAGCCTTTGGATAGTGGCCATGGCAGGAAGTCCAATGGCGCTGTTCCTGACGGCAGTGATGCTGATCCCTGCGGATGTCATGCTTGATTTCTTTGTTTTCCAGGGGATATTTTCCAAGGGCTTTGATTACGGGATACTCAGGAATTCTTATGAGGGATTGAGCGTTCTGAAGGCAGGAGTGCTGGGAGATCAGCTGAGAAGGCTTTTGCAGATCACGATAGTGATGAGCATATGTGCAGCTTCCGTATGGGGTTACGTGCGGGAGAACGGATTCATCACTTCGGCTCCCGAATATGTGTACTTTATAGCGGCGCTCATCCTGCTGATATATTCCTTGAACACGCTTATTCTCAACATAACAAGGAAGCATCTGAATTATGCTGAGGCACTGCTTCCCCAGATGCTCTCCTTTACTGTTTCCGGAGCTGCAGTAGGCGGGATGTTCGACATGTTCATGAATGAAAATGATACGGACTCCGTACCCTGGCTCCTTGTGATGATCCCGCTTGCACTGATCGTGACATATTGCATGGTCGCAAGGATCGGGAACAGATACCTGATGTCTTTCGGAGAAAAGAAAATGAACAGATTTGGAACAGATGACAGAAAAAAACTGATAATATTCCTGCTGATCGCATTCGGAATAGACTTCCTTATGCTCCCTGTCATGTATATAGGATATCAGAAAGGTGCGGATCTCTCAGCGGTCCTGGTTGCGCAGATGATGTATCCCGCATGCGGTGTTGTTCTTGCAAAGCTTACGTCATATAACGAAGGAAAACTCCCTAAGTTCGCCTACGGAACGATCCTTGCAACCGGTCTCTTCACTATTATACTGGCTGTTCACTGTGCTACCTGCCCCATGCCTTATGAAGCAAACGGAGCAGCTACAAGTGTCCAGTATCTTGCATCAAGCTACGTTGCAGTACTCGGATCCATCCTGCTTATCATAGCTCTTTGTGTTGTTGATAAGGAAAAGAGGGAAAAAGCAGGCTTCAGATTCCATAACGCCGGCAAGTCCATTTTCTTTATGTTCCTGTTCTTCTTCCTGTATTTTGCAAGGATCATCGTGATCTATGTGGTAGGCGGACTGATCGACGGGAATCTTGCGGAATATATGTCTTATTTTGCGCAGATATTCACTGCCGATGGTCAGGGAATGCTCTGGTTCAACGCACTGATCTCCGCACCTCTTTCCTTCATTATATTTCTCGGCGAAGAGTACGGATGGAGATATTACCTTCAGCCCATTATGCAGAAGAAGTTCGGGGTTCTTCCCGGAACGATCCTGCTCGGAATCATCTGGGGAATATGGCATGCCGGTGCGGATTATATGTATTACTCGGACGGAACCGGCATCCAGATGCTTTGCTCCCAGATAGTGACGTGCGTGTCATTGGGAATCTTCTGGGGCTATGCATATATGAAGACCAACAACATCTGGGTGCCTGTGATGATGCATTATCTGAACAATAATCTGGTCATGGTGATCGCAGGTGACGCAAGTACCCAGGCAATGCAGGGAAGCGTCGTGAGCTGGAGTGACATCCCTGTCCTGATCATCGGAGCATCCGTATTCTGGCTCTTTGCCCTTGCGCCCACGATGAGAGGAAAGGCTGTTGCGGAAAAAGCAGCTGAAAATAATGAGGAGGTTGCATAAAATGCTTGAGGAATTTAAGAACGCTTACAAACTTGTCCAGTACGGACTCAAGATAAAGACACAGCTCGGACTTGCGGCACTTTTTGCGGTGATCGGAATAGTGATAGAGGTGCTCGGACAGGGCGAGGTCCCGACCGGAAGCTTTTATATAGTGTTATCCGGAATGTTCATATATCAGCTGATCATATCGGTTGACATCTCGACTCTTGTGCAGTCTTCGCCTTACAAGAAGAAGATACAGTGCTCGTATCCTCTCATTGCCACGGCTCCCTGGGTGTTCCTGACACTCACAATCCTTACTGTGATCCACGCCATATATGTAAGTCAAAGCCCGGAAAAGTATCTGGTGATGTGCAGGATGACAATGCTGCTTGGATCTCTCCTTTTCATTCTCATGGTCTACTTTGGCCTTGCATATAAGTACTTCATCGCTTCGACTATTCTGATGTTCATCTCGGTGTTTTTCCCGATATTCATATTCCAGAATGAGACGATAACAGGTAAGTATTTTACTAACTTTGGAGTGTGCGTTTTCCTTGCATATCTTCTGACGACCATCGGAACTTTCCTTTGCTGGCTGATATGCAGGCTCACTTACAGGAAGGAACTGTCCAAGCTTGCGTTCAAGGCAGCACTCAGGACAAAGTGAACAAGGGGACGGTTCCTCCGTTCACCTCGATTTTCTTCATACAACGGTTTCAGCATGACAGTGTATATGACGGTCATTCGGACATTTGCCCGGGTGACCGTCTTTTTGATAAAATGATCTATATGGTTAAGAGCAGATCCTTTAATAAGAAAAACTTAACAAGGGATATTTCGGTCGGAATAGTGACCGGCCTTGTGTCAATACCTATTTCCATGGGTTATGCCCAGATCTCGGGCCTTCCACCTGTTTACGGATTATACGGAAGCATCATTCCCGTTCTTATATGGTGCATTATCACAACGTCACGGCAGACATTTTTCGGAGTGGATGCAACGCCCGCGGCACTTGTGGGCGGACTGCTTGCGGATATCGGAATTGCCTCGGGATCAAAAGAGGCCATGATGCTGGTGCCTGCCGTCACGATGTGTGTTACCGCATGGCTTCTGATTCTTTGCCTTCTGAGAGCCGGAAAGGCAGTCAAGTATGTCTCGGCTCCGGTCATGGGCGGATTTGTCTCCGGCATAGGCATGACTGTAATACTTATGCAGATACCGAAACTTTTCGGAGGAAGTGCAGGATGCGGTGAGGTGCTGGTCCTTGTCAATCACATCATTGCACAGGCTCTCGAAAACTTTCACCTGCTTTCGTTCATGCTGGGCGTTATCACGGTTCTGATAATAAAGGTTTCGGGGAAGATCAATTCCAAATTTCCCATGTCCGTTGTGATGATCATAATCGGCGCAATCCTTACTAAGGCATTTCATCTGAGTGACAGGGGAGTGAAACTTCTCCCGGAAGTTGCAGCCGGTCTTCCGTTTCCTTCATTTCCCGATATGAGCCTTGTTTCCGAATATGGAGATAAGATCCTTGCTGCATCGTTTACAATCGCGATAGTCATCGTTTCCCAGACTCTTCTCATCAGTAATAATCTGGCCAGAAAATATGATTATGCTATTGATCCCGACAGGGAACTCATGGCATTCGGTGTGTCCAATTTTGCCTCGGGGCTTTTCGGATGTCCCCCGATGAACGGATCCGTTTCAAGGACAGGACTTGGCGAGCAGTATGGTGCAAGATCGCAGGTGATGTCCCTGACTGCAGTGGCGACTATGCTTGCGGTACTCTTTTTCGGAACGGGACTTCTGGAACTGTTGCCTGTGCCGATGCTTACGGGCATAGTGATCTCTGCGCTGATGAGCATACTGGAATTTGGCATGGCATGCATGCTGTACCGGACCGACAAGAAGGAATTTCTCATCTTCATGGGTGCGTTCCTCGGAGTGGTTATCTTCGGAACTATCTACGGAGTGCTGATCGGGGTTGCATTATCTTTTACCGCAGTGCTTATCAGGACCATATCCGTTCCCAGGGCATATCTGGGTGTTGTGCCCGGGCAGGACGTGTTCATAAACATGGCAAGGCACAGTGAGGCAAGACCTATCAGGAACACTCTTATCTACAGGTTCTCGGGAAATCTCTATTTTGCCAACGTTGACATTCTTGAAAAAGACATTGATTTCGTCGTGCAGAGCGAGAAGGACACGGATGAGCCGATAAAGATAATCGTGATCGATGCGCGTGGAGTCGGAAGCGTTGATTTTGCGGCAGCGGACGCACTTCTTAAGATGTATCGCAGATACAGCAGCATTGGCATCAAATTCTATATCACTGAGCATTCGGGTTTTATCAATGACCAGTTCCGGATGTACGGTGCCGGAGAACTTGTGACAAAAGGTGTCTCAAGACGCACCATCACTCTGGCACTTAGAGATGCCGGACTGCATGCTCCGTATGATTATTCCGAGAACCGGGATTTCAATGCTGCGTTTGAAGGATTGGGAAAGAGCCAGCTTCACGGAAGCGATGAGACGGATACTCACAGCAGAAAGGCGGAGATGGAGTGGGCTTTCGGGGATGCTTCGGATGATGTGATGGAGCAGATAGCCTCCGAATGGATCACTCAGATAGCGGGATCGGATGATTACAGCATAGATAATATCCTTAAAGCGGAACAGCATACCGAGTTCGGAAGGGTTGGACTGTTCGACGAAGACGAGATTCTGATCAGGATGGAAAAGAAGATCAGAACAGATGACGGCACTTCGGGCATTGATGCTGACAAGCTTATGGAATCGATCGAAGAAAGGCGCAGGATCATCGCCGAGAAAGTCAAGGAGATCCGCCTGTGAACAGCAGAACCGTTCCTTGTTTTACCGGGAAGTTCAGGAAAATTTTCTGAGGATCTCTATGTATGCGCTTGTGAGCGTTGACGGTCTGATCGATGCGGGCAGTATGTATCCGATCTCCATATAATCATCGACATCAAGCGGCTTTGCAATGATGTTGGGACCGTTGAGCTTTTCATTGATTATGCCGCTGCATATCGTGTAACCGTTCAGTCCGACGAGCATGTTAAAAAGGGAAGCTCTGTCACATACCACGATCTCTTTGTCCGAATCCAGTGTGCTGAGTATCTCTTCCGAAAAATAAAAAGAATTATGATTTCCCTGTTCATATGAAAGACGCGGATAAGCCCGAAGATCTTCGGGCTTTATTTTTTTCTTCTTTGCAAGCGGGGAATCCTTGCCTATGAACACATGCGGCTTGGCGACGAAAAGCGTTTCAAACGTGAGGTTGTTGTCGCGCATCGTTTTTCTGATGACTGTTTCATTGAAACTGTTCAGATAGAGTATTCCAACCTCACTTCTAAGATGTGCCACATCCTCTATTATCTCGTATGTCTGTGTTTCCCTCATGTGGAATTCGTATTTGTCACCGCCGTACTTTTCGAGCAGCTCCACAAAAGCCTCCACTGCAAATGAGTAGTGCTGTGACGAAACGCAGAATCTTGTTTTTCCCGAAGCACTTCCGGTGTAGCGCTCTTCGATGAGATTGGTCTGATCGAGGACCTGCCTTGCATATCCTAAGAATTCCTCGCCTTCGGGTGTGAGCCTGATGCCTTTTTTTCCTCTTTCAAATATGGTGATGCCGTATTCTTTTTCCAGTTCCTGTATGGAGGCGGTAAGGCTGGGCTGTGCGATATACAGTTTCGCCGCGGCTTCTGTTATGTTTCCTGTCTCGGCGACGGTTGCGATGTATCTGAGCTGTTTGAGTGTCATGGCGATAATGTCTCCTTATCATTAGCGATAGATATTATTTATTATATACCATTATCCATAGATAGAATCTATCTCAATGAAAGATTTTTAAATATTTTACCCGGATGGCAACATCGAATAATCTTCTTTATACAAAGACATTGATCGTTTGCGGCTCATCAAAGTGAAGAAACGTCAGACGCGATGGCCGTGAAAAAGCCGGGCTGCAGAACGCAGACGAATTGTAAAGGAGAGGACAGAAATGAAGACATCTGTAATAGGCTTTCCGAGAGTCGGAAAGAACAGGGAACTGAAATTTGCGACGGAGAAGTATTTTAAAGGAGAGATCGGAGAGGCTGAACTTTTTTCACAGGCAGCTCAGATCAGAAAGTATAACCTTTCCAAAGAGAAGGAAGCGGGGATCGATCTGATCTCCTCAAATGATTTTTCATTCTATGACGGAGTCCTTGATACTGCTTTTCTTCTCAATATAATACCTGCGAGGTATAAGGAACTCGGTCTTTCGCCTCTTGATACCTATTTTGCAATGGCAAGGGGATATCAGGGAGATAAGGGCAATGTCAAGGCTCTTGCGATGAAGAAGTGGTTCAATACTAACTATCATTATCTTGTCACTGAGATTGACGATGACACCGATGTCAGCATCGCAGGGAATAAGATCTTCGATGAGTACGACGAGGCACTCGCCGCAGGCGTAGAGGCCAAGCCTGTCATCGTCGGCCCGTTCACTTTTCTGAAACTGGCAAGGTACACCGGGGAAAAGTCCGCTGCGGATTTTGAGAAGTCATTTACCGATGCGTATGCCGCACTTCTGAAGAAAGCAGATGAGAAGAGCATCAAGTGGTTTCAGTTTGACGAGCCTTATCTTGTGAAAGATCTTACGGATGCGGATAAGAAGCTGTTTGTGTCAATCTATGAAAGCATTCTTTCCGCAAAGGGATCCGTTAAGGTTTTGGCACAGACATATTTCGGGGATGTGAGAGATGTGTATTCCGAACTCACGGCACTTGGCTTTGACGGCATCGGTCTTGATTTTATCGAGGGAAGAAAGACTCTTGAACTTGTTAAGGCTAACGGATTTCCCGAGGACAAGATCCTTTTTGCGGGACTCGTAAACGGTAAAAACATCTGGAGAAATAATTATCTGAAGACTCTTGATGTTTTGAAGGAGATCAAAGCCGCGGGAGTAAAGGAAGTCGTTCTGTCCACATCTTGTTCTCTTCTTCATGTTCCTTATACTCTTGAGAGCGAGACCAAACTGACACACGAGTATACCGATCACTTTGCTTTTGCTGAGGAAAAACTTGCAGAACTGAAGGAGATAGCATCTCTGGCCGAATCGCTTGACGGTGATGCATACACCGCTCAGGATTCATTTAAGAAGAACTCCGGACTGTTCACCGGAAGAGTTAACAGCTTTGACGAGAACGTTCAGGACAGAGTGAAGAATATAAAGGAGTCGGATTATACCAGACTTCCTGCATTCGATGAAAGAGAGAAGATCCAGAAAAAAGCATTTGCTCTTCCCATATTCCCTACAACAACTATCGGATCGTTCCCTCAGACTGCAGATGTAAAGAATGAGAGAAAGCTTTTCAGGAAAGGTGAGATCTCCGGGGAGGAATACAAGACCTTCATAAAGAAGAAGATAGCCGGCTGCATCGCACTTCAGGAAGAGATCTGTCTCGATGTGCTAGTTCACGGTGAGTACGAGAGAAATGACATGGTCGAGTATTTCGGAGAAAACCTTGAGGGTTATCTTTTTACCGAAAAAGCATGGGTGCAGTCATACGGAACAAGATGCGTCAAGCCGCCTATCATCTGGGGTGACGTATCAAGGAAAAAGCCTATCACCGTAGAGTGGTCGGTATATGCAAAGAGCTGTACCGACAAGCCGGTCAAGGGCATGCTCACCGGTCCGGTGACGATCCTCAACTGGTCGTTCCCCAGGGAGGATATCTCCATTAAGGAAAGTACCCTTCAGATCGCACTCGCAATACGCGATGAGGTGCTTGATCTCGAAGCAAACGGTATAAACATAATTCAGATTGATGAAGCTGCACTCAGAGAAAAACTTCCGTTAAGAAAGTCCGACTGGTATTCGGAATATCTCGACTGGGCAATTCCGGCATTCAGACTCGTACAGAGTGGGGTGAAGCCTGAAACACAGATCCATACACATATGTGCTACAGCGAGTTCACGGATATCATTCCTGCCATCGATGCGATGGATGCTGATGTAATAACATTTGAAGCATCACGTTCCGATCTGCTTATCCTTGATTCTCTTAAAGAGA
The DNA here is from genome assembly GCA_024682075.1 of Lachnospiraceae bacterium. Lineage (GTDB taxonomy): Bacteria > Bacillota > Clostridia > Lachnospirales > Lachnospiraceae > AC2028. Next base: position 92,917 of record JAIKZQ010000013.1, read on the forward strand.
ATGATTTCAAGACCGAAGTAGGCCCGGGCGTATATGACATTCACAGCCCCAGAGTTCCTTCGGTAGATGAGATCTATAATGCACTTGAACTCATGAGGAATAAACTTGACGATCATAAGCTCTGGGTGAATCCCGACTGTGGTCTTAAGACAAGGGGAGAGACGGAAACAAAAGCAAGCCTTATCAACCTTGTGGAGGCGGCACGTAAGCTTCGTGAAAGTGTATGAGTCCCAAACCTGAAATGACGTCACTGTCATATACAGCATATGAAAAGAAGAGAAAAAGATGAAGGTATCGAATATATATAAAGAAAAAAACAGCACACTTTCTTTCGAGATATTTCCTCCGAAGAAAGACGAAGAACTTAAGAACATCGATGAGACCCTCTCGGTGCTGTGCGAGCTTCAGCCTGATTTTATCAGCGTGACATTCGGAGCGGGAGGGAGTGCGAACTGCAACCGTACCATAGAGATCGCGCGAAAGATAAGAAAGGATTACGGCATCGAGCCGGTTGTTCATCTTACCTGTCTTCATTACGATAAAAAAGAGATCGATGAGTTTGCAAGTGCATTGGAGGCGGAAGGCATCGAAAACATTCTTGCGCTTCGCGGTGATGCTTCGCAGGATGTTCCTGCAAAGGATGTTTTCCGCCACTCTTCCGATCTGATATCTTATCTGAAAAAAGATCATGACTTCTGCTTTCTCGGAGCGTGCTATCCCGAATGCCATCCCGATTCCCGCGACAGGATAGAGGATATAAAGAATCTGAAGAAAAAGAACGATGCCGGAGCCGAGGTGCTTCTTTCACAGATGTGCTTTGATAATGATATCTTCTTTAAGTTCAGTGAAAGCTGCAGGATCGCGGGCGTTGAAGCTCCGGTGATCCCCGGCATCATGCCTGTGATAAAAGCCTCACAGATAAGAAGGATGGTAGATATGTGCGGTGTTGAATTCCCCGACAGATTCCGCAGGATAATAGACAGGTATGAGGATAAACCCGAAGCGCTGTTTGATGCGGGCATGTCATATGCCCTGAGTCAGGTGATAGATCTTATCGCCGGCGGAGTGCCGGGAATACATCTTTATACGATGAACAAGCCGCAGGTCGCACGAAGGATATGTGAGGGACTTAAGAATATATATGTTCCGGCCGGTAATCTCAGAGCGTGCTGATCCGCATGATGCTGCAGGAAATATTGTTGAAATATTATTATTGTAAAAAGCCCGACTCAGGAGTATCATAGGCTCCTGCGTAGCTTATACAGGGCGTTTAAGCGATTTTGACTGTTCGAAAAAATTTTTTTAAAAAAGTTGTTGACATGAAAAAATTGCTGTGATATTCTACATAAGCTGTCGCTTTGAGAACAGCATAGGAGTAAATCGCTGCGCGATCAACTCGATAGTTCCTTGATAATTCAATACTAATGCATCCCTGAACAATTCCTATTTAACCGGCGAAAACCGGTATAGAAATTTTCAGAAGATGGTCGATGAGAAATCATTGACGAACACAAACCTTATTCAGTAGACATGGATTAAATA
>JAIKZQ010000030.1 GCA_024682075.1 Lachnospiraceae bacterium
TTCGCGCATTTCCTTGGCCATACGCCTCGCGCTCTCTCTGTTCCGTTTTGCTTCAAGAATCTTTGCTTTCTTCTGGCAGAGCTCGACATATTCATCATGTCTTGCCTTCAGATCGGCAGGCTTGTAGATCAGTTCATCCTTGACCTTCTTTCCGAGTCGTCTTGCCATGTCCATATAATCATCCCACTGGTCAATGACTCTCCCGGCTTTTGCTTTGCTGTATCCTGCTGCCTGCTGGCGCTTGACATAGTGCATTACCTGCTCAGGCGACATGTAGGAAAATATCTCTTTTTCGCCGCCTCCGTACGGGCTATATGCGCCGATATCATTCTCTACGAGCCACATCAGGGTTTCCTGTGATATTTTTCTGTCGTTTTCCTCAGACCACCTGAGCCACTTAAGCGAAACTATTCCTCCGTCCATGTCCCTGAGACGATTGACGCTTTGCTTGTCTTCCAGTCCCATCACAGTGAGAATATCCTTGCCTTTTACATTCAGATGCCCGCTGTATTGACCTACTGCCGGCCAGACATATTCAGACTGCTGCGCAAGCAGCTTGTAGAAGCGTCCTTTGCAGAGCAGTTCCGCAATATCTGCAAGCCTTTTGTCTGCACATGCCATCAGGCAGTTATAATTCAGCTTAATGCCTTTTTCAGCTGTCGCCTGGAAGCTTCTGATCCAGTGTGCGTAATCAGTGCCGGTGAGCGCTGCCGCAATCTCATCCGAATCAGGATACAGGTATTCAGCCGTCATTCTCTGCGAAGCCGGGTTTGTCAGCTGCCATGATGCGCAGCCTCTACATCCGCCGTAGTAGCTGTTGTAATAGTTCTGCTTATGGATGCCTGAGCTGTAGAAGTTATAATATATCTGGTACCGCTTCTTCGCGTCGCCCTTATACATGACGATCCTGACCGTCTCATGCCAGTCAACAGACTTTGTACTGTTATCCGTGCAGTCCACGAAGAACTTGAAGTGTCTGATCACGGACATGCTCTCGTTCAGATTCTGAAGGAATGAGACCGAAGTATTGTACTCAATCTCGTACTCGCTCGTATGTGTTGGCTTTTTGTGCTTTGACAGCATGCGGACAGCTGCTCCGCAATGCGGGCATACTGCAGTCTTGTTTGCCTTCACCTGCTGCCCCTGATCATCTACAAATGTTTTCCGGTCATTCTGTTCGCCGCAGGCAGAGCAGCACCACTTTTCGGTTTTGGCATTGTATACGGCTATATTCTGTATGCCCATCGCTTTCTCTGTCGCCCAGGGAACAAAACCGGAAGGTTGCCCTTCAATGGTATCCATCAGCTCTTGTATGCGCCTCTCGCGTCTTTCCTTTGCGGTCTCGCGTTTTGCAAGGTCATATTCTCTTTCAAGGCGGTCGAGCATGTCCATCCAGGTATCATGTTGATAGTTCGTCCAGTATTTATCCTTGTGGAGCTTCTTGATCGTATCAAGGATCTCTTCTTCGTCTTTGGTATGAGCCTGCTTGAACGTATCTTTGTGCTTTCCTCTGGCCTTGGTGGTCGTGCGTACATTGAGCCGATACTGTTCCTTTTCCCACCATTCCCGGAAGCCGTATGCCGTAAGCAGGGTGTTCTCTGTCCACTTTGCTTCGGTGTCCATGTATCCGGAGAATTGCCGTGCGTATCCGGCTGCATACCAGGTCGCATGTTCGCCGTTCTTGAGCTTTACGCAGTGGCGGAAGCAGAGCGAACCGTTGTTGTAGCAGTTCAGCACAGTGATATCCTCGACTGTCTGCATAATCGTCACGCGGCCTTTTCTCTTTGTCTGAGGCGCAGGGTTTTTCTCTATGAGCTTCTGTTTCATTCCGGCCTCACCTCCTCGACGATTCCGGTATCATTGATGTGATACCATGTAGAAGGATGATATTTTTGTCCGTCAACCTTCAGAACTTCCGCTGCCAGCAGATGACCGTCTGTATCCTCTTTGATCAGACCTATATATCCCTCTTGGGATCCGATCATTGCCCTGGGATCTTCTCCGCGCGCTATGGCTATGACCGCTGCCTTTGCGCTGCTCTTTGATATCGATACGTCTTTGCCGGACCATTCCCACTTCTTACGGTCGGGATGACCGACTATGTACTTGATGCAGGCGCAGAAGAAGCCTTTTATGTCCAGCTCTTCAAGTATGACTATCTTCGTGCAGGCTATGCGTTCCTGATCGTCTTCGTCGATGGATCCGGAAGCCTCGACCTTGAAGAATCTGTCTCTCTTCAGGTCATAATATCCGAGACACTGAACAGGATTCTCGCAGCAGTGATATCCGCAGCTGGCCGTCTTTGATTTCTCGACAGTATATGTGCCACCTACGTGGAACACTTCGCCGTCACGGTTCCCGAGTCTTGCCGTCATGTCCCGGCTGATGCCTTTGTATGCGATCATTCATCATCACCGCCTTCGGTCTCGCTCTCGGGAGTTTCAGTCTCTTCAGGTTCGGGATCCTGATCTTCCTCAGGCTCTTCCGGTTGCACCGGTGCAACTTCAGACTTTTCCTCTTCCTGCTTGCCGGCAGGATCGATGTAGTATTCCCGGATCGCTTCTTCGAGTCTCTTCCTCGATATGTCTCCGATCGGTAACGTGCTCGGGATGGAACTGTCGAGCTTGCGTGCCGCACTTACTATCGGGCCGGGTACGTTCTTGCGTGATTTCGATGTTTCTACAATCAGTTTGGCCAAAAGGTTTACTAAGTCCTTGCCCTTGCGCCTGATTCCAATCATGAGCTGCTTATCATTGTCTTCGAGCATCATATTCTTGATGAAGTCTACCCAGAGCTGCAAGGAAGTAGGCAGGTCGAGATCCGCTGTCTCGATGTCAAGTTTGCCTATGGCCGCTATGAGTGGGTTGCACAGTTCGTCGTAGTCACCTGCGAGGAAATCATCAACGTACATTTCATCGATGCCGTTCTCCTTCGCGATCGTCCTGACCGCTTCATTGTCTCCCTGTGCCTTCTGGGCAGCTGCTGCCCGGTTGATCTCTTCGGCAGAATCAAATTCTCCGAACTTCGCAAATAATTTCGCCATGTCTTTCTCCTTTGTGTGTTTATGATAAATTCGCGTTCATGTTCAATCTCTGACCATTGTGAACCTCATGAAGCCGAAGCCTCCGTACTCCGGAGAGTGAAGCCCGATCTCGATGGAGTTCTTGTCAATGATGTATCCTTGCTTTGCATACTTGGCGGGTACCCGTACGCCTTTTGTCCGGAACCACTCACGGGCCGTGATGACCTTGATCGAGGGCTCGGGGTGTACGAGGTTCTTTGAGCTGTTCCATCGCTTACCCTGCATCGCGTCAGGCGTCCCTATCGTCCTGCAGGTGTATTTGATGAGATATGATGCCAGTTTCGCATAGTTCCCGGAGTCATCCAGCGGGTTCACGTGTATGCGGCCGTGATTCCATACCCGCTGTATGGTACCGATGTTTACTCCGGGGGAGGAACCTATAACCAGGTGGTGATGTCGGGCCCCATGGCTGCCCGTCTCTGCCACATGTACGTACTTGAGTTCAGATCCTGCTGCCTTGTACTCCTTTCGGAGCTTCCTGAGGAACTGCGCTATGTCTTTCTTCATGTCCTCGGGATCCCTCGGCGGATCTCCTCGCGCTTTGGCGTAGGAGAGTACCAGATGATAGTCGCCTGCCTTGAAGTTCGCATTGAGGATCCTGCGGAGCTTCTTCTCCGCGATCCTGTTGTTGATCTTCAGCTGCTCTTCCTTCGAAGGCTTTACCCGATCCTCTGATCTCTGACCTCTCCTTCCATATCTGGCCGAAAAATACCTCTCAACCTCTATCGTTTTACCCGCCACACATACCGACTCGATGTATGGCATATGAAAATCTCCTTTGTCGTTGTTGGTCGGTTAGTTAATTACTTTATGGACTTACTAAAACGGTCTCGAAACCGCTTGAAATCTGTACTTTTTGCGACAAAAATCCCTGCAAAATTTATTGACTTTTGGTGAGAGGTCTGGTACACTATTACATAGGTAGAAACCTTTCGATAATTTCGCAAAGATTATCGTCCTTTAATCACTCCGGGTCGCGACGGAGTGATTATTTTTTATCCGCTCCTGATCTTCTGTGTAGTTCATATAGCAGCGGGTGCATAATAGCTCCCCAGTGATCTGTCTGCCCCTGCGCCGTATTATCCGATAGCAGTGGTCAAGATCGTAGAGCTTCGCGCCGCACCTTTCGCATGCGTCCGGCAATTCCTTAGCCGTTGAATAGCGGATACTTTGTACAATCTCCCAGTCCATCCCTTAACCCTCTGTCTCTAATGCTGCATCGTATGCCACTCTCATAGCTTCCGCCTGCTCCACATGCTCCGGAAGCACGAAGCCATAAAGATGGCCGTTACCTATGATTGCTACCAGGCCTCTTACGTTGTACTTGAACATATCCATGACCGAGATATCATCCATGTACCTTTTCTGTGGTGCTGCTTTCTTGACTTCTAACATGCGTCTTCTCCTTTCGTCCCTTTCATTCCCAGGATATCAACGATCTCTTCGAACGCCCTGAGCTTCCTTTGTGTTTTGGAATGCTCGGACTCATTTGTTTTCAAATAATCAAGAGAGTCCATTATTTCGGACTTGATTTCGGTGAGGATCCGGGTATTCCAGCTGTACGATTCCTGTTTCGTCATATCAACGCCCTCTGCCCTTGTGTTCTTTTTGCTCTTGTTTTCTTCCATTCCTGGTACTGCCGCTGCACATCCTTATTCTCAAACGCTTTTGAGGCGCAGCGGAAGAGCTGGGCGGCAATAATATTCTGGGATGCGGTCGGCATCGTTTTTATATCTATAGCCGCCTGAGTAATCGTTTCCATATTTGCCTCCTTAAGAAGTTGCGCTGGTGCAACTTCTTCGTTTTCTGATTATCAAAGTGCAGAGCTCAGACAACCGCCGTTTCGTTTTCCTGGGACGACATATTAGCTGATGTGCAGGATGCGCAATCCATTTTTTTTGGATTGCTGGATATAAAAATAAAGTCCATAGGTATTCCCGAGAGCTCGCTAATAATACGCAGCTGTGTCATCGTCGGCTCACCTTTTCCATTTTCCCAGTTTGATATCGTAATGTTCGAAACATTAAGCTTTTCGGCAAGCTCTGACTGTTTGAGTCCTGCGTTTACTCTGCAAGCTTCAAGCGATATTTTTATGCTTTTTGTCTCCATGTTGCACCTCCTTTATGACACATAATAATCCAATTAAAATGGATTGTCAATAATTATTTTAAGTTTTTTTATATTCATTTGAAATTTATGTTAATCCATGTTATTATGATTGTCGGAGGTGATCATATGATAATATTATCGGAAGAAGAGCAGATGCAGGTGTTTTCTAAGAATCTACGCCATTATGTTGATATGTCCGGGAAGGAGCAGAAGCAGGTTTCACTTGATCTGGGTATCAAGCCCACTACCTTCAACAACTGGATCAAGACAAAATCTATGCCGGCCGTTAGTTGCATACGTATGATTGCTGACTATTTTGGGATTGATTTTACCGATCTGGTGGATCCTCACAGCGACTACGAGCTTCAGAGGCTCGATTCGGAGCGCAAAGAAAATAGGCTCCTTAATTTATTCAATTCCTTAAACAAGGAAGGTCAGGATAGAATCCTCGAAGAGCTCGACATGATGGTTTCATGTGGAAGATATATAAAAAATAGTACGGCTGGAGTGGTATAAAGCTCATTGCGGTAGAAGAGATTACTAAGGAGGTGTCTTATGAGACTATTCACATCAACATGGAGATTTTATGTAGCTGTTATTCTTGTAATTGGTAGTATCGGTTCTTTGTTTTCGCTGGGTGTTAAGGAATTTGTTGCCGGGATCATTGTGAGCGTTCTTTTGATCTTGCCCGAGCTTCTGTATTTTCTGAAGCCTGCTGCCTCTATCTGGAAGAAATGGGACGAAAGTGCAAATTCCCAGAAGCAGCAAGATCGCATTGACAGGGCTCGCAGCGGCGATCTCACGCCGCGATGGGTTGATGTTAAAGGCAAGATTGCCAGTTTTACCGGAAGTGATGGCGGAGTTGCTTATAAGACTACCCTCAAGAAGTGCTCATGCCCGGATTTTGCGAAGCGAGGTGTACCTTGCAAGCATATGTTTTATCTGGCGGATCGTTGCGATCTGATTGACCGATAAGCGCGATGGTCTTTAAGGTCATAGTTTTCGAGAGGTTTATACCATGCC
>JAIKZQ010000051.1 GCA_024682075.1 Lachnospiraceae bacterium
AGTACGAGAGGACCGGGATGGACGGACCACTGGTGCAGCTGTTGGGGAGCAACCCCATGGCAGCGTAGCCAAGTCCGGCAGGGATAAACGCTGAAGGCATCTAAGCGTGAAGCCCCCCTCAAGATGAGATATCCCTACCACAAGGTAATAAGACCCCTTAGAGAGTATGAGGTAGATAGGAATGAGGTGTAAGAGCAGCAATGTTCTCAGCTGACATTTACTAATAGGTCGAAGGCTTATCCTGTTGGTTGCCGAAAAGTTCGCTTGCAGCGAACTTAGCTTATCAGCATAGCTGATAAGGAATGCAAGGATGATGAAGTTGATTCGGATTCGGTTTTGAAGGAATGAAAATTCTTCAGATATGACGATTTCCCTGTTTACAGGGATTTTGTTGTATTATAAAATGGTTTTTGGTTTTTAGTATTCCTCAATAGCTCAGTCGGTAGAGCATTGCGGCGGGTTCCCAAGTTAGCCGCAGATTAAACCGAAACATTATTCCTCAATAGCTCAGTCGGTAGAGCATTCGGCTGTTAACCGAAGTGTCGTAGGTTCAAGTCCTACTTGGGGAGCTCATGAGTTCAACATTTTGTAATTGCTCAGTGCAATGGCATTTTCGTAAACAAAATGTAATGAACTCGGATCAAGTCACTTCGTGCCTTGATCCGGTTGTTAGAAATCTTTATATGGTGCCATAGCCAAGTGGTAAGGCGTGGGACTGCAACTCCCTGATCGTTGGTTCAAATCCGACTGGCACCTCTTAAAACTTCCGCAGCTTTCGCGGGAGTTTTTTTATTGTATAAACATGCAAAAAACAGGGCCGGATCTCCGGGACGATAAGTCCGAAGGATCTGACCCTGTATTTTTTCTTTCTCAGGAACTGATACCGGTGGCTTTATGCCAATCCCTGTAAAATGAAGTAAGCAACGACTTCCCAGAGAATGGCTACGCATACCAGAACTATTCCGGATATTCTGGTCTTCTTTACAGCTTCGGGATCTTCCTGTCTGTCCTTCTTGGTGCATTTCTTGGGTATGGCGATCATTGTGATGCCGAGTACCAGTAAAACTATTGTTAACATATTCATCCTCCGTTTTTGTTTTTAAATCAAACACATTGATTTTAATATAGAATGTATAATATTTCTACTAAATAGTGTACTTTTTTATGCTCTGAATGTTGCAAGTTTTATTAGTAAACGAAAAAAGTAAACGCTTCTCGGCATTTCTTACAAAATTCATCTGAATTCACCCCTCTTATTGTGAAAATTTACCACACATGCTAAAATATTATGGTCTATAGAATGTCAATATTTTATAGGCAAAATATATGTAAGGAGACGCATTATGGCAAAGGAAATGGTAGCTATGATCCTTGCCGGGGGACAGGGATCGAGACTCTATGCGCTGACTGACAAGCTGGCAAAACCGGCTGTGCCTTTTGGCGGCAAGTATCGAATTATTGATTTTCCCCTTTCTAACTGTGTGAATTCAGGTATCGACACTGTCGGTATCCTTACGCAGTATCAGCCGCTTGTTCTTAATGAATACATCGGACACGGACAGCCCTGGGATCTTGACAGGCTTCACGGCGGTGTGCACGTTCTCCCCCCTTATCAGCAGGCCAAGAATTCCGACTGGTATAAGGGAACAGCCAATGCCATTTATCAGAACTTAAGCTTTTTGAGAAGATATGATCCCGAGTATGTCATCATTCTTTCCGGCGATCAGATCTGCAAGCAGGATTACAACGACTTCCTTGAGTTCCATAAGGCCAAGGGAGCTGATTTCAGCGTTGCAGTCATGGAGGTGCCCTGGGATGAGGCGAGCCGCTTCGGACTCATGGTAACCGACAGTGATGACCGTATCAGCGAGTTCCAGGAGAAGCCCAAGGAGCCCAAGAGCAACCTTGCTTCCATGGGAATCTATATCTTTAATTTTGATGTTCTTGAGAAGTATCTCGAGGATGATGAAGCTAATCCGGATTCTTCCAACGACTTCGGAAATGACATTCTCCCCGCCCTTCTTCGTGACGGTAAGAAGATGTTTGCATACCGCTTCAAGGGATACTGGAAGGATGTGGGAACCATCTCTTCTCTCTGGGAAGCCAACATGGAGGTTCTCAATCCCGAGAGCAGCGGCATCAATCTTTTTGACGACGACTGGAAGATCTATTCAAGATCATCGGGAAAAGCTGCACAGTATATCGCTGAGGGAGCAGTCATTGATAATGCCATGCTCACGAACGGATGCCGTGTATTCGGTACTGTCAGGCACTCGATCCTCTTCGCCGGCGTTGAGGTTGAAGAAGGCGCGGTGGTCGAAGATGCTGTTGTAATGGGCAATGTCAAGATCAGTAAGGGTGCCAAGGTAAGTCACTGCATAGTCGGTGAAGGTGCCACGATCGGTGAGAATTCGGTAGTCGGTGAGAAGCCGTCCCCCGGTAATGAGAAGAATGTTGCGACCGTAGGTCCCGGCGTCAAGATCGGTGCAAGGGCTGTCATCAGCGGAACCGCAATGGTCAAGGAAGATGTTGAGGAGGGCGGAAAATGCTGAAGAATAAACATGATGCAATAGCTGTTATCTTTGCCAACAGCTATGATAATGAAGTTCCTTCGCTTGTTAATGAGCGTCTCATGGCTTCGATCCCCTTTGCGGGAAGATACAGACTTGTGGATTTTACATTGTCTTCGCTCGTTGATTGCGGAATCAACAATGTATCCATCATCGTAAAGAAGAACTACAGATCGCTGATGAGGCATCTCGGAAGCGGAAGACCCTGGGACCTTGTGAGGAAGAACGGCGGACTTAACATCGTACCCCCTTATGCGGAGAAAGGCATCAAGGTATATAACGGACGTGTTGAGGCTGTTGCGAGCATTCTCGAGTTCCTTAAGGGCTGCAAGGAACAGTATGTTTTCATGACCGATTCCAACATCGTGTGCAATTTCGATTTCACCGACATGATCCGTGCACATATCGACAGCGGAGCCGATGTTTCGATCGCATATAAGAATGAGCCCATTCCTTACGGATTCATGAACCTTCAGAGTACTCAGGCCACGGATCTGTATTATACTCTGGATCTGGACGGAAACAGGGTCACCTCGATCAATACCAATTCCAAGGAATACGGTCCCCAGAATCTTTCCATGAACCTGTATCTTACCGAAAGGGAAAAGCTGATAGAACAGATCGAAAAAGCATATGCACAGGGACATATTTTCTATGAGAGAGACGTGTTGGCTCCGATGATCGAGACATCCAAGATCTGCGGATATGAGTTCAAGGGATATTCGGCAAGGATCACCGACATGGTGAGCTATTTCGAAGAGAACATGAAGCTTCTCAATCCCGATAACTTCAAGAATCTCTTTGACGGATTTAACGTTTATACGACCGTAAGAGATGACAATCCCGCCAGATACTGTTCCGGTTCTAAAGTGTCCAACAGCCTTGTTGCGGACGGATGCGTCATCGAAGGTGAAGTGGACAATTGTGTTCTTTTCAGAGGCGTTCATGTCGGAAAGGGAACCCATATCAGGAACTGCATCGTCATGCAGGATACGGTGATCGCCGGAAATTGCGACATTGAGTACACCATCATGGATAAGGAAGTGTCGGTTGCATCCGGCAAGTCGATAAAGGGTGAGAGAACATTCCCTGTTTTCGTGCCCGCATTCAAGCAGATCCTTTGACATGGCCCTGTCAGGGCGGTTGATCTGAAACACTGGGCCTTCCTTTCCGGGAAGGCCCTTATCATACAAAGGAGGAGAGCATGGAAGAAAGATCGTGTGCTAAAGAGATTGCCGAGCTTAATGAGATCATCAGCAAGTATGACAACATAGTCTTTTTCGGCGGAGCCGGAGTGTCCACGGAGAGCGGGATCCCGGACTTCAGAAGCGTTGACGGGCTGTACAATCAGAAATATGATTATCCGCCCGAGACGATACTGTCACATACTTTTTATGTGAGGCATACCGCTGAGTTTTACAGATTCTACAGGGATAAGCTCATTTGCAAGACTGCGAAGCCCAATGCCGCTCACATCAAGCTTGCCGAGCTTGAAAAAGCCGGAAAAGTAAGAGCTGTGATCACTCAGAACATAGACGGTCTTCATCAGGCTGCAGGGAGCAGGGAAGTGCTTGAACTCCACGGATCCACGCTCAGGAACTACTGCATAAAGTGCGGTGAATTCTATGACATAGACTACATTGCGGATTCGCAGGATGATGTGCCGAAGTGTGCAAAATGCGGCGGAGACATCAAGCCGGATGTCGTTCTTTATGAAGAGGGACTGAACATGGACACTCTTCAGAAGTCGGTCCATTACATCTCCAACGCGCAGGTGCTGATAATCGGCGGAACCTCGCTTGCCGTGTATCCTGCTGCGGGACTCATAGATTATTTCAAGGGAGAGAAGCTCGTCGTGGTCAACATGGCTCCGACAAGCAGGGATTCAACGGCAGATCTCGTGATCCCGGCTCCGATCGGCAAGGTGTTTTCACAGATAGTGGTATGATGTCCGGATCACAGGGAAAAGAAGAAAGACAGACCAGGACAGGAAGAATGGAGGAATAAACAAATGGCAGAATCCAGAGGCCCCGTGGCCCCTAAAGACCCTACAGCCAAAAGACCGTTTTATTACATCATGAGGGACAAGGACATATGTGCCTCGCCCCAGCCTGACGGAACGGGTGTGATGTTCATTTTTGAAAGTGACGGAAGGCTTGGTGCCAGTGCCAAGCTTGTGGGAAACCTCGAGGATGAGACCATGCTCTCCGAACTTTTTACTGTTGAAGGCTTCAGAAAGCAGGTACACAGCATAGGCGTCTCGGTTCAGAAAGCGGGCGACCCTGTTGATGTGAAGTTTGCTTTTCAGATGTATGGAAAGACCGATCCCTATACCTCGGGCACGACTCTTACCATGGACCTGGTCTCGGACGGCATGGAAATGGTTATGGAGCTGGATAAGTATGAATGGTCCGATGACGATAATGTCACGGGACAGATCCGCTTTGAATTTCCCGAGCCCGGCATAGCAGCTAAGGTCAGCGTCGCATTTTACTTAAATGACGGCTACACCGCTCCCGAGCAGAAAGACGACAAAGAGGTCGACATCACTAGTGATGCCTATAAGAAGATGATAGAACGCTCGCTCATGCAGAAGGGCAATCCCCACAGGCTCAAGGCAGCGCTCGACAAGGCCAGAAGAGGTGAGAAGACCTATGTGTCATTCATAGGAGGTTCCATCACTCAGGGTGCCGGTGCGATCCCCATCAATACGGAGTGCTATGCATATAATGCATTCAAGGGATTCTGCGACATTGCGGGAAGAGGCTATGGTGACAACGTGATCTATACAAAAGCCGGCGTGGGCGGAACTCCTTCCGAAGTCGGAATTCTTCGTTATGAATCGGATGTGCTGCATCATGGGGAGAGAATTCCCGATGTTGTGGTCGTGGAGTTTGCGGTCAATGACGAGGGCGATGAGACCAAGGGCGAGTTCTTCGATTCTCTTGTGCGAAGGATATACAACAGTCCGCAGAAACCTGCAGTGGTGCTGCTTTATTCGGTATTTGTCGACGGATACAATCTTCAGGACAGGCTTAAATGCGTGGGTGAAGCCTATAACCTGCCCATGGTCAGCATCAAGGATGCCGTCTATGACCAGTTCTATCTGAGCGAGGAAGAGGGCGGTGTCGTGAGCAAGAACCGCTATTTCTACGACATGTATCATCCTACCAATATCGGTCACCGCATTATGGCGGACGGACTTATCAATATGTTCAAAGCCGCCGATGCTTCCGAAGATGAGGAAGACCTGGACATTAGTTCCATCACTCCTCCCAAGGGAAATGAGTTCGAGAATGTATATCTCGTGGACCGTTCAAACATTGACACCTGTCCTGCCGTGGAAGTCTATGCCACACACGGCTTTACGGGAAAGAGTGAGGAAGTCCAGTATGCGGAGCACGACCTTGACACGAAAGGAAGCCCCGAATTCCCGAATAACTGGCTTTATGACGGCAGCAAAAACGGGGAAGCCATGTTTATGCTGAGGGTAAAGTGCAGCGCTCTGATGGTGGCTTATATGGATTCTGCCTCGATCGATGTCGGATGTGCGGAGGTATATGTCGACGGGGAAAAAGTACTCGACATCGATCCTCATCTCATAGGATGGCAGCACTGCAATGCGCTCATCGTATTCAGGGGCGGCCCTTCAAAGGTTAGGGATGTATTGGTCAAAATTACGGACAAGGAAAAGAAGTTCATACTTCTCGGCTTCGGAATAGTGGATTAACCTCAGATTGGCTTGTAGCCGGAAAATAGCATAAATACAGTGTTTTCGGGCACTGCCGGGCATATGCCCGGCGGTGTTTTTTTGCGTGCGCGCATGTATATCCTACGGAATCTTTGCGGAAATGTTACGATAATATTTCATTATGTTTCAATATAAATATATCGTATTACGATAAAAAAGTATTGACAATTAATGTTTGAGGCTGTATATTCTTCCTCGGGTAAGGAAATCATATGCCCGAAGCGGGGGACGCCCCGCGAAAAAGAAGAAATGATCATAATGGGGCTGTCCCCATACAGGAGGTTATCATGACACAGAGAAGTCTGGCGAAATGGATACAGGGGATCCTGATAGGATTTGCCGTAGTAGGAACGATTTTTTATGCGGGGATAATACCGATGATCGGCAAGGACATCGTGTATGACAATCCGGAGATGGGATACATGTTCTATCCGTGGCTTATCTTCCTGCTCCTTACGGCAATACCCTGCTACGTGTTTTTGTTCTTCGGATGGAAGATATCAGTCGGCATCGAGAATGACAATTCCTTTTCCCAGTCCAATGCGGAATATCTTAAGAAGATGGCGCATCTGGCACTCGGCGACACGGTGTTTTTCTTTATGGGAAATGTCATACTGATGTGTCTTGGCATGAATCATCCCGGAGTGCTGCTCGGATCTTTCATGATCGATTTTGTGGGAGTTGCCGTTTCCGTCGGATGTGCGGGCTTATCACATCTGGTTCTTAAGGCCGCCGAGATGAAGGCCGAGAACGACCTTACGATATAGGAGGGACGCCATGGAAGATCATATCATCTTTAACATAGACGTGATGCTGGCCAAGAGAAAGATGAGCGTCGGTGAACTTGCTGACAAGGTGGGCATAACCGCGGCGAACATGTCGATACTCAAGACCGGTAAGGCCAAGGCCATAAAAGTAGGTACATTATGCAGGCTGTGCAGCGCACTTGACTGTCAGCCCGGAGACCTGCTTGAGTACAAAAAGGGAGAATGAAATGGAACAGTTCAGATATAAAAGATGTTTTAACAAAGCCCTGATATGGGCGCTTTCCGCGGTTATACTGATCTACAGGAACCGCGACGCGATCACTTATCCGATATTCATGGCGATCACGCTGGGCATCCTGGCATGGGACTGCAAATCGATGGGCAGGAGCCTTATCAGGGATTTTGAGGGGAAGATCACCATCAATCTCTTTTACTGTATAGCTCTCATGCTTCTTTCCATTAATAAATGCCTGACTGCATCGGTGGATATGCAGTGGGGCAACGGCTTCGGGATATTCCTTCTTTTCATCTGCCTTCTTCTGAAGACATATTCGGGACAGGAAGGAAAAGAAGTCACTGACCAGCTCATCAAGATGTGCCAGCTCCTGCTGGTTCCTTTCAAGCATATCGAGAAGCCTTTCAAGGACCGCATTGTCGTAAGGAAGATGACAGCCGGCGAGATGACCGAAGGCAAGAAAAAATTCCGCTCGGTGCTGATTGGACTTCTCATAGCCGTACCTTTGCTTGCAATAATCCTTTCACTCCTTGCTTCGGCGGACCTTATCTTCGGGGATCTCATCGGAGATATCCTGGACGCCATCAAGCTTCCCGAATTCAGCGAGGACTATGTCGGAGTTCCTTTCAAGCTGTTTTTGTCATTCGTGGCATTTTACTGCTGGATCTCATGCCTTCCCGCGGAAGTTTTTGCGGAGAGACAGGAGGGGAAGAAGTTCGATGCCGTGGTGGCCATCACCTTCAATTCTCTCATAGCATTTGTATATCTGTTCTTCAGCGGCATCCAGTTCGTGTATCTGGTAGGAAAGATGGAACTCCCCGGCGGATATACCTATGCAGAGTATGCGCATGAAGGATTCTATCAGCTTCTTGCTGTTACCATCCTCAATCTTATACTCGTATCATTCTGCAAGAAGCACTTTGCTGAAAACAAGGTCCTGAAAGCGATCCTTACCATAATAAGTCTCTGCACCTATGTCATGATAGCTTCTTCGGCTCTCAGGATGTATCTCTATGTGGGTGTTTACGGTCTTTCACATCTCAGGGTCTATGTACTCTGGCTGCTTGTGGTACTCGTGGTCTGGACTTCGGTCCTCACAGCCGGGATCTTCAAGAGCGGAATTCCTTTCTTCCGCATCATCACCGTATTTGTCACGGTATGGTATCTGGTCCTTGCTTTTTCGTTCCCCGACAAGTGGATCGCCGCATATGACATTGAGCTTCTTGATGAGATTCCCGACCAGTTCCTGATCTATGAGACCTATCCCGATGCCGCACCGGTGATCATGGAGGACGGACGTCTCTGGGACAGATACTGTGCATATATGTATTACGACATGGAGGAATATGACGAAAAGAACATCCTCCAGCGCATTCGCGAATTTAATTTCGCTGAGGATCATGCCTTTGATCTGATAAGGTCAAATCCCGCAATATATGAGAAGGATTTTGAGCCCGAATATGTGAACCGTATGTGGTGATAAAAAAAGTGCTTGCTTTAAATGTGACCTGATGATATATTGAAAGTCCGTGATATATTTTCCTTGCTCGCTTTTAGGAAGTGGGCCAGAGACCAAAAGGAGGTAACAGCATGAACAAGTATGAATTAGCTGTCGTTGTCAGCGCTATGATCGAAGACGACGCACGCACCGCTGTGGTTGATAAGTGCAAGGCACTTGTTGAGAGATTCGGCGGAAAGATCGCGGATGTAGACGAGTGGGGCAAGAAGAAACTCGCTTACGAGATCGAGAAGATGACAGAAGGCTTCTACTACTTCATTCATTTCGAAGCAGAGAGCCCTGCGATCGCCGAGATCGACAGCCGTCTCAGAATTATGGATGGCGTCATCAGATACTTATGCGTTAGACAGGACGAAGCATAAGGAGAATTAATTTATGAACAAAGTTATTTTAATGGGTAGACTTACCAGAGATCCCGAGATAAGCAGCTCAGCTTCAGGAACCACCTTTGCAAGATTCAGTATCGCGGTGGATCGCAGATTTAAGCGCGAGGGAGAGCCTGACGCAGATTTCTTTAACTGCACCTCTTTCGGCAAGCAGGCCGAGTTCGTTGAGAGATATCTCAAGAAGGGCACCAAGGTTGTAGTGACCGGACGCCTTCAGAATAATAACTACACGAACAAGGAAGGACAGAAGGTCTATGATGTCCGCATCATGGTCGAGGAGATCGAGTTTGCGGAGAGCAAGAATGCTTCATCCGACGGATCCTTCAATTCCGGTGCATCCTCTCAGGGAACCTCCGGCGGTAAGGATGATTTCCTGAACATCCCCGATGGTCTGGTTGAGGAACTCCCATTCAGTTAACGAACGTTTGAGATTTGCAGGAGGCAATCATGGCATATACCAAATCTGAAAGACCTGAAGGTCAGGCCAGGAGAAGAGGCGGAATGCACGCAAGACGTAGAAAGGTGTGTGTATTCTGCGGCAAGGATAATGTGATCGATTACAAGGACGCAGCTAAGCTTCGTAAGTACGTTTCCGAAGGTGGCAAGATCCTTCCCCGTCGTATCACCGGCAACTGCGCTAAGCACCAGAGAGAGCTTACAACAGCTATCAAGCGTGCACGTCAGATGGCAATCCTTCCTTATACCCAGGACTGATCTGACATAAGCAGTATCATAGAGTATCCGTTAAGACCGTCCGGAATCTGTCCGGACGGTCTTTTTTGCGTTTGTTATGTATGGCCGCAGGGAAAAAATGATAAAAAATGACCAAAAAATATGTATAAATGACATATTCATTTTTGGATTCAAAAGTAGTACTATTAGCATTAAGATCTTGTCATTTGTGCCCAAAAATCGGGATTGAATCGCCAAAATATAGTCATATTTTAACAAACGGAGGTGTTGAAATGGGATCTGATGGAACAAGGACCTCGGGTAAAGGCCAGAATCTGTCATTCTTCTCAAAGATGAGCACGAAGATCACTCTGCTGATAAGCGCGATCGTGTTCGTGACCGTTCTTGTGGAGGTGATCGTGGCGTCGAGACGTTCATCTTCCGCAATGGAAGAGACATATCTGAATTACGCCCAGAATCTTGCAGAGGAGGCAGCAATCGGTGTTGATTTCGCAACCGAATTCGGTGAGCAGGCTTACGGCGGTTATGCGCAGAATCTTGCTCAGGAAGCAGCTGTTTCCATTAATTTCTCCAGAGAATTCGGAGAGACTGTCTATAAGGCATATGCCCAGAATCTTGCAGAGGAGGTTGTCAAGGCGATTGATGCTTCCGGCGGGATGAACATTAACGGAATACTCAGAGACGTTCAGATCAAGGACGTTGAAGGCTCTTATGCATACATGGTATCTCCTACGGGCGTCATGCTGTGGCATCCCAATGCGGAGAAGATCGGTGGACAGGTAGAAAATGCCGCAGTTAAGGGCATTGTTGCAGATCTTCAGGCAGGCATCGCTGTTGAGAACGGATCTGTTCTTTACGAGTATAAGGAAGCTCTGAAACTTGCCGGATATGCATTTACCGCAGACGGAAACATCGTCATCGTCACAGCCGATTATGATGAGTTCATGAAGATCGATTATGACACTCTTCTCGGAAACATCACGATCGAAGGCGTTGAAGGATCTTATGCGTACATGGTATCCCCTGACGGAACCATGCTGTGGCATCCCAATGCGGAGAAGATCGGACAGCCTGTTGAAAATGCAGCAGTCAAGGGCATTGTTGCAGACATTCAGGCAGGCAGGACCGTGAGCGACGGATACTGCATCTATGAATACAAAGATGCGCTCAAACTCGCAGGATATTCATTTACCGATACCGGCAATATCGTTCTTGTCACTGCCGACTATGACAAACTGATCAGGATCGACTATGACAAGCTTATCGGTGAGATCGAGATCTCTGGAGTAGACGGCTCCTATGCATATATGGTTTCTCCTGACGGAACCATGCTCTATCACACCAATCCCGAGAAGATCGGACAGCCTGTTGAGAATGCCGCTGTCAAGAATATTGTATCCGAACTTCAGGCTGGAAGAAGCGTTCCGGACGGTTCGTGTTCTTATGAATACAAGGGAGCATATAAGGTAGCCGGATATGCATTCACCGCTTCGGGAAATATAGTCATCGTTACTGCAGACAGGGATGTCATGATGGCAAGCGTTGACGGAATGAAGAAGACACTGATCCTGTATGGCGTTCTCTGTGTCGTCATTTCGATCGTTCTTGTTGCATTCTTCACCATTTTCATGCTGAAGGCACTTGAAAGACTTGTTCCTGTCATCAATAAGACGGCCAATTGCGATTTCTCTTCCGACAGTGAATTCGAAGCGCTTGAGAAGAGAAGCGATGAAGTCGGACTTATTGCAAAGGCTCTTGCAAAGACCAGAAATAACCTCAGAGATATGGTTGCATCGATCTCCGGGGCCGGAAACAGCATCGATTCTAACGTCGACGTGCTTCACGGCACCATTGACAAAGTAAGGGAGATCTGCGAGGAGAATTCGGGCACGGCAGAGGAACTCGCTGCAGGAATGCAGGAAACGGCTGCTTCCACCACTACCATTACCCAGAATGTCAATAATGTTCAGGAAGATGCCCGCGGAATCGATGGTCTTGCCGATGAGGGAACCAGACTTTCCAACGAGGTCCTTAAGAGGGCCGGTGAACTTGCTTCCACAACCGACAAGGCGAGCAGGAAGACCATAGAGATCTATGAATCGGTCAAGGTGAAGTCCGAAGAGGCTATCCAGGCATCGCAGGCAGTTAACAAGATCAATGAACTTACCGGCACGATCATGGCAATCTCTTCGCAGACCGGACTTCTCGCACTTAATGCTTCGATCGAGGCGGCAAGAGCCGGTGAAGCCGGAAGAGGATTCGCTGTCGTTGCAACCGAGATCAGCAATCTTGCTACCCAGACCTCGGAAGCTGTCAAGAACATCGGAAGCATAGTTGATGAGGTCAACGGAGCAGTTGATAAGATGGCAGAATGCCTGAGCCAGACCACATCCTTCCTTGAGACCAACGTTTTGTCCGATTACAAGGAATTCGGCAAGGTCAGCGAACAGTACAGGGAAGATGCGGATACGTTCGGCGGAAGCATGAGCAATATCAAGGCAGGAGTAGAGAAGCTTACCGCGGAGATAGAGAAGATCGCCCGTGCGATTAACGGAATCGATACGACAGTCACCGAGACTTCTCATGGCGTCATCGACATAGCCGAGAAGACATCGGAAATGACTGCCGACACCACGGACAGCGTCGACAAGGTAGCTGAATGTAAGGAAGCTGTCGCACAGCTCAATGAGATCATCGCCCAGTTCAAGCTTTGATCATACCGGTTTTACAAGCAAAAACGCTCAGGCCGCGAGCCTGAGCGTTTTTTTGTCCCGGTCAATATGTCCCGGATAATTTGATGCTGTAGGGTTGGAACCGGATCAGCCTTCGGGCTGCTCTTTTTCAAGTGACTCCTTGATATAGATCATGAGCTCGTCGATGGGGATTCCGTGAACCATGGAAGCTTCCTCGAGCGTCTCCATGAGTGCCGCAGGACAGCTTACGCAGTGCATTCCGGCTTCCATGAGGATGGGGACGATCTCGGGCTTCATCTGCATTATCTCGCCGAGGGTCATGTCGGCTCTTATGCCGCAGACCTCCATCACATCTTCTTTCTTTTCCGCGGAAGCGTCTTCAGCGTTTGTGTTCATCTCGTTGATATTTGTATCCATTTTCTCTCCTGAAACCTTGATAGGCCTGTGCATTACCTGTTAAAAGATCTGTGTCCGAAATGAAAGTATATCCCAATATGGACGGTTTTAACAACAAGTTTTGCAAGTTTATGAAAAATTAAGTTCTCCGTGAGAGATGCATATACAAAGAATTCCCATTTTTCAAGGGATTGTACGTAATAAAGTACATGCATCTGCCTTGACTAATTTGCCCCTGAAAAACTATAATTAACTCAATGATGCGAAGGGCTTCAGGCATGAAATTGCCCGTAAAAAATGAGCAAAAACCTGAGATGCATATGCTTCGTACAAAAAACTTTTTTAATTTCAATAGGAGGTACTAATAAATGGAAAGACCTGAATGGCAGGATTTCAAAACAGGCAAGTGGGACAAAGAAGTTAATGTCCGTGACTTCATCCAGAGAAACTATCATCCCTATGACGGCGATGAGAGCTTCCTTGCAGGACCTACACAGGCTACAAAGGATCTTTGGGCACAGGTTCTTGATCTTCAGAAGAAGGAGAGAGAAGCAGGCGGCGTTCTTGACATGGACACCAAGGTTGTTTCAACCATCGTTTCTCACGGCCCCGGATACCTTGACAAGAGCAAGGAGAAGATCGTCGGTTTCCAGACAGACAAGCCCTTCAAGCGTTCTCTTCAGCCTTGGGGCGGACTCAGAATGGCAGAGAAGGCTTGCCAGGACAACGGATATGAGGTTGATCCCGAGGTTTCAGCTTTCTTCGCAGTAAACAGAAAGACTCATAATGAGGGATGCTTCGATGCATATACCCCTGAGATGAGAGCTTGCCGTACTTCTCACATCGTTACCGGTCTTCCCGATGCATACGGAAGAGGCCGTATCATCGGTGACTATCGTAGAGTTGCGCTCTATGGTATCGACAGACTCATCGAGGACAAGGAAGAGCAGAAGCTCTCTACCGACTATGTCATGACCGATGATGTCATCCGTCTTCGTGAAGAGCTCAGCGAGCAGATCAAGGCTCTCAAAATGATGAAGGAAATGGCAGCATCTTACGGATGCGACATCTCCAAGCCCGCAGCAAACGTTCAGGAAGCTATCCAGTGGACCTACTTCGGATATCTTTCATCCGTTAAGGAGCAGAACGGTGCAGCAATGAGCCTTGGCCGTACCTCCACTTTCATTGATATCTATGCTGAGCGTGACCTTGCAAACGGAACCTTCACCGAGGAGCAGATCCAGGAGTTCATTGATCACTTCATCATGAAGCTTCGTTGCGTCAAGTTCGCAAGAACACCCGAGTACAACCAGATCTTCGCAGGCGATCCCGTTTGGGTTACCGAGTCTCTCGGCGGCGTAGGCGTTGACGGCAGACACATGGTCACCAAGACCTCCTTCCGTTATCTCCACACCCTTGAGAACCTTGGTGCTGCTCCCGAGCCCAACCTTACCGTTCTCTGGTCCACCAGACTTCCTCAGGCTTGGAAGAAGTACTGCGCTAAGATCTCCATTACCACTTCTTCTATCCAGTACGAGAACGACGATCTCATGAGAGTTGTTCACGGCGATGATTACGGAATCGCTTGCTGCGTATCCTCCATGGTCATCGGTAAGGAGATGCAGTTCTTCGGAGCGCGTGCTAACCTTGCTAAGTGTCTCCTTTATGCTCTTAACGGCGGTGTCGACGAAGTTACCAAGAAGCAGGTTGGTCCTAAGTATCGCCCTGTTACCGGTGACGTTCTTGACTATGATGATGTCATGGACAAGTTCATCGACATGATGGAGTGGCAGGCTGAGGTTTATGTAAACACCCTCAACATCATCCACTACATGCACGACAAGTACTGCTATGAGAGAGCAGAGATGGCTCTTCATGACAAGAACGTTAAGAGATATTTCGCAACCGGTATCGCTGGTCTTTCAATTGTTGCTGACTCCCTTTCCGCTATCAAGTATGCAAAGGTTGAGGTCATTCGTGACGAGGACGGCATAATCACCGACTTCAAGACCACCGGTGAGTTCCCTAAGTACGGTAATGACGATGATCGTGTTGACGAGATCGCTCAGGAAATCGTTCACAAGTTCATGACCGCTGTACGCCGTCATCACACCTACAGAGATGGTGTTCCTACCACCTCAATCCTTACCATCACTTCCAACGTTACCTATGGTAAGGCAACCGGCAACACTCCTGACGGACGTAGAAAGGGAATGCCTTTCGCTCCCGGAGCTAACCCGATGCACGGCCGTGACACCCACGGTGCTGTCGCATCACTTTCTTCCGTATCCAAGCTTCCTTTCAACGATGCTCAGGACGGAATCTCCAATACCTTCACCATCATTCCCGGAGCACTCGGCAAGGATGACAAGGTATTCGCAGGAGACATTGATGTCGATCTCAGCAAGTAATGATGTTTTATGATCTCTGAAGGCCACGTGCCGGCCGGAGTGCAGACCCTGTCTGCCTGCTGCCGGTACCTTGACCGGAGGAGCCATGGACTTACCAGTATACGGAAAGGATACCGCTATGGATCAGAAAGACATGATAGATGATCTTGTGAAGATGCTCGATGAAGGTTTCGAAAACGGCACCGGACATGTAAATGTCGACACGTCGGAAGATCAGACGGATGTGCGGGATGTTACCACCATGGGTTGCACGGATT
>JAIKZQ010000008.1 GCA_024682075.1 Lachnospiraceae bacterium
ATATTATGGCAGAGATCAGTGCTTCCATGGTAAAGGAGCTGCGTGAGAAGAGCGGCGCCGGCATGATGGATTGTAAGAAGGCTCTTAATGAGACAAACGGCGATATGGATGCCGCTATGGAATTCCTCAGAAAGAACGGACAGGCAAAGGCTGTAAAGAAGGCAAGCCGCATTGCTGCAGAGGGTATCTGCTGCATCGCTACCGAAGGCGATAACAAGGCTGCAGTCGTAGAGGTTAACTCTGAGACTGACTTCGTTGCAAAGAACGAGAAGTTCCAGAACTTTGTTAAGGAAGTTGCCAATCAGGCACTTGCTTCAAATGCAACAGACATTGAGTCTTTCATGGCTGAGAAGTGGACTGCAGATGAGTCCAAGACTGTTAATGACGTTCAGGTTGAGATGATCGCAACCATCGGTGAGAAGCTCAACATCAGACGTTTCGAGAAGGTTTCAACCGATAACGGATGCGTTGCTACCTATGTGCACGGCGGCGGAAGGATCGGCGTTATCGTAGTAGGCGAGACCGCTACCGTTAATGATGAAGTAAAGGAAGGCCTCAAGAACGTAGCTCTTCAGGTTGCTTCCATGAACCCTCAGTACGTAAGCAGAGATGACATCTCCGCTGATGAGATGAAGAAGATCGAAGAGATCACCCTTGATGCAGCTCTTAACGATCCTGAAACTCTTCCCAAGCCCATCCTTCAGAAGCTCCTTGACAAGGCTGTTAACGAGAAGCTTTGGAGCGATGATGACCTTAAGCAATATGAAGAGCAGAAGGGTAACAAGTTCCTCTTCAACTTCCTTTCCGATGCAGCTAAGGCTACCCTTGCACAGATTGCAATGGATGACAAGGCTAACATCTCCGCAGACAAGATCTTCAGCGGACTTGTTCAGGGACGTATCTCCAAGCAGATCAAGGAGTCAACCCTTCTTGAGCAGGTATACGTAAAGGCTGAGGACGGAAAGCAGAACGTAGGCGCTTACCTTAAGAGCGTTGCTGCTGACCTCAAGATCGCTAAGATCGTTCGTTTCGAGACCGGTGAAGGACTTGAGAAGAAGAACGAGGATTTCGCTGCAGAAGTTGCAAAGCAGATGAATGGCTGATCCGATATGAACTGAAATCGAAAGACCGCAGGAGCACATCCTGCGGTCTTTTTTTTCTGTATTTTAAGCTTTATCTGTCTTTTGAGTTTTGTCTGTTTTCCCTGCTGTTACCTTCTGGTCGTTCTGTTCTTGCCGTGAAGTATGAGGTTTTCGTCGGAAGGGTCGATCTGGATTATCCTTCCCTTTGAATCATACTGAGTAAGCAAAGTAGAGGAGATGGCCGGACGCCTTTCGCCGCCTCTTGTTATGAGCCTTTCAAATCTTTCATCGTCTCCGGAAAGAAGAGCATCCTTGATGGCTTTGTCTTCAAAAGGCTTGATATGATCTTCGGGGACAGCGCCGGACGCGGTGCCTTCACTTTCTTCGCCCAGTTCATCAATGGCCTTGTCGAACTCATCCTGAGGGATACCGAAATCGCCTTCGGATGTTCTTTCGTTTTTATGGAAGTTTATCGAGT
This sequence comes from Lachnospiraceae bacterium, assembly GCA_024682075.1. Lineage (GTDB taxonomy): Bacteria > Bacillota > Clostridia > Lachnospirales > Lachnospiraceae > AC2028. The sequence goes on from JAIKZQ010000008.1 coordinate 1,561, forward strand.
CCTCGGTATGAAGCGGATCATCGGTCAGTTCTGACGTTTCATCACTTGTGACTCCGTCAGTTATCGGTTTGCTTTCCCAGATGTTGCCGAATATCTTGAGAAGTTTTTCAAAGAGACCGGTGATGACCTTGCCGATGCCTTTGATGAGATTGCCTGTGTCGATCGCACCAAGCGGAGCATCGGCATTGGGCTTTTCGATTATTGCATCGCTTTCACGGGGAGAGGGTTCCTTTTTCTCTGCAGCCGGTTTTTCTTTTTCCTGCGGGCTGCTGTGCTCATAGTAGACGCCCTCGTCTTTTGCCGATTCTTCGGCGAGAGCCTGGTCCATGCTGAACGGTGCAGCATCGCTTTGAGCTGTGTTTTTGGAGGTGGAACTTCCTACCTTCGGAGTATATGGTTGTACCCTTGAAACAGGATCTATCATTTTTTCTTTTTGCCGCTTATATGTGATATAATCTATCAAAATGCATGGGACGATCCATACAGATATATTTTATATTTTATTACGTTCTCCCGCAAGTTAAACAAGGATTTGCCGGAGACAAAAGGTGGAAGCCATGATGGAAAAAGACAGTAAGATCTATGTTGCCGGACATAAGGGAATGGTGGGAAGCGCCATACTTCGTGAGCTGAAAAAGCAGGGATATGAGAACTTCATTCTGATGACTCACTCCGAATTGGATTTGTGCGATCAGAGAGCTGTGGAGGATTTCTTCGAAAGCGAAAAGCCGGACTATGTTTTCCTTGCAGCCGCTAAAGTGGGAGGCATCGTCGCAAATGCCGAGGCCCTTGCGGATTTCATGTACGACAACATGATGCTTGAGATGAACGTGATCCATTCCGCGTATGCAAACGGTGTTAAGAAGCTTGAATTTCTCGGATCTTCATGCATTTATCCGAGAATGGCGCCTCAGCCGATGAAAGAGAACTGCCTTCTTACTTCCGAACTTGAAAAGACAAATGAGGCCTACGCACTTGCGAAGATCTCCGGACTTAAGTACTGCGAATTCCTCAACAGACAGTACGGAACGGATTATATCTCCGTGATGCCCACCAATCTTTACGGCCCAAATGATAATTATCATCCGACACATTCACATGTCGTTCCCGCGCTTATCAGGAAGTTCCATGAAGCCAAGGTTTCGGGAGCCCCCGAAGTAGTGTGCTGGGGAGACGGTTCACCCTTAAGAGAGTTCATGTTCGTTGATGATCTGGCAGAACTCTGCGTGTTCCTCATGAATAACTACAGCGGAAATGAGACCGTCAATGCCGGAACCGGCAAGGAAGTCACCATAAAGGAACTCTCGGAACTTGTTGCGAAGACTGTTGGATATGAAGGAAAGATCGTGTGGGATACATCCAAGCCAAACGGCACTCCCAGAAAGCTCCTCGATGTCTCGAAGGCCGAAGCACTCGGATGGAAGTATCATACGGAGCTTGAAGAGGGACTGAAGATCTCTTATGATGATTTCCTGAACAATCCCATGAGAGCGGAGAGATAAAACAGGCGAAAACGTTCCGCTGTTTGTAGATTTTTGTCAGCTGCGTGCATCGTATATGTATTTCTGCGATTTAGAGCGAGCAATGACATTTCTTAAGAATGCGCATCTACCCAGCGGGATTTTGCCCGGATGGCAAAATCAGCGAACCGCAGACACAGATGTCTGCTGTGAGCGACGCGTATGATTCATAAGCCTGCATCGCATTCTTTAGAAATGCCTTGCGAGCGATGCATGAGCAGAAATACATATACGGATCACGCAGTTGATTTTGAATAAATAAGAAACGGTGAGAACGTCACACTGTTTGAAAAATGGATTTGACACGGCACAAACGATTGTATACAATGATACAAGATTTGTGCCGTATTTGATTTCAAATAAAACAGATTCATGCCAGATTATCAGCACTGCTGATCGGAGGGAGAAATGGAAGAAGACGTCAAAGAGGGTGCCTCTGACAAATATTCACTGAGAGGAAGAGTTTTTTCCAGGCTCAGAGAGGACATTCTTAACGGAAAATATGATGAGGGAATAGAACTCAGGGAAATAGCGATCGGAGAAGAACTCGGCGTCAGCCGTACCCCCGTGCGTGAGGCTTTCAGACAGCTTGAACTTGAGGGACTCATCAGGATCATTCCGAACAAGGGCGCATATGTTGTCGGAATAAGTGACAAGGATGTGAGGGATATCTATATACTCAGATCCAGGCTTGAGGGACTTGCCGCCAGATGGGCAGTGGATCACATAACTCAGGAACAGATGGAAGAGATGGAAGAGAATGTCTATCTTGCCAAGTTCCACACCCAGAAGGGCCATACCGAGCAGATGTTTGAACTTGATAACAGGTTCCATGAGCTTCTTTACGAGGCATCCGGTTCCAAGATACTCGAGCACCAGCTTAAAGATTACCATCAGTATGTCCTGAGGATCAGAAAGAAGACCCTTTCGAGTGCCACAAGAGGCCCTCAGTCCAATCTCGAACATGAAGCCATTCTTGAAGCAATCAAGAACAAGAATGCGGATGATGCGGAACGCCTTGCCAATGAGCACATGATCAACGCATATAAGAACATGATCGATAAGGGACTTGTAAAGCCCGAATAATAAGTGTAAGCAGGTCCTGTCGCAGAGATAAAAGTCTCCTTACTGCGTCGACGTTTTATCTTTTTGCGCCACCCACTGCATAATAAGATATATAAGGAGTTTATATTATGGCTAAGATTCAGATGAAGACCCCTCTGGTTGAGATGGACGGAGATGAAATGACCAGGATCCTCTGGCAGATGATCAAGGATGAGCTTATCAATCCATATGTTGATCTGAAGACAGAGTATTATGATCTCGGACTCGAGCACAGAAACGAGACCGATGACCAGGTTACGGTTGATTCGGCCAATGCAACCCTTAAGTACGGCGTTGCCGTAAAGTGCGCAACCATCACTCCAAATGCGGCAAGAATGACCGAGTACAATCTCAAGGAGATGTGGAAGAGCCCCAACGGAACCATCCGTGCGATCCTTGACGGAACCGTATTCAGAGCTCCCATCCTTGTGAAGGGCATAAGACCTTATGTATCAAACTGGACCAAGCCCATTACTCTGGCACGTCATGCATATGGCGATGTATATAAAAATACAGAGATCAAAGTTCCCGGTGCAGGAAAGGCGGAACTTGTCTTTACTGCAGCTGACGGAACCGAGATCAGAAAGACCATCCATGAGTTTGACGGCCCCGGAATCATTCAGGGCATCCACAATACCGACAAATCCATAACAAGCTTTGCTAAGGCTTGCTTTGAATATGCACTCTCAACAAAGCAGGATCTGTGGTTCTCGACCAAGGACACCATCTCCAAGACATACGATCATAACTTCAAGGATATCTTCGCCGATATGTACGAGAAGGAGTATAAGGAGAAGTTTGAGAAAGCAGGCATCGAATACTTCTATACCCTCATCGATGATGCAGTTGCCCGTGTTGTAAGAAGCGAGGGCGGATTCATCTGGGCCTGCAAGAACTATGACGGAGACGTAATGAGCGACATGGTTGCCACAGCTTATGGTGATCTTTCCATGATGACCTCTGTTCTTGTATCTCCCAAGGGAGTATATGAGTATGAAGCTGCTCACGGAACCGTTCAGAGACATTATTACAAGCACCTTAAGGGCGAGAAGACTTCAACCAATTCCATTGCAACGATCTTTGCGTGGACGGGAGCTCTTAAGAAAAGAGGAGAGCTTGACGGTATCGCAGAGCTTTCAGACTTTGCAGAGAAGCTTGAGAAGGCCTGCATAAAGACCATCGAAGACGGCAAGATGACCAAGTCATTATCACTTATCTCTGACTGCAAGGATCCCGTGATCCTTGATTCCGAAGGATTCATAAAGGCCATCAAGGAGACTCTTGAAACTCTTCTTTGATAAAGATATTCAGTATCATATGACATATAAAAAGATCATTCCGTCCGGGATGATCTTTTTTCGTCTGCATAAACCGGATAAATGCTGACCTTGAAAAAAACATAAAAACGGTATAGTTTATGATTTACCTTATCAATTAACTTTTTCAAAAGGAGGGAAGGGTATGGTTAGAATGAATCTGAAAAATATTTTAATTGGCATGGCAGCTTTGGCTGCTGCGGCATTTGTTTGCGGAAGGCCTTTGACCGTATGTGCTGCAAACGGATCGGGTACGATAACCTATTTCAACGTGGATGATTATAATTCCAGCGGCGGATCAGGCAGCACCGGTGCTGCAAGCGGATCTATATCATATAACTACAGCGGATATACCGGAACCAATAATCCTTTTGAATTTGGTGAAATATATTGGCCAAACTCTACATCTGCAGATTTTCAAGTGGTTCTGTGGTTTTATGACGATGCAACAGGTACAACAGGTAATTCCACATATAATTTTACGTATATGGGTAATACCTATTCGGGAAGCATTCCGTTAAGCGTTGCATCATTTGATAATACTCAGGTTTATGGATGTATATCATTGCTCACTGTACCTGCCGCTACTAATGTAACAACAGCTACCAGAGGTCTTACCGTACAGGAGCAGGCAATCATCCGGATGTATCAGGAGATAAATGATACTGCAAAAGTGATTGCAAACGCAGTAGAGGGTATTGATGCGACAGGTGCTCCCAATCCTGACAGAACTGTTGAGTATACGGCCGATGCTCTTAACTGGTCAATAATGAAATCCATGCTTGATGCTCCCGGTGTCACACTGTTCTTCAATTATACTTATGACGGATATGAGTATCGCTCGGCAGTGACTCCCGAGCTTGCGGCACAGGTTTACAACCCCGATATTCCCTGGTATGGACCTTGCTTTATGAAGGATAATTTCCCTACCGTCATTGTCGGGCCTGTGGTTTGATCAATCCTGAATAAAACAGTTATTATATTCTGCCAATAATGAAATGGGAGGCCTCTCAGCTGAGAGCCTCCCATTTTTCCATCAGTTCATCTAGTTCTGAATTGAGTTCGTTTTGTTTTTTTACAAGTTCATTAAGTTTTGAAGGGCTTGTTGCATTTGACGGATCTGCCATTTCAGTTTCAAGAGCGGAGAGCAGATCTTCAATTTCTGTGATCCTGTCTTCGGTTTTCTTAAGATCGTTTGCTCTTTTTCTTTCTTCTGCCTGTTGAACTTTTTGCGCTTTCCAGTCGCTGGCTCCATCTGTGCCTGCAACTGTCTGCTCAGTTCCTGAGGATGACCGATTATCCGGCGAAGTGGATGAGCAGGGTATAGGCTTCGAGTATTCATTTGCTTTTCTTACATCGTCTTTCTTTTCGAGATAGTAATCATAATTTCCGATGTAATTATCAAAATGTCCTTCGTGAAGTTCAAGGATCCTTGTCGCAACCCTGTTCACGAAATATCTGTCATGGGATACGATGATCAGCGTGCCTTCATATTCCGAGAGAGCGTTTTCGAGTATCTCCTTTGAGGTGATGTCCAGGTGGTTTGTAGGCTCGTCAAGGAACAGAAGATTGGCGGAAGAGAGCATCAGCTTTGCTAGACTGACTCTGCCTTTTTCACCGCCGCTTAAAAGCTTTATCTGCTTGTAGACATCTTCATCGGCAAACAGAAAAGAAGCGAGTATGGTCCTGACCTGAGTGATCGTCATGTCGGGATGCGCATCAGATATCTCGTCATAGATCGTCTTATCCGGATCGAGCACGTGATGTTCCTGATCGTAATATGCCGTCTCAACATTGGTTCCGTAGGTAAAGCTTCCGTCATCGGCGTCCGTGATGCCGTTAAGGATCTTGAGAAGCGTGGTCTTTCCGGTTCCGTTATCACCTATGATACAGATGTGCTCGCCTCTTTTTATGTCCAGATCCGTTCCGGAAAAGAGCACATGTCCGTCATAGGATTTGCTTAAGCCTTCAGCCTTCAGCACATCTTCACCGGATGTCCTGGACGGCTTTAATCGAAGCTTCATCTCGTCGTTTATCTCTTCGGGCTTTTCCAGCAGTTCGATCTTCTCGAGTGCCTTTTCACGGCTTTCGGCACGTTTGATCGATTTTTCACGGTTGAAGCTTTTAAGCTTGTCTATTACCTGTTCCTGATGCTTTATTTCCTGCTGCTGGTTCAGGTATGCCTTCATCTTCGCGTCGAAGAGCATCTTCTTCTTGGCGGCAAAATCCGAGTAATTACCCTTGTAGACCTCGAGCCTGGTATTTTCAATCTCAAAGACAAATTCTGCGATCCTGTCAAGGAAATACCTGTCGTGGGATACTATCAGGATGGCACCGTCATAATTGGACAGGTAGTTTTCCAGCCATATGACGGAATTCATGTCAAGATGGTTCGTAGGCTCGTCCAAAATGATGAGGTCCGGTTTTCTTATGAGGATGGCACCGAGAGCGGCACGGGTCTTTTGTCCTCCCGAGAGAGTTTCGGCCTTTCTTTCAAAGTCCTCTTCGGAAAAACCGAGTCCCTTGAGCACTCCGACAACCTCGGACCTGAAAGTATATCCGCCCTTCAGTTCGAATTCCGTTCTGAGCTTTTCGTATCTGTCACATACGGCCGCAACGTCATTTGCGGAGTTCATTTCTTCTTCGAGCTTTCGAAGGTCGCTTTCCATCTTCACAAGGTCAGCCCTGCACGCGAGCATCTCCTCGTAAATGGTACCGCCGCCGGAGAATGTTCCCTCCTGGGACAGATATCCGACCTCTGAGTCCTTTTCGAATGTGACTAGTCCGGAATCGGCTTCAAGTGAACCTGTGATGATCTTGAGGAGAGTGGTCTTTCCGGATCCGTTGGCACCTATCAGGGCGGTTTTCTGCCTTCTTTCGATGTTAAAAGAGACCCCACTCAAAATGGGCTCTGCATCAAATGTTTTATTGATATTGTTTACGCTTAATAACATGAAAATTATTATAGCACAAAAGCCCGAAATGTCCCCGTTTCATTGACAATAATTTAACACAAGTTGTAAAATCATCTATGTATGGAATTAAGTAATATGCAGATATTATGCATTATATGGCGCGCTCCGTTTTAGCCTCTGAAGTGGCACGGACTAGTCTTAATGTGGGAGGTTTATTTTGGATAAGGACATTTCACAGGCGGTAATAAGCAGGCTTCCGAGGTATCTCAGATACCTGGGAGAACTTAAGGACAAGAATGTTGAGAGGATCAGCTCGTCCGAATTAAGTGTCCTGATGAAGGTGACCGCATCACAGATCCGCCAGGACCTGAATAATTTCGGCGGATTCGGACAGCAGGGATACGGCTACAACGTAGATTATCTTTATTCGGAGATCAGCAAGATACTGGGCCTTGAACACCAGTATAATTTCATCATAATCGGAGCAGGAAACCTCGGAAAAGCGCTCGGCGGATATCTGAATTTTGAGAAACGCGGATTTATCCTGAAGGGCATGTTCGACAAGAATCCCGACCTTATTGGAACGGAAGTCAGGGATGTCAAGGTGATGCCGATGGAAGAACTCCCGGCGTTCATCAGATCCAATGACATAGACATAGCCGTTCTTACCATTCCCAAGGAGGGAGCGGTTCTTGTTGCAAAAGTCCTTGTGGAGAACGGCATAAAGGCGATCTGGAATTTTGCTCACGTGGATCTGGATGTGCCGGAATATGTGCAGGTGGAGAATGTCCATCTTTCGGACAGTCTCATGAAACTGTCGTATAACATTTCAAGCTACAATGAGAATAATAAACAGTAATGGGTAATTATTCGGGCCGGGATAAAAAAGACATATTTGAGGAATCTCTCAAGGGCAAGGAAGTCCCTGCGCTCACGCTTGACAATAAATGGTATCATCTGCTGGGCAAGGTCGGATTCGAAGACATCAAACCTCTTGAAAAACAGCTCAATGACCTTCTCAAGCGTCAAGGCAAGATAAACACCGAGACCCGCGAGATCAAGAAGGTCAAGCGCCGCCTTATGGATGAGATCGTTTCCCTTATGGACGAACAGCAGGGCGGTTCCGATGAAGCCTCATCCAAGATTGAGGAGAACAAGAGGCTTCTTAAAGACTGTAATGACAAGCTCGATTCATACGAGGATGAGATGATAGATCTTCCACGGATGATCGACAAGGTAAATAAAGAACTTCTGTGCATCACGATGGAACACTGCTATGAGACTATGCAGGATAACACCGATGATATCGACGAGCTTGAAGACTGGATAAGGAATGTCAGGATCGAGCTCAAGAAGAATCTTATCAGAAAACAGGAAAAAGAAGCCAAGAATCACGAGATCTATAAATACATGCATGATATTTTCGGAGCTGATGTCGTTGATCTTTTCGACATGAGATACAATCCTGAGGAAAAGCACCCCAGAACCGCAGAAGAAGTGGCTGCGGAGAAGAAGGATAACGACAATTATGGACAGTGACAGGCTTTTTGTCCGGGAAGGAAGATATGTGGGTTCAGACAAAGGACCAGATAAACGAGTGTATTGATACATACAAAAGAGGCGTGGCATATGTGGACCTCGATGCGATCATCTCCAACATGGATGCCATGCACTCGCTTCTGAAACAGGGCACGCAGATGTATGCCGTTATCAAGACAAACGGTTACGGACACGGCAGTATACCGATAGCCAAGGCGCTTGAAAGCGTAAGCTATGTCAGGGGATACGCCGTGGCAACTGCCGAGGAAGCTCTTGAACTGAGAAAAGAGGGCATCAGGAAAGACATCCTCATCCTCAGCTATACATTCCCGTACAGCTATAAGGAACTGATAAAAGATGACATCCGCATAACGGTATTCAGGAAAGATACACTCGTGGAATTATCCGCGGCTGCCGCATCTGTCGGCAAGAACGCGGTCATTCACATAGCGGTGGATACCGGCATGGGGAGGATAGGAGTGTCACCTGACAAAGAAGGACTGGATTTTGTCAGGCATGCCATTGATGCACCGAACATAAAGGTTGAGGGCATTTTCACACATATGGCCAAGGCTGATGAGACCGACAAGACATATGCAGAAAAGCAGCTGTCCGTCTTTAAAGAGTTCATCGGCGAGATATCATCAAAGCTCGGGACCGTTATCCCTGTAGCCCATATTTCAAACAGTGCCTCGATCCTTGAACTTCCCGATACATATCTCGATGCCGTAAGAGCCGGCATTACCATGTACGGACTTGCTCCTTCGGATGAAGTCGACATGAGCAGGATCAATCTGAAGCCGGCACTCAGCCTGTTCAGTCACATAACCTACGTGAAGAAGGTTAAGCCGGGCACCAGCATCAGTTACGGCGGCCTTTTTACCGCCGACAGGGAAATGCTTGTCGCGACCGTTCCGCTCGGATACGGAGACGGATACCCGAGGCTGCTCACCGGCAAGGGCGAAGTCCTGGTCAGAGGAAAAAGGTGTCCCATCCTCGGACGTATCTGCATGGACCAGTTCATGATAGACGTTTCGGCTTTTAGTGACATAAAGGAAGGCGAGACTGTCACGCTTCTCGGTTTTGACGGGGATGAGCATATCTCTGCCGAGGAACTGGGGGCAAAATCCGGCAGGTTTAACTATGAACTTGTCTGCCTGATCGGCTCCAGGGTTCCCAGGGTCTACACCTTGCATGGGACTCCCGTGCTTGCCCTGAGCTCCACCTGAAAGGCAAGTTTTTTATGAGTTCTTAAGATTTCGTTTTCTTTACTAAAATGGGTCAAAATGATAAAATATATTGATTACATAAATTTAAGAAATAATTTTTAACGAGAGGTATTTTTATGTCAGGACATTCCAAATTTGCGAACATTAAGCACAAGAAGGAAAAAAACGATGCTGCAAAGGGTAAGATCTTTACCATAATCGGACGTGAGATCGCCGTTGCGGTCAAAGAAGGCGGCCCCGATCCTTCGAACAACTTCAAGCTTGCTACCGTCATTGCCAAAGCAAAGGCCAACAACATGCCTAATGATACCATTGATCGTGGCATCAAGAAGGCTGCCGGCGAAGGCGGAAACGTGAATTACGAATATATCACCTATGAAGGCTACGGACCCAGCGGAATCGCAATCATCGTTGATACCCTTACCGATAACAAGAACCGTACGGCTGCCAATGTCAGAGCTGCATTTACCAAGGGCGGCGGCAATGTTGGAACTCCCGGATGCGTATCCTTCATGTTCGACAAAAAGGGACAGATCATCGTCGACAAGGAAGAGGTTGAAATGTCATCCGATGACCTCATGATGACTGCTCTTGATGCAGGTGCAGAGGATTTCAGCGAAGAAGATGACAGCTATGAGATACTCACCGATCCCGATGCTTTCGACGAGGTGAACAAGAAGCTTCTTGACGCCGGCATTCCCATGCTCAGCGCCGAAGTTACCATGATCCCCCAGAACTATGTCGAGCTTACAAGTGAAGACGACATCAAGTGCCTTAACAGGATCCTTGATCTTCTTGATGAGGATGATGACGTTCAGGCTGTTTATCACAACTGGGACGAGTGATCTTACCTGAACCCGTTCCGCAACATAAGACCCTGTAAACGATTAAAGAGGATAGATATGGACCGTCTGGCAATAGTAGTTCCCTGTTATAACGAGGAGGAGGTTCTCGGAATGTCATCCGAGGCACTCAGAGGAGTGCTTGATGACCTTGTGAATAAAGGAAAGATCTCACCTGACAGTTTCGTCATGTTCGTCAATGACGGAAGTGCGGACAAGACCTGGTCGCTGATAGAAGAAGAGCATGAAAAGTATCCTGCTCAGATCTACGGCCTCAAGCTCGCAAGGAATGTGGGTCATCAGTATGCTCTTACTGCCGGACTCCACACCGTGGCCGACATGTGTGACATCTCGGTTTCCATCGATGCTGACCTTCAGGATGATGTGTCAGTCATTGAGGGCATGGTAGATAAATACCACGAAGGCTGTGACATTGTGTACGGTGTCAGGAAGGAAAGAAAGACAGACACGTTCTTCAAGCGCTTTACCGCACAGTCCTTCTATAAGCTCATGGCACACATGGGAGTCAAGACCGTTTATAACCATGCGGATTTCAGACTCATGAGCCACAGGGCACTTAAGGCTTTTGCCGAGTATCATGAATATAATCTTTTCCTCAGGGGCATAGTTCCCCTTATCGGTTACAAGACCGAATGTGTATATTATGACAGAAAGGAAAGAGCTGCCGGCGTTTCCAAGTATCCTCTGAAGAAGATGCTGGCTCTTGCTTTCGACGGAATTTCGTCTTTTTCGACCAGACCTATCGATCTGATCCTTACGCTTGGATTTGTGATCGTGTTCCTTTCGGGACTTGCACTTATTTATGCGCTGGTTTCCAGATTTGTTACCAAGGTTTATGTGGAGGGCTGGACTTCACTGTTTATTTCTGTCTGGTTCCTCGGCGGTCTTCAGCTGCTTGCCATCGGACTTGTCGGTAAATATGTCGGCAAGACCTACATTGAGGTCAAGCACAGACCCAGATATAACATTGAAAAGGTTTTAACTGATGACTCTTCGGAAGACTAAGGTCAGCATTGTCACCAATGCCATATATATACTTGTGGCCAGCGCTCTGTGCATCATCACAATCATGGACGGTGCTGAGGGATTAGGTTTCTCTTATTTACCGGGTCTCGTTGCTTTTGCCGTGATCATGGCGCTCGGTCTGGTTCTCAAGAAGGTTCTTTCCTTTACGGCCAATTCGGATAAGATCAAGGCCATTACCGATAAGGGAGATCTTTTTGGATCCATCATATTTGTGGTCCTGCTCATTTTTTCGGTTGTCTTCAGGTTCGCATCTTATTCCTGGAGCGGACTTGGCGGCACGGCTTATTTTGAGATCGCCAAGGTGACCGAGACCGAAATGAGCCATTATGTTCATGCCTGCGATGACTGGTATCTTACCGCACTTCACGCGGTATTTTTCCTTTTCGGAAACCGCATTTTCATAGCAGCGATCTTTAACTGCGTGCTTCAGGCGGTTGCCGTGATCTTCGGATTCCTTGCTTTCAGGAAGATGCTCGGAATGATCCCTGCACTGTTTTTCACGGCATTCTGGACCATTACCGGCTTTTCCGTTCATGAGGCACTTACTCTCAATTCGAGAAATCTCGTTTTTTTCCTTGTGACTCTTACTTTGTTTTCTCTCAGCACATGCATTCCCGCATCAGCAGGTAAATTCTTCAGTTATCTGATCTCGGGTCTCCTTACTGCAGTCTGCATATATGCGGATGTGGCCGGACTTGTGCTTATACCTTTCATTCTCGGCATACTTTTAAATGATCAGAGCGAAGAGGAGGACAACAGCTTCGGACTCAGGATCAGCAAGATGTTCTTCACTCTTGTATCCGTGGTGTTCGGACTCGTTCTTCTCATTTTCGTGGATTCATATCTGACTTCATCGAATCCTTTCAGCACGCTTTCTTCCATGGTCTCACTGTATACTCCGTCCGACATGTTCACGCTTGGTTTCTCATACATGACATCCTATGTTGAGATCCTTGTCATGGCTGTTCTGGTGTCACTCGGGATCTTCGTATGCTTTTTCACGGAAGACGAATCCAGGCTGATCATTCTTTTGTCCGGAATCGTGATACTTGTCATCAACAATTTCGGGATGACTTATCTTGAAAATGACGGAAGAGAGATCTTCTTCATGCTTGGTGCAGTCCTTGCCGGTGTTTCGTTCAGGGATCTATTCCCCGCCGAGATAACCGGAGATGTGTTCAAGGCCAGTGCCGAGATGTACGATAATGAATTTTCCGCACCCGAAAAGGGTTACGTTCCTTCCGGAATCAAGCCTGCAGATCCTTCGGCGGCTCTTGACGATCTTTCTGACCTTGATATCAAGCCCAATCCCGATCCGGTTCCGGCTAAGAAAATAAGTTCTGAGTCCGGACAGAAAACTGAACCTGAACAGGTTAACGAGCCGGAACATGTTTGCGAGCCTGATGATGCGAACGGGGCCGGTCAGGATCAAAAGCCTGAAAATGCTGCATCCGAACCCGCAAAGGATGATCGGATCGACAAGTCTGTCCCTTCAGCCGATGCGATTCCCTCGGCAAGCCGTCAGACTTCCACAGAGGGATTATCTCCCATGGAAATGTTCGATGCGGTGATTCTTCCCAGACCCGGCCAGGATACCAAACCTCACATTTCTCAGGGACAGCTTACTTCCCAGGCAATCCAGGCAACACTTCCTCCCGAGCAGCCTCAGGAGGCACCTGCAGCGCAGCCTTCACATGCATCACAGGTCTCTTTTGCATCGGATAATTCAGAGCCCGCTTCCTCAGCAATCACTCCTGCCAAGGCGGAGAATGAAAGTGCCGGGAACGGATCCGGTGAAAAGAAAAAATCCGTATATGTTCCTTACGGCAAGCCTCAGCTGAAGCCCGAATACAGGAGAAGACCCGGTGCCTGGATGCAGGCAATCAATGAAAAGAACAACCTGAACAATAACCTGAACAAGGATGATAATTCCGATAATAAAGACAGTAATGAAACCGCTGTAAAAGAAGATGCACAGACGGCTCCGGCTACTCAGCCCCCTGTAAATGAGAAGCAGGAGACTGCACAGCCTGAACAGCATGCACCCGAAAAAGCTCCGAACGGTGCAGTGCTTCTTGAAAATCCGATTCCTCATCCCGTAAGAAAGACGGATCACAAGTCGATGGAATATGACATTGATGTCACTGATTCGATGATGGATTATGACATCAGGATATCGGATAATGATGATTTTGATATTTAAAGGACTTTTGGTCAATGGCTCAGCGTACTACGTTTAATGATAATAACAGACCCGGCGGCGCGGGAAGCTCCTCTGCAGGCAGAAACTCATCCGGAAACAGATCTTCTACGGGAAGCAGGAGCACTGCAGGAGGAAGCAGATCTTCCTCGGGAAGTTCATCGAGGAGCGGATCCGGCTCAGGAAGGTCCTCATCCGGAAACAGAAGACCTGCCCAGCAAAGCAAACCAGCTCAAAAGCGTCCAGCTCAAAATGTACCCGAAAGTGACGGTTCCGAGATCGTTCTCATTGCAGTCATCATCATAGGCATATGCCTTTTCCTGACTGTATGTGCATTCGGAGGATGCGGCAAGGTCGGTAATTCCATAGCCCTGATCCTGTTCGGAACGTTCGGTTTTGAAGGATATATCGCTCCTCTGTTCATCGGGGGACTGATCCTCTGGTGGATGTTCAGAAGAGATGATGATCCTGTTCTTCCCATAAGGATCATTGGCGCGGTAAGCCTGTTCCTGATATTCGGGATTTTCTCGGAAATGCTTTCCGGCGGAGCTAAGGAACTTGCCGCATATAACATAGGAGACATCTATAAGCTTTCGTCTGAAGGCAGGAATGGCGGCGGCATTTTTGCAGGCAGCCTGTCTTATGCGATGTTTCATAATATCGGAGTTTTCGGAGAAGTGCTCATCACGCTTCTTGCACTGATTCTGTCCCTGTTTGCGATAAACAGACAGTTCTTCTCACAGTTTTTCAGGAATCTGTTCATCGGCGCAGGTGAGAAGACCGGTGAGATCATTTCCTCATCTAGGGAGAAGAACGAAGCAAGAAGACAGCGCATCGAGGAAAGAAAAAGACTTCCCGAGCTTCCCGATAACGGCGAAGCAGGGACGGAAGGTGATCAGGGCGAAGCTGCGGATGATCTTCCTGCAAGGGAAGAAAAGCCCACTGTTCGTGACAAAATAAGGAAAGAGCGCGAAGAAAAGAAGGCTGATGAAGAAAGTAAGAAGAACAAGCCTTTGAAGGTTCCGCTTCCGGGCAATTTCGGCACCGAGAGTTTCAGGCAAAAAAGCGAAGACAGCAGGATCAGGAAAGAGCAGGAAAAGAAGGTCAGAAGTGAAACCGACGATGCCAAGAAGATCCTTGATGTAAGAAAAGCTCCCGATCACGGCTCTGCGTTTGAACCCAAGCACACGGGTGAGATGCATCAGATGAGTTATGTCGAGGACGATCCCGATGACTATATTCCCGAAGAGCCCGAATACAATGAAGCTCTCGGCGGATGGGATAATCCATCGAAAAGGCCCGGATCTTCAAGAAATGCCGAGCCTGAAGATACAGACGAAGAGCAGTATTATGAGCAGGATGGCTATTATGATGAGCCGGACGGATCATATATTCCCGATGAAGTAAAGATTGATGTTAAATCGGAGCATGCCATAAAGGTTTCGGATCATTCAATACCGGATGAGATTTCCGGTGAAGACTCTGAAGAAACAGAACCCGAAGAAGTGCCTGCAGGCAAGCCTGAAGCTGACATTCCTGCATCAAGGCCTGCAGCTGCAGTCAAGGCGGATACACCGGCGGCTTCCCGGTCAGGTGCCTCCGGCAAAAACAAAAAGTTCCGTTATGATCCTCCCAAACTTGATTTCCTTGTAAGCGGCTCGAAAGGGAAAAATGACGGATCATCGGATTTTGAGGATGTCCAGAGAACTCTTGTCAGCACGCTTTCCTCCTTCGGAGTTGAAGCGGAGATAATCGGTCACAGCCAGGGACCTACCGTTACAAGATATGAGTTCAAGGTCAGCCAGGGAACCAAGCTTTCAAGAGTCGTCGGACTATCCGATGAGCTTAAGATGGCACTTGCCGCTACGGACATCAGGATAGAAGCACCTATCCCGGGAAAGAGCGCGATCGGTATAGAAGTTCCGAATTCCACAGCTGTTGCGGTCAAACTCAGAGATCTGCTTGAGAGCAGGGAATATAAAAATTCCAAGGACACTCTTCCTTTTGCAGTTGGAAAGGATATTGAAGGACAGACGATCGTTGCCAATATTGCCAAGTTCCCTCATGTTCTCATCGCAGGAACTACAGGATCGGGTAAGTCGGTATGTATCAATACACTTATCCTGAGCATATTGTATAAGTCCTCACCGGAAGACGTTCAGCTTATCATGGTCGACCCCAAGGTGGTTGAACTCAAGGTTTATAACGGAATTCCACACCTTCCTTTCAATGTGGTAACCAAGCCCAAGGCGGCATCGGAAATGCTTAAGTGGTGCGTCCTTGAAATGGAGAGACGTTACAGGCTTTTTGCGGACAGGGAAGTCAGGGACATCGAAGGTTACAACCAGTACGTCCTCGATGTCAATGAAGGAAGAAGAGACCCGATGCCCTCTGATCAGTATGAGGAAAGCGATTCAATGCATCCTGCTCTCAGAAAGCTTCCCAGGATAGTTATCATTATCGATGAGCTTGCAGACCTCATGATGGTTGCAGCCAAGGAAGTCGAGGAATCCATCTGCAGACTGGCCCAGCTTGCAAGAGCTGCGGGAATGCACCTTGTCGTTGCTACACAGAGACCTTCCGTTGATGTTATCACAGGTCTGATCAAAGCCAATATGCCCAGCCGTATCGCATTTGCGGTATCGAGCGGTGTGGATTCAAGAACCATACTTGATACTGTCGGAGCAGAGAAGCTTCTCGGAAAAGGAGACATGCTTTTCTATCCCCAGGGCAAGATGAAACCTGACAGACTTCAGGGAGCATTTGTCTCTGATGAAGAAGTAAGCAAGGTTACAGGATATCTCAAGGGCGTAAGCAATGATCCGAGCTTCCGCAATCCGCTTTCTGATGCGGACAGGATCGATGACCTCAAGAAGACCATAAAGGATATCGAGGCGGGCATGGATCCCACGCCTTCATCCTCGGGAGGTTCCTCATCAGGTTCTTCACAGGGTTCATCGGTATTCGGAGATGATCTTTTTGCGGAATGCGGACTTGCCGTTATCAGAAGCCAGAAAGCATCGATAGGATATCTTCAGAGAGTCCATAAGATCGGCTTTAACAGGGCAGCGAGGATAATGGATTATCTTGCGGAATACGGAGTCGTAGGACCCGAGCAGGGCACCAAGCCCAGGGAAATTCTGATGACGGAGGACCAGTTCAATGTTCTGCTGAAGAGCAAGGATACTCCGCCCGAATGACCTATATTAAATATATAGTAATAAAAGAAATACATAAGCAGGAGCCAAAATGAAAACAGATATTGAAATCGCACAGAGCTGTGAAATGAAGCCCATAACTGAGGTTGCCGCTAATGCGGGCATCGATCCGGACGACCTTGAACTCTACGGAAAATACAAGGCAAAGCTCAGCGATGCCTGTCTTAAGAAGATATCGGAAGGTCACGACGGCAAGCTGATACTTGTCACTGCCATCAATCCCACTCCGGCAGGTGAGGGCAAGACCACTGTAACGGTCGGTCTCGGTGAAGCTTTTGCGGCACTTGACAAGAAAGCAATCATTGCCTTAAGGGAGCCTTCGCTTGGTCCCTGTTTTGGCATCAAAGGCGGTGCTGCAGGCGGCGGAATGGCACAGGTCGTTCCCATGGAAGATCTGAATCTTCATTTTACCGGTGATTTCCATGCCATTACTTCAGCCAATAACCTTCTTGCAGCTCTTCTGGACAATCATATCCAGCAGGGAAATGAGAAGAGGATCGATTCCAGAAGCGTTGTCTGGAAGAGATGCATGGACATGAATGACAGAAGCCTCAGAAACATCGTGGTCGGACTCGGATCCAAATCAGACGGCTTTGTCAGGGAAGATCATTTCGTCATAACCGTTGCAAGCGAGATCATGGCTGTTCTGTGCCTTGCGGATGATCTTAAGGATCTCAAGAAGAGACTTTCCAGGATCATCGTTGCGTATGACCTTGACGGCAATCCCGTGACTGCAGGAGACATCAAGGCTGTCGGTGCAATGACCGCGCTTCTCAAGGATGCGATCAGGCCCAACCTTATCCAGACTCTCGAGCATACACCCGCCATCGTTCACGGCGGTCCTTTTGCCAACATTGCTCACGGATGTAATTCCGTCATCGCAACACGTGCCGCACTTAAGCTTGCGGATTACTGCATTACTGAGGCTGGATTCGGTGCTGATCTCGGTGCTGAGAAATTCTTTGACATCAAGTGCAGACAGGCAGGTCTTAAGCCCGATGCCGTTGTTCTTGTAGCGACAATAAAAGCACTTAAGTATAACGGAGGCGTCCCCAAGACCGAGCTTGGAACCGAGAACCTCGAAGCTCTTAAGTCAGGCATTGAGAATCTAGGAAAGCATATCGAGAACATCCAGAGCTACGGACTTCCCGTTGTGGTTGCTCTCAATGCATTCGTTTCCGATACAGAGGCAGAGATCGATTTTGTAAGAGAGTATTGCAGGGCCAGGAATTGTTCCATGTCCGTTGCCAGAGTATGGGAAAAAGGCGGAGAGGGCGGCAAGGAGCTTGCACAGCTCCTCATCGATACCATTAATGAGGGCAAGGCTGATTTCAGGACCGCATATCCCGATGACATGCCCATAAAGGAGAAGATCGAAACCGTTGCAAAGAAGATCTACGGAGCCGACGGAGTTGAGTTTTCATCCGAGGCAGTAGGGCAGATCAGGAAGATCGAGGAAATGGGATTCGGAAATCTTCCCGTTTGCATGGCTAAGACACAGTATTCACTTTCGGATGATCCTTCACTTCTCGGAAGACCCGAGGGCTTCAGGATGCATGTCAGGGAAGTGTATGTGAGCAGCGGCGCAGGATTCGTTGTTGTTCTTACCGGAAGCATCATGACGATGCCCGGACTTTCGAAGTCTCCGGCAGCATATAACATAGATGTTGATGATGACGGCAGGATCGTCGGATTATTCTAAACGGACAAAGGAGCAGGACATGGCTAAACTGATAGACGGAAAAGCAATATCACTTGCGGTCAAGGATGAGATAAAGGCAAAGACCGAAGAACTCTCTGCAAAGGGCATCACGGTTACTCTTGCGGTCATCCTGGTAGGAGAAGATCCTGCTTCACAGGTGTATGTCAAGAATAAAAAGAAGGCATGTGAATATTGCGGCATCAGATCACTTTCATATGAACTGCCTGCCGACACGACCGAGGAGAAGCTTCTTGAGCTCATCGGCGAACTAAATGACAGGGAAGATGTTAACGGGATCCTGGTTCAGCTCCCTCTTCCTAAGGGCATTGATGAGGACAGGGTTATCGATGCAATCTCACCGCTTAAGGATGTGGACGGTTTCCATCCAGTGAATGTCGGAAAACTTTCGATCGGCAAGAAGGGATTTGTCAGCTGCACACCCGCCGGTGTCATTCAGCTCCTAAAGAGATCGGATATTGAGATAAGCGGAAAAGAGTGCGTTGTCATCGGAAGAAGCAACATAGTCGGAAAGCCTATGGCTATCCTTCTTCTGAGAGAAAACGGAACCGTTACTGTTGCTCATTCGAAAACCGCTGATCTTCGTGAGGTTACAAAGAGAGCGGATATCCTTGTTGTTGCGATCGGAAAGCCTAAGTTCATCGATGCTTCGTATGTAGGGGATGGCGCTGTTGTCATAGACGTCGGAATTCACAGGGATGAAAACGGAAAGCTTTGCGGAGACGTTGATTTTGATTCGGTTGAGCCTGTTGCATCAGCCATCACTCCCGTTCCCGGCGGAGTAGGCCCCATGACCATAGCCATGCTCATGTACAACTGCCTTTCATCTGTTTGCGATTGACCTATTTTGCGGCATGAGCCGCGTGATCTATGAAATGTGAAATATGCGGAACCGAGATTCCGGAGGGAACTCTCTACTGTCCGAAATGCGGACGGGATGTTCACATAGTTCCTGATTATACGGGATTTGCCGAAAGAAAAGCCGAAGATACCGTCAAGAACCTGCTTAACGATCTGGACGGTGAAGAGGCTGATTTCGGAAGATCTCCCGAAGGAGCTAATGACGAGAGACCTCAGAGGAAGGCCACGGTTCCTACCGAAGAAAAAAAATCTAAATACGGATGGATCCGTTTTGCACTGCTTGCGGCAAGCATCATGATACTTGCGTCAGTTTCACTCGGATTCATAAATCGATCGTCGAAAACGGAATTCCTGCTGGAATCCGCAAGAGAAGCTGCAATCGCCGGAGATTCCGCCAAAGCCAAGGCTATCCTGGAAGGGATCGAGGCGAGGGATTCTTCCGACGTGGAAGCACTCATGTATCTGGCAAAGCTGTACAAGGAAGACGGGGACATGATCAAGTATGAGAACCTTCTTCTGTCCATGATAGGAATGTCCTTTGCCACATCGGAGCAGAATGCGGAAAGTTATGAGATGCTTCTTGCGATATATCAGGAATCCGGAGATTATGTTTCGATGGCTGACATTTTGCTCGGATGCAACAATGTCGAGATCAGGGAAAGATATATCGACTACTGCATCATGAATCCCGAGTTCAGCCTCGAGAGCGGATACTACGGAACCGACCAGCTTTTCAAGATCACGATTCCGGGAAAAGGAAGGATATTCTACACTTTGGATGGTACCGATCCCGATCTTTATTCATCGGAATATACCGTGCCCCTGCTCCTTACGAAGGGAGAATATGAATTCAGGGTGTGTGTTCTCAATCCTTACGGCATCTGGAGTTCTGTCTTCGAAAGAAGCATCGTGATAGAAAGCGAAGAGCTTTATGAGACGATAGAGCCTTCGGGAAACCAGGTACAGAATGAAGAGACGATGCCTTCCCCCGAGATCATACTTGGAGAAAACGGGATTGTGTTCATAGACGGAGTGCCGTTTGTGCTGGATGAAAACGGTGAACTCAGCCTGTATGTTCCCGATGCGGATTCGGGAAGCGGAGAACCTGCTGATCCGGGTGAAGAGACCGGTGAATCTGCAGGAAATGATGGTGCAGACGATGCACCTGTAACGAATGATCAACCGTAGGTACGGTGTTATAAATTTATACGGAAAGGGAAATAAAATGTACAAGATCTTAAGCAAGACCTATCTGACCGACAACATCATCAGAATGGAGGTTGAGGCTAAGCGTACCGCTGACAGATGCCTTCCCGGACAGTTTGTCATAGTCAGGGCTTCATCCGACGGAGAAAGGATCCCCCTCACCATCTGTGACTACGACCGCGAAAAGGGAACGATCGTGCTCGTTTTCCAGACCATCGGAGCTTCCACGACTTTGATGGCAGACCTGAAAGAGGGCGACGGATTTACCGATATTGTAGGACCTCTTGGACGCCCTTCCGAACTTTGCGAGATGAGCATTGATGATCTGAAGAAAGAAAAGATCATCTTCATAGCGGGCGGCGTCGGAACCGCTCCCGTTTATCCCCAGCTTAAGTGGCTGAAGGAGCAGGGAGTTCTCGCAGATGTCATCATCGGTGCAAGAAATAAGGATCTTGTGATTCTTGAGGATGATTTCAAGTCTGTTGCTGAGAACGTATATGTGACCACGGATGACGGATCTTACGGAAGAAACGGAAACGTATGCGTATGCCTGCAGGCACTTATCGATGAGGGTAAGAAATATGACAGATGTGTCGCAATCGGTCCCCTTATCATGATGAAATTCGCAGTACAGCTCACCAAAAAGCTCGAGATACCTACCATCGTTTCCATGAATCCCATCATGGTAGACGGAACCGGCATGTGCGGAGCATGTCGTGTGCATGTCGGAGATGAGATCAAGTTCGCATGCATCGACGGCCCCGAGTTCGACGGATGGCTTGTTGACTTTGACGAGTCCATGAGACGTCAGGCAATGTACAAGACCGAAGAGGGCAGAAAGCAGCTTGAGCTTAAGGAAGGTGCTACACACCACGGCGGATGCGGGAATTGTTAAAGCGTTGCGATGACTGCTTATGACAGGGCAATGCGTTGACAGTTATTTGAACAGATAAGGAGACACATAAATGGAAGTCGATGTAATGAAGAAAGTACCTGTAAGGGAACAGGAAGCAAAAGTAAGAGCTACAAACTTTGATGAAGTTTGTTACGGATATTCACTTGAAGAGGCTCAGGCAGAGGCAAGCAGATGCCTTAACTGCAAGAATGCTCAGTGCATGAAGGGATGCCCCGTATCGATCGATATTCCCGGATTCATTCAGCAGATCAAGGAAGGCAATATTGAGGAGGCTTACAATATCATTTCCAAGTCCTCAGCTCTTCCCGCAGTTTGCGGAAGAGTATGTCCTCAGGAGACCCAGTGTGAAGGCAAGTGCATCAGAGGTATCAAGGGAGAGGCTGTTTCGATCGGAAAGCTTGAAAGATTCGTTGCCGATTACGCAATGGAGCATGGACTTAAGCCCAGGAAGGAAGCTCCCGATAACGGCATAAAGGTTGCGGTAATCGGTTCAGGCCCCAGCGGACTTACCTGTGCAGGCGATCTTGCCAAGCTCGGATATGACGTGACTATCTTCGAGGCACTTCATCAGGCCGGAGGAGTTCTGGTATACGGAATACCCGAGTTCAGGCTTCCCAAGGAAAGAGTAGTTGCAAAGGAAATTGAAAACGTCAAGGCACTCGGCGTTAAGATCGAGACCAATGTCGTTGTAGGAAGAAGCGTCACCATAGATGAACTCATGGAAAAGGAAGGCTTCAGAGCCGTATTCATCGGTTCCGGTGCAGGACTTCCCAGATTCATGAACATTCCCGGTGAGACTCTTAACGGAGTTTTTTCCGCAAATGAGTACCTTACCAGAAGCAATCTCATGAAATCTTTCCGCGAGGATTCACCTACTCCTATAATGAAGAGTAAAAAGGTTGCTGTCGTTGGTGGTGGAAACGTTGCAATGGATGCTGCAAGAACCGCACTCAGACTTGGTGCAGAGGTTCATATCGTATACAGAAGAGGCGAAGAGGAGCTTCCCGCAAGAGTTGAGGAAGTGCATCATGCCAAGGAAGAGGGCATCATCTTTGACCTTCTTACCAATCCAACCGAGATCCTCGGTGATGAGAACGGATGGGTAAAGGGCATCAGATGCGTTAAGATGGAACTCGGCGAGCCCGATGAATCCGGCAGGAGAAGCCCTCAGCCCGTCGAAGGATCTGAATTCGACATCGATGTCGATACCGTCATCATGTCACTCGGAACCTCACCCAATCCTCTTATCTCCATGACTACCAAGGGTCTCGATACCAATAAGAGAAAGTGCATCGTTGCAGAGGAAAATACCGGCAAGACATCAAGAGAAGGCGTATATGCAGGCGGTGATGCGGTTACCGGTGCTGCAACCGTTATTCTCGCAATGGGTGCAGGTAAGGAAGCTGCAAAAGCTATCGACGAGTTCATCAAGGGATGATCCTGTCTTTGACTATTGATTGCCTTTCGGAGGTAATACATGTCTGACGAAGAAAACAACCTGCATGTCAGCTATGGATTTGTCGAAAAAGAAGATGACGGATCCGAAGATGAAATAAAGGGCACTTCAATGCCTTATGTAAAAAATGATGATAAGGCAACGGATTATAAATATTCCGGGTTTTTGCTGATGATATTCGGAGGGATGGGCATCATATTTATCCTCCTGACTCTGTTCGGCATAATACCCGAGTTTTTCGGAACGCCTTATCTTTCATACGGTGTGCTTTTTGCCGTCCTTGTATTGTTTTTTGTGGCCGGCTTTTCATCCGCAAAGAGTGCATGGTCTTTTGAGAAGAAAGCAAAATCGGATAATCTTTTGGAAAAAAGGATCATTGATTTTGTTAAAGATGAGATCACTCAGGAGAAAATTGATGAAGCAGCCGGCATTGAGGACGGTGATGAGCCCGAAATAATGTATTTTAAACGGACCGATCTGCTCAAGAGTTTCATAATCAATAAATTTGTAAATATCGATCCTGATTTTCTTGATAATCTTATCGATGAAAAAATCTATGACATGATCTTTGAAGAGGATTCCGAAGAAGAATCTGAAAAAGAACCTGCAGCCCATTCCGTGGAGAAATCTGAAGAAGATACTGAAGAGAATGAAGAATGAACATTAGCGTGATCTGTGTCGGCAAGATCAAGGAATCTTTTTACAGGGAGGCCCTGGCGGAGTATTCCAAGAGACTCTCGGCATATTGCAATTTCAGGATCATAGAGGTGGAAGACGAATCGGATCAGGGTTTTTCTTCGGGAGATGCATCCGTGATCCTGTCAAAAGAAGCAGACAGGATCCTTAAGGCTATTAAGCCCGGCATGTATGTCATAACTCTTGAGATAAAAGGAAAGAAGAAGGATTCCGAAGGCTTTTCGGCTATGCTTTCCGACCTGTTCGTATCGGGAAAAAGCGACATTGTGTTTGTGATAGGCGGATCCAACGGCCTTGACAGATCGGTATCCGAAAGGGCTGACATGCATCTGAGCTTTTCCGACATGACATTTCCGCACCAGCTCATGAGAGTGATATTGTCGGAGCAGATTTACAGAGCATTCAGGATAATGCGCGGAGAACCATATCATAAATGAGAAAAAAAGAGCTTTCCGCGGAAGTTATTTCCAGACTGAAAAAAGAATACCCGCATTCGAAATGTACGCTGGATGTCTCTCAGGCATGGCAGCTTCTTGTAAGTGTAAGGCTTGCCGCACAGTGCACGGACAAAAGAGTAAATGAGACGGTCCCGGAGCTTTTTGAAAAGTATCCCGCACCGCAGCTGCTTGCAGAGGCTGATATAAAGGACATCGAGAGAATTGTCCGCCCTTGCGGATTGTATAAGACAAAAGCTAAGGACATTAAAGCCTGCATGACGATGCTGTGTTCCGAATTTGACGGGATTGTTCCGGATACCATGGAGGAGCTGCTCACGCTTCCCGGAGTAGGGAGGAAAAGTGCCAATCTGATCCTGGGTGATATTTTCGGCAAGGAAGCTTATGTGTGTGATACTCACTGTATAAGACTTTCAGGGAGAATCGGACTGACTGACGGGTCGAAGGATCCGCTGTCCGTGGAAATGCAGCTTCGTAAGATCGTTCCTCCCGAGGAATCAGGAGAGCTTTGTCACAGGCTCGTGGATCACGGAAGAGCTGTATGCAAGGCAGGCAGACCGATGTGTGATGAATGCGTCCTGTCGGATATTTGCAGAAAGAAGATCTGATACAAGACTGATAAAGGTAAGACTACATTAACTGCTATTTGGAAAATCACAGACTGAAAGGAGATCATTATCATGAGAATGGTGGATATCATAACCTCTAAGAGGAACGGGAACGAACTGACTGATGATGAGATCTCTTTTTTCGTGAAAGGATATACTGAAGGCGAGATTCCCGATTACCAGGTATCAGCCCTGATGATGGCAATTTATTTTCGCGGCATGAATGAAAGAGAGACTCTGACTCTTACAAAGGTCATGGAAGATTCCGGTGACAAGCTGGATCTTTCCGGCATAAACGGCATCAAGGTCGACAAGCATTCAACAGGCGGAGTCGGGGACAAGACTTCCCTAGCGCTCACTCCCATTGTCTCGGCATGCGGTGTTCCCATTGCGAAGATGAGCGGAAGAGGCCTCGGACATACAGGCGGCACCATAGACAAGCTCGAAAGCTTTGATGGTTTTAATGTCTCCATCTCCACTGAGGAATTTGTTCGTAACGTCAATGAGGTCGGCATATCCATAATGGGTCAGACCGCGGATCTTGCTCCTGCAG
Source organism: Lachnospiraceae bacterium (assembly GCA_024682075.1). Classification (GTDB taxonomy): domain Bacteria; phylum Bacillota; class Clostridia; order Lachnospirales; family Lachnospiraceae; genus AC2028. The sequence goes on from JAIKZQ010000008.1 coordinate 26,962, forward strand.
ATAAGAAGCTGTATGCACTCAGGGATGTCACGGGCACCGTTGAGAACATGTCACTCATAGCAAGTTCCATCATGAGCAAGAAGCTTGCAGCCGGTGCGGATGCGATAGTGCTTGATGTCAAGACAGGCAGCGGGGCGTTCATGAAGACCCTTGAGGATTCCAGGGCTCTTGCGGAGGAAATGGTCAGGATAGGAAAAGGTGCCGGAAGGAAAACGGTGGCTCTTATCAGTGACATGGACCAGCCTCTGGGCAATACCGTCGGAAATGCCATCGAAGTACGTGAAGCAATAGAAACGCTTATGGGGAAAGGCCCTGATGATTTCACCGAACTTGTATATGCTCTTGCAACTCAGATGCTCATACTCGGTGAAAAAGCATCCGGTGAGGAAGAAGCGCTTGCCATGATAAAGGAAGCGGTGTCAAGCGGAAGGGCACTTGACAGGCTTGCGGCATTTGTAAAGGTACAGGGCGGTGATCCCGAACAGGTATATCATCCCGAAAAGCTCAAAGTATCCGATAAGACATATACCGTTAAAGCAGAAAACTCGGGATACATAGAGCACATAGTCTGTGATGAAGTGGGAATCGCCTGCATGATGCTGGGCGGCGGAAGAGCATCCAAGGAAGATGTGATAGATCTGAGCGTGGGAATAAGACTTCTTAAGAAGACAGGTGATGAAGTGGCCGCAGGCGATGATCTTGCGATCATATATTATACCGACGATGCAAATCTTGAAAATGCAGCAAATAAGCTCAGAACTTCCTATGTGATCACGGACAGGAAGACTGAAAAAGGCAATCTGATAAAGGATCTGATCAAATAAAGGATGTCAGTAATGGATGGTTTTTCGCTTAAAGCAGAATTATCAAGCGATGAAATGAGAACGATCTTCGGCATGAGGGATGCCAACATCAAGAAGGTGGAATCCTCCATGAACGTGAAGGTGGTCTCAAGAAACGGGTACATGTATATATACGGTGATGAGGAAAACGCAAAAAGAGCGCTGTCAGTCATCATGGATCTGAAGGATTATTCCGGAAAGGGTAATGAGATAGAAGAACAAAGTGTTGATTACGCAATAGAAGAGGCTGCCGAGGACCACAGCGGGGTGCTTGGTGAGACCGTTTCCGATTGCATCTGTCATACAGTGAACGGAAAGCCTGTTTTCCCCAAGACGCTTGGCCAGAAGAAGTATGTGAATTCCATCAGGGACAAGATGATCACTTTCGGAATAGGACCTGCCGGAACAGGCAAGACATACCTTGCAATGGCGATGGCAATAACCGCATTCAAGAATGAGGAAGTCGGAAGGATCATACTCACCAGACCCGCCATCGAAGCCGGTGAAAAGCTGGGGTTTCTTCCGGGTGATCTTCAGAGCAAGGTCGATCCTTACCTGAGACCTTTGTACGATGCACTGTTTCAGATCATGGGACCTGAAAAGTTCAGCCTGAACATGGAAAAAGGTCTTATCGAAGTGGCGCCTTTGGCATATATGAGAGGAAGAACTCTTGATAATGCATTCATCATTCTTGATGAGGCACAGAACACGACACCTGCGCAGATGAAGATGTTCCTGACCAGGATAGGCTTCGGTTCCAAGGTGGTAGTGACAGGAGATGCAACACAGAAGGACCTTGCGCCGGGAACTGTTTCGGGACTTGATGTCGCAACTAAGGTTCTGGGCGGAATGGACGATATAGCATTTTGCGAACTGACCAGCAAGGACGTCGTAAGACATCCTCTGGTCCAGAAGATCGTTAAACGTTACGAAGATTATGAGAGCAGAAGAAGAACTCCAGACAAAAAGCACCGCTAAGGCGTTGCCGGGCATATTGTTCGCGGTTTTCTATGCACTTATCCTCGTGGCTGCAGGAGCCTTTACAGGCGTCTGGGCTGCCGAGCTTATTCAGCGGGCAGTTTTTTCCCTTATCCTCGGCGGTATAGTGTCTCTTGTGATCAGGAAGTATTATCCGCATTCCGTGACCGATCCGGAGATTTCCGCAGAGTCAGAGAAAAGACTATGGATAATAGTGTACATATCCATGCTGTTATCCGTTCTCTATTCCTTCTTTCCCAATACGATATGGGTATTTGTTCCGCTTTTTGTCGTTCTGTCTCTTTTCTCGACGCCGGTGATCGGCATCACCGTTGCGTCTGTTCTTCTTGCGGGAACGGCGATCATTTCAGGGTGCGGTGCGCTGGTGTTCTTTCTTTACTTTGTGAGCGGGGTATTTGCCGTGATGGTATTCCTTCCTCTCGATGCAGAGATGAAGTTTATGATGCCTGCTTTTCTGTCGTCACTTTGCCTTCTTGCATGCGAGATGTGCGGCATCATCCTGACGGTCAATGCACGTCCGGATGTCCAGATGTTCATTCTTCCCGTGGCTAACTGCCTGATCGGGATCATTGTCATTTATTCCGCATTCAGGGGATATTCCTCGCTGGTGATGTTCAGATATCTGGATCTTTATCAGAATCTGTGTGACACGGAAAATGAAAGACTGCTTGAACTCAAGGATGAGGATCCCCGGACTTACATGATGTCGATACATACAGCGTATTTTTGTGAGAGACTGGCTTCAAGGCTGGGACTTGATGCGCAGATAGTCAAGTGCGCCGGCTTTTATCACGAGATGACTCCTCTTAACGCTGATGACAGGGAAGAGTTTTACCGTGACATGCAGTTTACGAATGCTCTCAGGATATTGCTCGATGAATATGAAGAATATGTCAGCAATCCCGGCATCTCTCTTTCCAGGAAGGAATCAGCCGTTCTTGTCTGTTCCAGGACTGTCGTGATGACCGTGATGGCACTTTTTGAAAAAGACCAAAACGCCGGGATAGACACATCCAGACTTGTTGATGCGATATTTGACAGGTTCGTTAAGATCGGAACTTTCAGCGAGTGCGAGATCACATTCGCGGACCTGTCTGCCATGAAGCAGATCTTTAAAGAGGAGAAGCTTTATTATGACTTTCTTCGTTGAAAATGAAACAGATAAGGAATTCGGCTTTGATGAGGCCGGCCTTATAAAGACCGTGTGCCTGGAAGCGTTCACTTCCGAAGGAGCACCTGTTGATAATCTTTCGGTTAATGTCCTGATAACCGATTCCGAGGGAATAAGAGAACTTAACAGACAGTACAGGGACATTGATTCCGCCACGGATGTTTTGTCGTTTCCAAACCTTGATTTTGACACGCCTTCCGATTTCAGCATTCCGGATGACAGACTTGCCGATTACACCGATCCGGATACCGGCGAGCTGCTGATGGGAGACATTATCCTTAATGCCGACAGGATCTTTTCTCAGGCTGAGGAATTCGGACATTCAGTAAAAAGAGAAATGGCTTTTCTTACTGCACACAGCTGCCTTCATCTGTGCGGATACGATCATATGACCGAAGATGAAGAAAAGGTGATGTTTGCAAGACAGGAAGAGATATTAGAGAGATTAGGCATCACCAGAGGTGACTGATGAAGAATTATATCTACAAGAAAAAAAACGGGCTGTTATCGCTTTTGATATCTGCTCTGTCGGTTTATGTATATAGAAACACACTTACAGACATCGGAATCGGATATGCAGCCTGTGCATATCTGATCTGCATCACGATCTGGATGCTGCTTGGGTACGGCTTTTCAGACGTGCTCATGAGAATGGTCAGGGCAAGGCTTACCAAGGGTCAGAAGAGCAACGCACTGAACATACTGTCTGCTTCTTTAGTCAATCAGTTCGTGACCGGCATCGTGGGTGCAGCGTTATGTGCCATCGTTACTCATAACCTTATGTCCGGCTTGCTCGGACTTCCAAAGGGCAGATTCCTGGGCTGTTATCTGTGTGTCTGTTTTTTCTTCAGGATGATCAATGAATACCTTACGGGTTATGCATCCGTATCATCAGGAGACAAGGCTGTATGCATCGCATCTGTTCTTCGTGAACTCTTCAGGATCATTACCGGTTTTCTGTTCATGAACATGATGCATGATCAGGGCATCATTGCAAGCACTCTTTTGATGGATGACGAATTAAGATACATATATGCGGCATCGGGACTGTTTATAGGATTCTGCGTTACCGAGATCCTGATATTCGTGTTCCTTTTCATTGTCAGGCTTGGTCTTAAATTGAAGAGCAGAGGAGAGTATGAGTCATATGACACAAGGGACAAGGCTCCCGCAATATTTCTTAATCTTTGGAAAAAACGCATCGGAAACATCATTCACGGACTTGCGTTCTGTGCATTCCTGATCTTTGTTTTATCTACCGTTCATGATGCCTCGGTCCTTGGAATGGCCGTATGTGCTCTCATGGCTCCGTTTGCCTTTTCCGTGATCCTGGCTCTGTATTGCGGAACGCAGGCATCTGTCAGCTGGATCGGCAGCGTTAGGAAAAATGAAAAGGGACTTGCCAGGGCTTACTTTGATTACGGAATTCACATTGTGGTGATCTCATCAGTATTCTGTACAGCATTCTTTGCGTCCGTTTCCAAACTTGTAAACAGGATTCTTCTTCCTGAGCCCGGAATGTCTGTTTCCGTTGAACTCATCGTGCTTCTGCTGGCTTCGATATTTTTCTCGATGGCACTGTTTTCAGATCAGCTCTGTGCGATGAGAGATGACCGCATTCCCAGGATAATCGCCGATGCGGCTGCGTGTCTTCTCGGTATCCTTTCCGTTAAGCTTTGTTCAAACGCAGGTCAGGGCTTTTCAAGGACACTCATGATAACTGTGATCGTATATTCGGCCGCTTCAATGATATGCTGGTGCGTCATCACATATGTGCGTCTTTCCATGGTGTTTGATCCTCTCAGGAATATCCTGATCCCGGTTGTTGCAGGTGCCGTCACGGCTATCTTCCTGCTGCTTATCACCAATGCCGCGGCAGCGCATCTCGGTAATTTCTTCACGCTGCTCATGTGCATTCCCATAGGACTTATCATTTATCATTCGGTACTGTTGCTTCTGAGGAATTATTCGGATTCTGAGCTTAAGCTGATGCCGCTTGGCGGTGTTTTGTACAGCCTGGGACAGATCCTTAAGGTGATGTGAAATGAACATATCAATCATTGGCTGCGGTGCATCGGGCATGACCGCAGCCATTTCTGCGATCAGGAACGGTGCGGATCCTGAATGCATAACCATATATGAAGCATCTGACAGACCCGGAAGGAAGATCCTTGCAACGGGAAACGGCAGATGCAATCTCGGTAATGAATTTCTTGACAGGTCCTGTTTCTATGTATCGGATGATCGTGGCAGGACCTTCGTTGACGGTATCCTTTCTTCATTTTCAACAGATGATCTGAAAGAGTTCTTTGATTCTCTCGGGATCATCACGGTTTCCAAAAACGGTTATCTCTATCCCAGGTCCTTGCAGGCTTTGTCGGTTCTTGATGCGCTGGTAAAAACCTGTGAGGATGCCGGAGTCAGGATCGAATACTCTTCCCCTGTAACCGGAATAAAAAAAACCGGGGACAGGATTCTTTTGAATTTTGGAGATTGCAGTGAAGAGACTGACAGGGTGATCATATCTTCAGGCATGGGTTCTGGTGGATTTGCGATTAAAGGCATTGATGCCCTTGGGATCTTTGATGGCCTTGGACTCGAACTCCGAAAGGCTTATCCGGCGTTATGCGGTCTTAAAGTCTCTGATGACATAAGGTCCGTTGCAGGTGTACGTGCTCACGGTAAAGTGACACTTATGTCGGAAAAAACCGATCTTGGCGAGGACGAAGGAGAGATACAGTTTACCAAAGAAACAGTATCGGGGATACCGGTATTTCAGGTGAGCAGACAGGCATCTGCATATTTGGCTGACGGACGCAGGGTATATGCCGTGCTCGACCTTATGCCGGAGGTCTCAGCTGATGATGTGTCTGAGATGATAAGAAAAAGGATACGGATGTATCCCGAAAGAGAAGCAGCTTTTCTGCTGAACGGAGTGCTGAATAACAAGCTTTCATCGTATGTGCTTAAAAGATCCGGCATAAAGAACGAATTGAAGACCGGACAGATCGATTATGACAAAACCGTAAGACTGTCTGATAATATCAAGGCTCTGAAGTTCGACATTACAGGAACCGAAAGTGCCGAAAAGGCACAGACAATGGAAGGCGGGATCAGTCTGAATGAAGTGAGGGATGATCTTGAGCTGAAGAAGCATAAGGGCATATACGTTGCCGGAGAGCTTCTTGACATTGACGGTAAATGCGGAGGATACAATCTGTATCTTGCATGGGCTACCGGTCTTATCGCAGGAAGGAGTGCAGCACTATGATCAGGATAGATCAGATAAAAGCCAGACCTTCCAGAGACGATTCGGGACTAGTCAGGGCCGTGACCAAAAAGCTTGGGATCAGGGATGGTGACATAGAAGAGATAGGCATTATCAGAAAATCTCTCGATGCCCGCAAGAAACCGGATGTATTTAGCGTGTACAGCATCTGGATAAGCGTAAAGAATGAGGGCAGGATACTTAAGAAGTTCAAAAACGATGCGAACGTGTCCGTATTCGAGCCTCATCTTTATGAATCACCTTCTTTCGGCAATACGGAACTTAAACACAGACCGCTTGTGGTCGGAATGGGACCTGCGGGACTGTTTTGTTCATATGAGCTTGCAAGGCTCGGATATAAACCTCTCGCCATTGAACGCGGCAGGTGCGTGGAAGAGCGCAAAAAAGATGTAAAGAAATTCTGGGAAACGGGCGTGCTCGATACCGCATCCAATGTACAGTTCGGTGAAGGCGGTGCCGGTGCTTTTTCCGACGGCAAGCTTACCACTTCTGTCAAGGATAAGGACGGACGCGTTCATAAGGTGCTGAAGACTCTTGTCGATCACGGAGCACCCGACGATATCCTTTATGAGCATATGCCTCATCTGGGGACAGATGTTCTTCCCGGAATCGTGGAAAGCATCCGCCGGGACATCGTTTCACTGGGCGGTGAAGTCAGATTTGAGACCACCCTTACAGGCATAGAGACTAAAGGCGGGAAGATCATTTCCGCAAAGCTGACGGATAAGGATGGAAATGTTAGCACTGAGCCTTGTGATGTCCTGATACTTGCAATAGGACACTCCGCAAGGGATACATATAAGATGCTTTATGAGAGCGGTCTTAAGATGGAACAGAAGCCCTTCGCCGCTGGCTTCAGAGTTCAGCATCCTCAGGAAATGATAGATCTTGACCGGTACGGCAGCCATGAGAATGCGGAACTTCTCGGAGCATCTCCTTATAAAGTTACCGCCAATTTTGAGGACAGGGGAGTGTTTTCGTTCTGCATGTGTCCCGGCGGGTATGTGGTCAATTCTTCATCCGAGGAAGGCATGACTGTTGTGAACGGCATGAGCTACAGCGGAAGAGATTCCGGTACTGCCAACTCGGCAATAGTCGTCTCAATCCCTGTATCAAGCTACGGATCTGATCATCCGCTTGCAGGCATCGCATTTCAGCAGGAGATCGAGAAAAAGACACATGAGCTTGCAAACGGCAGGATACCTGCCGAAAGGTATGAGGACTTCAGGAGATCCGTTCTCGGTGATTCATATGAAGCAGGTAATGTCCCGCCTATAGGAGATTCTTTGAAGCCGATGTTCAAGGGGGATTACAAGTGGTGCGATCTTTCAGGGATCTTTGATGAAGAGATCAACAGGCTTTTCGTTGACGGCATGACTGTTTTCGGCAGGCAAATAAAAGGGTTCGATGCTCCCGATGTGATAATGGCCGGAACAGAATCGAGGACGAGTTCTCCTGTCAGGATCGTCAGAAGCGATGATATGTTCTCTGAAACCGGAGGCATCATTCCCATCGGTGAGGGGGCCGGATACGCGGGCGGAATAACCTCGGCAGCCGTTGATGGCATTCGCGGAGCCGAGGCTGTCATCAGGAAATACAGACCATTAACTTAGGGTGCAGAGGTGCAAAAAAGAACCGTCCCTTTTGCACATGTTGGAGGAATGGATCATGGCATATATTTTCGGTAATACCAGTGCAGAGTTTAGCGAAGCTGAAAATTATGTTTTTGAATTTTTGAAAAATTCCCTTCCGGATTATATTACCGTGGCTGTATGTCCGCAGATAACCGATTCGGAAGGCAGGATGCTTGAGATTGATTTCCTGATATTCATTCCCCATATGGGAATATATCTGCTTGATATAAAGGGTGCCGTGAGATTCGGGTATTCGAACGGCGAATACTTTTATGAATACAGGAATGGACGCAGACTTGTTGCGACCGGTCAAAAACGACATGACAGGATCGTAAATCAGAATTTTGAACTCCTGAAGTTCCTTAAGAAAAAATATAATCTCACTCCTCTTGTTTATGAATTTGAATGCTTTCCTTTCATAGTCATGGACGGGATGGATGAGAAAGATCTTCCTCCCAGCTTTGATCCGAGACATGTCCTTACCGCCTCTGACTTTAACAGCGCCATGAGATTTCTTCACAAGCTGATCGGATGCACGATCTATATGCAGGAGCAGCATGGGATCGGTGTTTATGAAGATCTTACCGATAAGGATGTACATGACATCAGTTTCTTCTGGGAGCGCGGCGTGGCGGAACCTTTCAGACCGGGAAGGCCGCCTGTGGTGTTCCTCAGCTATAACAGGAATAACAATGAGATGTCGAAGATGGTCCAGACCGCTCTTCAGGACAGAGGAATATATGTATGGCGGGCTCCCAAGGATGTTCCGGTTGGAGTTTTCTACCTGGACAATGAGATGGAAGCGATAGAGCAGTGTGATGTTTTTCTGATCCTTCTTTCCATTCCCGCGCAAAAGAGTGAGGAAGTCAGGAAGGAATTCAAAAAGGCTCTTGAACTTGATAAACCGATACTCCCTGTCTGGGTCCAGGATATTAAGGACGATGAGATTGATGAATATTACAGGGAAAACCTGACCAGATACCAGTACAGGATCATGCCTGTCATGGACAGCGAAGTGATCGAGGAGATAGTTGATACTGTAGGGAAGATCAAGAGAGATAAGGATAAGGAATAAGAAATAAAGAATAAGAATTTAAGAAAGCAGAGGTTTCAAACCCCTGCTTTCTTTTTGTTTATCCTTTAACGAGCTTACCCGCATCTTCGGGAAGAAGGGGCTTGCCCCATATGTATCCCTGAATCAGGTCGCATCCGATCTCACGAAGGGTATCTACCTGTTCTTCTTCTTCAACACCTTCCGAAATGACATCGAATCCCATTGTGTGTCCGAGGGATATTATTCCGGCAACATACTGCTTGGACTTATCTCCGGTATTAAGCTTGTCTATGAAAGACTTGTCTATCTTCAGCAGATTGGCAGGGAATTCATTGAGATAACTTAACGATGAATAACCTGTTCCGAAATCATCAATTGCTATCATGATTCCCATGTCATGAATAGTGTTGATACGGCTCATTGCCTTGTTGATCGACTCGATCATGACGGATTCTGTGATCTCAATCTCCAGCTGTGCCGGCGGGATGCCGCTGCTCATGAGAAGATTGTCAATCTCGGTCAGAAAGTCGTTTTTCATCAGATGTCTTACCGATACATTGATGCTGAGTGAAATATTTGAACCGGTCTGCTTTATCAGATCACCTATGAACTTGCCGGCCTTTTTATATACTATGCCGTCAACCTTGTCTATAAGTCCTACTTTTTCCGCAACAGGGATGAATTCTCCGGGACTTATTATTTTCCCTTTCTCATCCTTCATCCTTGCAAGAGCCTCGAAACCGCGAAGCTTGTGAGAAAGGTCAAATTGCGGCTGGAGCATGAAGAAGATCGTGTCGTTTTCAATCGCAGCCCGTATTTTGGATTCGGTCTCAAGAGTCTTTTCCGTACTAAGCAGATCACCGGTGAATCTGAGGAAATGGTTGCTGCTGTTGACTCTCTTGACTTCGTTCATGGCAGTGTTAGAGTGAGAGACAATAGCATCAACGGTGTTTCCGTCATCAGGGAAGATAGTGTATCCGAATGCTGCAGAGATGAAGAAATCACATTCATAGACGTTCAGCTTTTGGCTTATGGCGGCATCGTATTTCTCCAGTGTTGCCTTGAGCTGATCCTCCGATGAGAAATTCCGTATCATAAGTGAGAACTCGTCACCGCTAGTCCTTCCGACAAAATCAAGAGTGCCGCTTGTTCCCTCATCCGCGATCTGCTTGAGTCTTGATGCGATCTCAATGAGAACAATGTTACCTGCCTCAAAGCCCATTGTGTCGTTTATGTCTTTGAATCCGTTAAGATCAATGCATACATTTGCGAACCGTTCATTCTTTTTGATGAGAGCACGGATGAGTTCATCACATGCAAAACCGTTCGGAATACCTGTCATGATATCAGTGACAGCCATGTCCCTGACCTTGTTCTGATAGCTCGAGATCTTCTTGTTGTTCTTGTAGATCAGTATGATCGTTATGATGGCAAATAGATTTGCAAAGAGTCCGGGAAGAGAAGAAAGATTGCCTCTGAATATGACCCCCATCAGGATCATGGGTATCTGTACAAGCAGAACAACGAGCGCACAGAGGAATCCTTTCTTATCATAATAAACAGCCAGAAGGATCACACAGATGTTCGCAACGGCGGAGAAGACACCGGCAAAAGAGTATACGGGAAGCGAATGACCGAAGATCGTGATTTCGCTCAACGCATTTGCAGAGGTGCTGACTATGAACGTGGTTACGAAATACAGGACCAAAAGGCATACAAAGCCGTGATTCGGACTGCTCTTTGAGTCGTAGAGCCTGTCTAGTGTCCTGCTTATTATTTTTTTGTCATTGTCGTTATCTTTATTCATATGCATAAATGTTCGGAAAACGTTTTATATAATAACTAATTTTATAGTATCTTTTCGAAAAAATCCATTTAGTTTAATATTTATCAATCTTTTAGGAAGCACGCGTTTATACAACGGATATAATTGACAGTTTCAAGGCTCTGTTTTATAGTTAAACGGTGTATTTTTATAGGGTTTATGCGTGTTTTCACACACAAAAACAGATGAAAAGCAGGTACCGTTAATGAGTGAACTCAGAGAAGGATTTAAGAATAAAAAACGCATTGTGGTGAAGATCGGTTCATCGTCGATCAATCATCCCGAGAGCGGAGGAATGGATTTTTCCAGAATAGAGCTTTTGGTAAGACAGCTTTGTGACATTCACAATTCCGGCAAGGATGTTGTACTCGTGTCATCGGGCGCGATCGCTGCAGGAAAGCATGCCATCGGTTACGGAAGAGACAGATCCATATCACACGAACTCACGCTTCCGCAGAAGCAGGCTTGTGCCGCAATCGGTCAGGGCAGGCTGATGAACATTTACGAGAAGTTCTTTACCGAATACAATCAGCTTCCCGCACAGGTACTCATGACCAAGGATACCATCTTAAACGATGTTAACAGGCAGAACGCCACCAATACGTTCATGGCTCTTCTTGACATGGGAGTCATCCCCATCGTAAACGAAAACGACACCATCGCAACTCACGAGATAGAAATAGGAGATAACGACACGTTATCTGCAATGGTCGCATCCATGACAGGTGCCGACCTGCTCATTCTTCTTTCCGACATCGAAGGCCTGTATACCGACGATCCCAATAAGAATCCCGATGCAAGGTTCATAGGAGAGGTTCCCGCCATCACGGACGAATATCTTGAAATGGGCAAGGGCAGTACCGGAACGGGAATGGGTACCGGCGGCATGAGCACCAAGCTGAATGCGGCGCTTCTTGCAACCAAGTCCGGAGCCGACATGGTCATTTGCTCCAGCAAGGATCTGACCATACTCAGCCGCATAATTGCCGGGGAGGAAGTCGGAACGGCCTTTGCGGCCAATAAGGAAGAGGGATTTGACCTTCCCGGATTCGTTGCACAGATACTGAAATAACATCAGAGGAACATATGGCAGAAAAGAAATTACCTGAGATAACCAAAAAACAGATCAGGACACAGATACTTGAAAAAAGGGATGCTCTCACCGAGTCACAGAAAAAAGCAGCATGTGACATCGTGAAGGAGAAGCTCCTTGCAGAACCTTTTTTCATCAAGGCAAAAAGAGTGCTCGGATTCATGCCTTTTGGAAGCGAGATAGATATCAAGCCCGTTCTGCAGGCAGCACTTGATGAGGGCAAGGAAGTATTTGTCCCCAGGATCACTACCAACGGCTTTCATAAGGAAATGGAATTCAGAAAGATTGCGGATGTTGATCCCGTTCACTTTTCATTCAGCAAGTACAAGATACTTGAACCGCCTGCCGATAATGAACTGTATGAATATAATGAGGCAGAGGCGATGATGCTTCCCGCAAGGGATTTCATGATAATGCCCGGAGTTGCGTTCGACATGTACGGAAAAAGAGTCGGATACGGCGGCGGATATTATGACATGTTCCTGGAAGACAAGCTGACACTCAGGATCCATTCCATCGCGGTCTGCTTTGACTGCCAGATGATTGATACCGAGATTCCCGAAGATGAAGGTGATGTAAGGCCGTATAAGATCATTCATGCGTGAGGTGTATTATGACTGAACTTATAACATTATGTGAAAATGCGGTCAGGGCCAAGTATAAGGCAGCCCTGATAGACACGGATAAAAAGAATGATGTTCTTCTCAAATGCGCTAAGGCACTTGAGGAAAATGTGTCTTTCATTCTCGAAGCCAATTCCCGTGACCTTGAGACGGCCGTGAAAAACGGAATGAGCGAGTCCAAGCAGGACAGGCTCAGACTTACTGAGGAGAGGATCTCAGGTGTTGCTGAAGGACTTGTCCAGGTGAGTGAGCTTCCCGACCCTGTAGGTGAGATCCTGGATGAATTCGACCGTCCTAACGGAATGCATATCCGCAAGGTAAGAGTTCCTATGGGAGTGATCGGTATCATATATGAATCAAGACCCAACGTCACTGCGGATGCCTTTTCGCTTACTTTTAAGGCAGGAAGCGCATGCATTCTCAAGGGCGGAAGTGATGCGATCGAAACTAACATTGCGATCGTGAAAGTGCTCAGGGATGTACTTTCGGCAGAAGGTCTTGATCCCGACATTCTTCAGCTTATTGAAAGCACTGACAGGGCTGTCACAACTGAGTTCATGAAAATGAAGCAGTATGTCGATGTGCTCATACCCAGAGGCGGAGCAGGGCTGATCAGGACTGTTGTTGAGAATTCTCTCATCCCTGTCATTGAAACCGGAACCGGCAACTGCCATGTGTATGTGGATGTGGAAGCGGATCTTGAAATGGCCGTGAACATCGTATTCAACGCCAAGACCCAGCGCATTTCCGTATGTAATTCAATGGAAAGCTTGGTCGTTCATTCGGCTGTTGCGGACAAATTCCTGCCCATGCTTTACAGGAAACTTTCCGAGAAAAATGTTGAGATGCGCTGTGACGACAGATCTCTTGCAGTACTCGGAGATAGCGGCGTTCCTGCCACGGAAGAAGATTTCGGAAGAGAGTATCTGGATTACATACTTTCGGTGAAAACCGTCGATTCGGCCAGAGAGGCTATTGAACACATTAATAAGTATTCGACTCATCATTCCGAAAGCATCATCACCGAAAACAAAGAGACTGCAGCGAAATTCCTCGAAGGTATTGATGCAGCCTGTGTATATCATAATGTTTCGACCAGATTCACTGACGGCTTTGAATTCGGATTCGGCGCCGAGATCGGAATCTCTACCCAGAAGCTTCATGCAAGAGGCCCCATGGGACTTAAGGAGATCACCTCTTATAAGTATCAGATAACGGGTTCCGGCCAGGTCAGGGGATGACCGGACTGCGGAGTGTAAATAAGCCGGAGATCCGGCATTAAATAAGCAGGAGTGTTTAAGATGGAGAAGATAAGAACTAGATACGCGCCTTCACCCACCGGTAAGATGCATGTCGGCAATCTGAGAACTGCATTGTACGAGTTCCTTGTTGCCAAGCATGCCGGCGGAGATTTCATGCTCAGGATCGAAGATACCGATCAGGAGAGATTTGTTGAAGGCGCTATCGATATAATCAACCGTACCCTTGAAGAGACCGGACTTTATCATGACGAGGGCCCGGACAAGGATGGCGGTGTCGGACCTTATGTTCAGTCCGAGCGTGTTAAGACAGGCATCTATATGAAGTATGCCAAGGAACTTATCGAAAAGGGAGAGGCATATTACTGCTTCTGTGACAAGGAAAGACTTGATTCCCTTAAGACGGCTGTTTCCGAAGACGGCAAGACCATCACGGTATATGACAAGCATTGCCTTGGACTTTCAAAAGAAGAGGTAGAGAAGAATCTTGCCGAAGGCAAGCCTTTTGTCATAAGACAGAACATTCCCAATGAAGGAACCACCACTTTCAGGGATGAACTGTACGGAGATATCACCGTTGAGAATTCGGAACTTGACGACATGATCCTTATCAAGTCTGACGGTTATCCCACCTACAATTTCGCAAATGTTGTCGATGATCATACGATGAACATCACTCATGTTGTCAGAGGCAATGAGTATATTTCATCATCTCCCAAGTATCAGAGGCTTTATGATGCTTTCGGATGGAAGAGCCCCGTGTATATCCACCTTCCGCTCATCACGGATGAGAATCATAAGAAACTCTCAAAGAGAAGCGGTCATTCTTCTTTTGAGGACCTTATTGAGCAGGGCTTCATCTCGGAAGCTGTTGTCAACTATATCGCACTTCTCGGATGGTCACCCGAGGATAACAGGGAGATATTCTCACTTGACGAGCTTATTAAGGAATTTGATTATCACAGGATCAGCAAGTCACCTGCCGTGTTTGATATTCAGAAACTTCGCTGGATGAACGGCGAGTACCTGAAGGCAATGGATGATGACAGGTTCTTTGAGATGGCAAAGCCTTATCTTGAGAAATCCCTTCCGGACGGAAAATTCGATCTTAAGAAGGTCGCTGCAAAAGTCAAGACCAGGATTGAGATTTTCCCCGACATAGAAGAGCAGGTTGATTTCCTGAGACAGGTGCCCGAGTATTCCACAGAGCTTTATGTAAACAAGAAGAACAAGATTGATGCGGCAGGATCTCTCGGAGTGCTTGAAGACGTCCTTCCCATACTTGAAGCTCAGGATGATTATTCCAATGATGCACTTTATGCAAAACTTCTTGAATATGCCGAGAGCAAGGGCTATAAGAACGGCTATGTGATGTGGCCTCTCAGAATTGCACTTTCCGGCAAGCTCATGACACCTGCCGGTGCTACCGAGATCCTTGAACTTCTCGGAAAAGAAGAATCCGTAAGCAGGATAAAGGCCGCAATCGAAAAGCTAAAGTGATATCTGCATCCTGATATCCGATCATACAAATATGGCGGGAGATTCCGTGAGGAGCCTCCCGCCTTTTTGTATTCATTCGGCACTAAATTCATGCAGTTGTTAAGCCGGCTTTACATCTATCTGAAGCTTTTCCTTTATCTGTCGGAAGAATCAATATCACTGTCATCAGGTTCATTATCGGCGTTATCCTGTCCGTGCTCACTGTCAGCATTTCCGGACTCGCCGGCACCTTCACCGGCTCCTGCCTGCTTCCGCATTTTTTCCCTTCCGTTCATCGTGATGATTATCGCAGCTCCAAGGAGAGATGCTGCAATGACTAAGAGAACGATAACAAACACCATACTTCCGGTGTCGGATTTATCTGAAGGAGTCTGAGGAGCAGTCTGAGGAGCTGCATTGTCAGATGCATTGACCGTATCCGTGGCCGCCTGTGTGCCGCCTTCTTCCGAAGACGCAGTGTCTGATGCAGCGGCGGTCTGGCTTCCTGCATCAACTGTGTTTTCTTCAGTAGCCCCCTCTACTGCTGTAGGCTGTGTTTCATCCTGTGATGAGGTTTCGCTTCCTGTATCCTCGCTGCTTTCGGAATCTGCGGAACCGGTATTGATCACCGGAGCCGGTGCATTCCCGCTGAAATCCGAAAGGGAAATGCCGTTAGCACCAAGTGCAACCTGATGATCCAGGCTTATGAAGCGTCCGCCCTCGTCAGCCCAGAGAACGGGCTTTACAAGAGCATATTTTTCTTCGTCCCAGGTCTTGAAGTCATCCCTGACGAGTCCGCCTGTATCACCTGAATTGGCGTTGAAGCACCAGAAAGTGTGATGAAGGTTTTCTTTTCCGATGAGGTCCCTGATATACTCCATCCATCTCTGATTGTCGCCCTGCATGAATCCTCCCCATTCACCGATAAGAATGGGAGCTATGTTTTCTTCTTCGATGTAGAGCCAGTAGGGATGCCATGCATCCCTGTAAAGAGATTCGTATGTAAAGCCTCCCTGGAACCAGGGCTGCTCATATACCAGCGGACCGTAGTCGTGAGGAGAGTAAACGATCTGTCTGTTTCTTGCTTCACTTCCGAAATCGATGGGATAATCCCTGACGGCCATGAGGTTTCCGCCCCACCAGGTATTGTAATAATCCGCATCATTGGTCGATGTGAAATTGTTGCTCTGGGGATTGGTGGGATAGATCTGGATGCCTTCTATGACGATCAGCGCATGAGGGTTGATGTCAAGTATGGCATTTCCGGCACGCTCCGCAACTCTTTTCCAATTGTTCTTGTCATTGGAATCATTCCAGATGGCATGAGTCGGTTCGCTTGCTTTGCCGTGAGGCTCATTCTTAAGATCGTATGCGACAATGGTGTCGTAATTCTTATATCTTTCCGCAAGCCATTTCAGGGCCTCGATATACTGATCCTCGGAAATGCGGTCCGTATACCAGACGGGATGGTTGTGACCGGAAGCATCGGTGTTGGCAGAATGAATGTCGATCATCACTTTGATTCCGTTCTGCTCGCAAAGGGTCAGGACATAGTCGAATATCTCAAGTGAGTTAAGTGAATTCAGGTTGCCGTTATATGCATGGTTATAATTTGCGGTAGGGTAGTTGCCTTTTTTCCATTCAAGAAGAAGCTCTGCTGACATCGGCACTCTGAGAAGATTGAAGCCGTGGTCGGCGATCGCTTTTATGGAAGATTCAAGCTCGGCATTCCACAAACCGTCAAAAAGGTTGGTGCCTGTGTTGTAGCCGAACCAGTTACAGCCTGTGAGCCATACTACGTTTCCGTTCATGTCCACGATCTTGGATCCGTTTGTGGTTAGCCAGTCATCGCCGGCTGTGCCGTATGTTGAGACTGCGGGAGAGGAGAATTCCGGTCTTGCCTCGGAGTTCTGCCCGTTATTGTTATTATTATTGTTGTTATTATTGTTGTTGTTCGAGGATGCGGTATATGTGCCAGATCCCGTGACACTTACGACTTTGGCGGAAGACAGATCTGAACCGCTTACCTGAATGCCGACATTGGAATTCATCCCCCACGAGTTGCTGCCGTCAGCCCTGACTGTTGCGGTCACGGTCTTTCCGTCAGCGGTATATGTGTCAAATCCCCAGCCACTTGGTGAATTGACGTTACTGTTAAATTCCACGACCACGGTGATCGTAAGGTAACCTTCGCATCCCGACAGGTCAAAGGATATCTGTCCGCCGCTTCCCCACATATTGGTTGAGACGTTTGATGCGGTCGGAGTTCCTGCGGCACGGATGATCGCCGGCTGAGGAATAAGCGACATCATCAGGGTAAGAGCGATCAGCATCGCAGGGATTGCTTTGATGAAATTTTTCTTGTTATGACATATACGCATGACATGCTCCTTGTCGGTTTTTTCTATGGAACAACGAATATATTTTACTATCATATTGGCTTATTTTCCATAAATCATTTAATGAGTCCGCATAGAAATCTGCTCGGCGTGCGGGGCTCTGATCCCAATCCTTTTACATAAAAAATGTGCAGGCCCGAAACGGCCCTTGTCATTGCAACATAGAAGATCCTGCGTTCTTCGCTGACCGCATCATTATCAGGCATCTTCCCGTGAGGGAAGGTGCCTTCATTGCAATCGGGGATGAATACCGTTTCGAATTCCAGCCCCTTTGAAGCGTGCACTGTCATGAGCTTTATCGCATCTTTGCTTGCGGATGCCATTTTTGAACGTTTGAATGCCCGGGCATATTCCGTCCTGAGACCGGTCATGTCATTCATGCATGCTGCTTTCGATGATATCTCTTTTGTAAGGTCCAGGATCTTCTGATATTCTTCTTTTTTTCTCTGATCGTGTCCGGCCAGTTCCGTTACGTATTTCCCGTAACCGGTCTTGCCCAGCAGATAGCTGATGGCAAGCGAAGGACTCAGGTCATGCATGAACATAAGGTCTTTCTTTAGACATTTCAGTCCATGGATCCTTGCACGGGAATCATCCGGGCATGGACTGTCCATGCAGACCGATATGAGATCGTTTATGAATGCTTGCACATTGAAGCCTTTTGTATCGGCCCCCTGCGGCTTGGAAAGTCCTGCTTCCTGATCCGGTACCGCCATTAACGCCTCTGAACTGATATGTCTTAAGGGCTTGTTGATGATGTTTTTGATGTCGCTTTCATCACCCGTTCCGTAAGCGAGGGACAGATATGAGTATATATCCCTTATGATAAAATGCTCGAAGATGTCTTCGGATTTTTCCCTGATCGAAAACGGCCTGTTTTCCGATGCGAGGAATGATGCGAAGGTCTGCATGCATATATTTGTGCGGAAAAGGACGGCAGCAGAGGACTTATCCTCAAGTGCGTCGAAAACGTGCAGGATCTGACGGTACTGAGCATCTTTGTCCTCGAATCCACTTACTGTGACAGTGCCGGTTTCTTTTTTGGCGGAGACCAGATCCTTGCGTATCCTGTCCGGATTTTCGTTTATCACAACAAGAGAGGCATTTACTATTCCGGCAAGGCTTCTGTAATTGGTGTTAAGATGCATCAGCACGGCGTTTTTCTCTGACATGAACCTTCCAATCATCGAAGGATCGGAACCCCTGAAGCCGTATATGGACTGATCGTCGTCACCGACCGCGAATATTTTGGTGTCTCCGGCTGAAAGAAGCGACACTGTTTCATACTGTGCAGGATTTATGTCCTGAAATTCATCAATGAGTATGTATCTGAACCTCCCCGTCCATTTGGATCTGAAGAGTGTATCTTTTTTAAGCAGGTCCAGGCAGTCATAGACCATGTCGTCGAAATCCAGCAGACCTGCTTTTCGCCTTATGCCTTCGTAGTATCTCAGCATGTCCGGAAAGGAAGCATTCATCACACTTCCGAGCATCAGTCCCGCTTTCTCCGCATCCAGAGAGTTTTTAAAAACTGACATGGAGTGCAAAAATCTTCTCACCGAGTCGGGGTCATCTTTCAGGAAGGCATTTCCCATGAACTTTCGGACCGTGCTTTCGGCTATGCTTTTCTTGTTTTTGTCTAAAAGAATGCGTATCCCGGAATGATTCCCGTGTTCCCGGATCATATGATAGAAGACTGAATGAAATGTTCCGAAGGCAACTGGAAGAGGGAACCCGGAGCATTTATTGAATCTGTTCATCATGGACAGGGCTGCATCCTTGGTGAAGGTGATCACGAGGATCGAAGAAGGATCGATGTGCAGACTCCCGGTCAGATGGATGATCTTCTGAGTCATGGTATGAGTCTTGCCGGAACCCGGACCTGCCGCAAGCATGACGTTTTCGTCGCATTTAAGGACTGCACTGAGCTGGAATGGATCAAGATTGGAATAATCAGACATAAAAACACCCGAATCAGGCACTGCCATGCAGTCAGCTTTCTCCGGGAGCCGATCGTCAGATAAACCGAATATAATACGGCAGAATATGCAAGTCAAATGATATCTTTCGGATAATGATCCCGGAATGCTGAAATCAGGCTTGAAAACTGCATTGGATACCGCATAAGAAGCGGTATTTGCAAGGGCGTTTTTTCTTGTTAAAAATCGGTTTCTGCGATATAATTTATTAGATTATGGGGTAATGTGCGCATGGATAAGAAAGCGTCCAATTTCATATTTCCTCTCATCACTCAGAAGACGGAAGACGGGGTGCGGTTTTGCCTTGAGACTTCCTCCGGTGATTGCGGCATCGTTTTATATGATCTAAGCGGGAAAAATGAGCTTAAGAGGATATCTTTTGATAGTTCCGACAGGATAGGGAATCTTTATTGCAAGGTCGTGAATGACATTGATCCTGCGGCGGTTTCGTATCTGTATCATATAGACGGAAAATTAGTCAGCGACAGCAGGGCTCTTGGATTTGTTCCTGCAGGATCTTACGGTGAAAAAACTACAGAACCATTAAAGGCGCTGATCTGCAAAGGCGATCCCGAATGGGAAGATGATGTGAATCCCTGCCTTACATATGAGGACAGCTTCTGGTATCTGCTTCACGTGAGGGGATTTACCAGATCGCCTTCATCGGGTGTCAGGGCAAAAGGTACTTTTGAAGGAATAACCGAGAAACTCGATCATCTTGAGTCGGTCGGCATCACGACCATAGAACTTCAGCCTGCTTACGAATTTAACGAGTGGGATGATGAAACCGGGAAGATCAATTACTGGGGATACAAGCCCGGATTTTACTACACACCGAAAAGGGCATATTCATATACCGGCGATCCCGCAGGGGAATTCAGGAATCTGGTCAAGGCACTTCACAGGCGCAGGATGGAGATCTGCATGCAGTTTTACTTTGCGCCGGATTTCCCTGAGTCGGAGGTTCTCGAGATACTTCGTTTCTGGGTGGTCAATTACCACATAGATGCTTTTCATCTGATGGGTGTGAATATTCCGATGAGACTTCTGGCTGCGGATTCGCTTCTTGCAGGCACCAAGCTTTTATCGGATCATCTTGAGAATGTTGACTTCTCACTTCTCAGAAAGCGCGGAAAGGGCAGAGTCATAGGCTTCTATGCAGATGATTTCCAGTTCCCTTTAAGAAGACTCATAAAGAGCGATGACGGTCAGGTTTCTGTCTCTCTTTCAATGCTCAGGAATAATCCCGAAGACTTCGGACGTATCAATTTCCTTTCGAGTTACCGCGGATTCACACTGATGGACATGGTCAGCTATGACCGCAAGCATAATGAGGAAAACGGAGAAGAGGGCAGGGACGGAAGTGACATGAACTTCAGCTGGAACTGCGGTGAGGAAGGCCCTACCAGGAAAAAGAAGATCCGTGACCTCAGGCTTAAACAGATCAAGAATGCTTACAGCATCCTCATGATGGGTGCGGGAACACCGCTGATATTCATGGGGGATGAATTCGGGAATTCCCAGAAGGGAAATAATAATCCTTACTGCATCGATTCACAGGTAACCTGGCTTGACTGGAAGGATGCTTCCAAAAACACCGAACTTACGGATCATCTGAAGGCGCTGGTCGCACTCAGGAATAGATGCTCTGTATTTCGCAAGAATAAAGAGCTCTACATGATCGATACCGAAAATTGCGGATTCCCCGAGATAAGCTATCATTCCGATACCGCATGGAAGGCCCCTTCGGAGTATTATTCCAGATCATTCGGAATAATGTATTGCGAAAAGAGTGCCCATACGCTCATATATGCGGCAGTCAACATGAA
Organism: Lachnospiraceae bacterium; assembly: GCA_024682075.1. Taxonomy (GTDB): domain Bacteria; phylum Bacillota; class Clostridia; order Lachnospirales; family Lachnospiraceae; genus AC2028. The sequence goes on from JAIKZQ010000008.1 coordinate 48,437, forward strand.
CTGGGAAGAAGCAAGGCTTGCACTTCCTAAGCCTCCGAAAGGATGCGAGTGGGAACTTATCATTTCTTCCGATCACTCATCTTCGGCTGAAGATGATAAGGAAGCGGCATCAGGCGGAAGAGACGATCTTGAAAAAACAATCCCTGCAAGGTGCGTTTCATTTTTCGAGATCAAAAAAGAAGAAAATCATAATGCCGGATCCGGAAAGGGTAAAAAATGAAATCCCCTTACATATACAGATTCATCAGTCATTTCATCACAATAACCAGACATAGGATGCTCGTATGTGAAGGCTGTTTTAAGATAGGCCTATACTATCAGGGACTCGTGCACGATCTTTCCAAGTATTCTCCTTCGGAATTTCTCGTTGGAGTCAAGTATTATCAGGGAACCAGAAGTCCCAATAATGCCGAGAGGGAAGACATAGGTTACTCTTCGGCCTGGCTTCATCACAAGGGACGCAACAAGCATCATTACGAGTACTGGATCGATTACAACACAAGGGGAGATCTTCCGGGTGAGGATGTGATGATCCCTGTAGACATGCCCGACAGATATCTTGCCGAGATGATAATGGACAGGATAGCCGCATCCAAGGTTTACAAAGGCAAGGATTATACCGATGCATCGGCGCTTGAGTATTTCAGGAGCGGCATAGAGGTTGTTCCCATGCATCCCAATACCAAGAAGCGCCTGGACAGATATCTTAAAATGCTTGCCAAATACGGTGAGAAGAAGACATTTAAAGTAATCAGACGCGAACTTGTTCTGGGCAAAAAGCCCATTGGCGCCCGCGTGAAGGAATTCAAGACCGACAAGTCGGAAAAAGAGGAATAAATGGCAGGATCTTCATTTGGAAGAATATTCAGGATAACCACCTGGGGTGAATCTCACGGGCCGGCACTCGGCTGCGTGATAGACGGATGCCCTGCGGGTGTTGAACTCTCGGAAGCTGACATTCAGCCGTTTCTGGACAGAAGAAAGCCGGGTAATTGTGCCGTGGCAACCTCGAGGAAGGAATCGGATGAGTGCGAGATACTTTCCGGAGTGTTTGAAGGAAAGACGACGGGAACTCCCATAAGTGTCATCATCAGAAATTCCGACATGCATTCCGGAGATTATGATGAACTTAGAAGTGTATTCAGACCCGGACATGCAGACATGACCTATGATGCCAAGTACGGCATAAGGGATCACAGAGGCGGCGGACGAAGTTCCGGAAGGGAAACCGCAGCCAGAGTCATCGCCGGAGCAATCGCATCGAAGGTGCTTGCGGTACTGGGGATTTCCGTTGAGGCCTATACCAGGTCGATAGGTCCCGTGGAGGCTGACATGGATGAGTATTCGAGGAGCGCGGTCCTTGCAAATGCAACCGCGATGCCGGATATAACGGCCAATGCCAAGGCACTCGAATACATAGCGGACATGAAGAACAAATCCGATTCCTGCGGCGGAGTGATGGAATGCATGGTAAAAGGTGTTCCGGCAGGTATAGGAGATCCGGTCTTTGACAAGCTGGATGCACTTCTGGCACAGGCTGCAATGAGCATAGGAGCCGTGAAAGCCGTTGAGATCGGTGACGGCACACTTGTTGCAAAGTCTCTCGGAAGCAAAAATAACGATCAGTTCAAGGCATCAAAGGGTAATATTTCGAAGAAGACCAATCATGCGGGAGGCATTCTCGGAGGCATAAGCGATTCTTCCGACATAATCGTAAGGTGTTCGGTCAAGCCTACACCCTCGATCGCAAGAAGCCAGAAAACCGTGAATGTATCCGGTGAAAACACAGAGATAGAGATTAAGGGAAGACACGATCCCGTCATTGTTCCGAGAGCTGTTGTTGTACTTGAAAGCATGTGCGCGATCACGATACTGGATTGCCTCATGTATGATATGTCATCCAGAATGGAAAATCTTGTCCGTATTTACAATAATTAGGTGAGGTGGAAATCATGTCAGATTCTAACAAGAAGGTTTCTAAGGCTTCAAAAGCAAATGATGACAAATATGTCGCATATATCTCCACTTATACTCAGGGAGATAACCATGGCATCAAGATCTATGATGTCGACATGAATACGGGAAGATTCAGTGAAAAGGATGAAGTCGAGATATCCAACTCATCCTATGTCACATGCTCGCATAACGGAAAGTACCTTTATTCCATCACGGACCTCGGCGTTGAAAGTTATAAGATCAACCCCGACGGAACTCTCGATCTGATCAATTTTGCTCCCATAAACGGAATGAGAGGCTGTTACATTGCAACCGATTATACCGATAAGTATCTGATGGTCGCAGGATATCATGACGGCAAACTCACAGTCCTTCATATCAAGGATAACGGCGGAGTCGGCAAGATCACCGATGAAGTATTTCACAAGGGGCTCGGATCGCTTGCTGACAGGAACTTCAGACCTCATATTGCAAGTGCGAGAATGACTCATGACAACAGATACATCCTTGTGGCTGATCAGGGAATGGATCATGTCAATGTCTATGAACTCAACAAGGATACCGGCAAGATCAAGCTTGTCGACATCATCAGATGTGAGCTTGAATCCTCACCCCGCCAGATAAAGCTTTCCAAGGACGGAAGATTCATCTATATCTGCCTTGAGGCAACCTGCAAGATCGATGTATATGAATATACTTTTGACGGAAAAGAGCCCCACTTCGAGAAGATCCAGGTGGTCGATGTTGTCAAGCATGAAGACGGAGCCACCATGGCTCTCAGCGCTCTTTCTTTTTCACAGGATTATAAGTATCTCCTCACGACTGTAGCGGGCGATAATTCCGTTGCGATATTCGGTGTCGATGAGAAGACCGGCATGCTGACCAAGAAGCTCCTTCTTCCTGTTTCCGGAGACTATCCCAAGGATGCTGAGATCCTTCCCGGCAATAAGTTCCTTGTGTCACTCAATCACGAATCCAACGAAATGTCTTTCTTTAAGCTGGATATCGAAAACGGACAGATGGTCATGAACGGTAATTTCGTTCATGTCAACACTCCGAACTGCATACTCATCCATAAACTTGATGACATCGGAGGAGATGCTTCGGCTAACCAGGATGATTAACAGGTCGAGAAAAGAGTGTGTCTGTGACGAGATCTCCAGACGCAGCAAAAAGAATAAGGTTTTCAGATTCTTTTCTCCCCTTATAAAGGGGTGCTTTTTGGGCGCCCTGCGTATAAGCGAATTTTGCATGACTCATCTGATGAAGTTCGTGTTCGTGTGTACTTCGGCCCTGTGCTTCATCGCATTTTGTTCGTTTTCTTTCCCGCTTTTCACGGGATCGGTCACCAACCTCGGCATTATTGATTTCAATGAACTTGATGAATCGATCACCCTTGCGAGCGATGATGTCAGCACGATGACTGCGGACGAGGCGAGAGTGCTTTTTGGAAGTGACTTCAGGGGTGAGGACGGTTCTCTCTACAGCGGCTCTGTGAGCGTTAATTCGGAAGGACAGCAGGTCGTTGCGGTAAGGACCGAGGATATACTGATCGATGCCGGACTCCTTGATCCCGCAGATGACAGCGATGTAACCGGTGCAGGAGATGCTGCCTCGGATAGTGAGCCATTACCGGATGATTATTCCATGGATTATTCCGAATATGATCTTGATTCGCTCGTGTTCGACAGAGATGACTGGAGACTCATACTGGTAAACAAGCAGCATTCGGTCCCCGATGATTATGAATTTCCTCTCGGCAATCTGACGGCTACGGTTCAGTGTGACGAGAGAGTCATTGAAGATCTTGTGATGATGCTGAGGGATGCCAGAAATGCGGGCATGAACATCTGGATCGTGTCACCTTACAGATCCGGAGAGATTCAGGAGAATCTGTTCAATTACGACCTCAGCAAATACATGAACTCCGGCATGAATTATTTTGATGCATATCAGCTGGCTGCAGAGGCAGTGACTCTGCCCGGCACGAGTGAGCATCAGATAGGCCTTGCTTTTGACATTGTCAATAATGAATACGCACACCTTGGCGAAGGATTCGGTGAAACCGCCGAAGGCATATGGCTTGCGGAGAACTGCTACAAGTACGGTTTCATACTCAGGTATCCTGCCGACAAGGAATACATAACGACGATAGAATATGAACCCTGGCATTTCAGGTATGTGGGCAGGGAGGCTGCGGCTTACATGACTTTGAAAGGCCTGACACTTGAAGAATTCTGGGAGATTGTATTTTGAATTCCACTTTTAAACTTATCAAAAAAGACGGAGAGGCCAGAAGGGGAGAGCTTGTCACGGTACACGGTACCGTACAGACTCCTCTTTTTATGAATGTCGGAACCGTCGGTGCGATAAAAGGAGCCGTATCCACCGAAGATCTCGAGAACATCGGATGTCAGGTGGAACTTTCGAACACGTACCATCTTCATGTAAGAACGGGAGATGAGCTGATCAAACGTTACGGCGGACTTCACAGATTCATGAGCTGGGAGCGCCCGATTCTGACAGATTCCGGCGGATTCCAGGTTTTTTCCCTGGCATCCATGAGGAAGATCAGGGAAGAGGGTGTCACGTTCCGCTCGCATATAGACGGCCATAAGATCTTTATGGGACCGGAAGAGAGCATGCGCATACAGAGCAATCTCGGGTCCACGATAGCAATGGCATTTGATGAATGTCCTCCCGCCAAGGCCGACAGGTCATATGTTCTTCCTTCGGTTGAAAGGACCGAGAGATGGCTTAACAGGTGTAAGGCAGAGCTGGACAGGCTCAATTCGTTTGAAGATACCATCAATAAGCGCCAGATCCTTTTCGGGATAAATCAGGGAGCTGTCTATAACGATATCAGGATTGAAAATGCAAAGAGAATATCGGAACTTGGCCTTGAAGGCTATGCGATCGGAGGACTTGCAGTCGGTGAGACACATGAGGAAATGTATGATGTCATCGAAAACACTACGCCTTTTCTTCCTGCTGACAGACCCAGATATCTGATGGGCGTGGGAACACCCGTAAATATCCTTGAGGCCGTTGAACGTGGGATAGACATGTTCGACTGCGTGTATCCTTCAAGGAACGGGCGTCACGGTCATCTGTATACCCATCACGGCAAGATCAACATTAATAATGCCAAATATGCCGAGGATGACAGGCCGATAGAGGAAGGCTGCGGATGTCCCGCATGCAGGAGATACTCGAGGGCTTATATAAGACACCTTCACAAATCCGGTGAAATGCTGGGTCTGAGGCTGTGCGTTCTTCATAATCTGTATTTTTACAATCACCTGATGGAAGAGATCAGGAATGCGATCGATGAAGAAAGATTTTCGTCATTTAAGTCCGAATTGATATATAATATGTCCAAGACCGATTAACAAAATACAGGAGGTATGAGAATGGGAATCAAAAAAATACTTATTTCACTTGCTTCCGCGTTTGCACTTGTCATGGGAGTCTTTACCCTGAATGTGCAGGCTGCTCCGACCACGATGGCTGACGGAAATGTGTTCGATCCCGTGTATTATGCACAGAACAATCCCGATGTCGTTAGCGTGTTCGGCAACCGGACCGACATGCTTTATCTTCACTATTGTCTCTTCGGAAAGAATGAAGGAAGACTTCCCTATGCTTCGGGATCGAGCACTCCTTCTTCGAGCGACGGATTTGATGCGGCTTATTATGCGGCTAAATATCCCGATGTCGTGAGCGTTCTCGGATCCGATCCCAACATGCTCAGATTCCATTATGATAATTTCGGAAGAAATGAAGGAAGATATGCAAATGCCGCTCAGGAAGCAGCAGCTGCAGGATCTTCTTCACAGGGTTCATCTTCACAGGGCTCTTCACAGCAGAGCACACCACAGCAGACTACCGCTTCTTCAGGCAGTTCCTACGAGATGCAGGTTCTTGATCTTGTAAATGCAGAGCGTGCAAGATACGGCCTTTCTCCCCTTAGCTGGGATGCTTCCAATCTTGCTCCCGGAGCTTCTGTCCGTGCCGTTGAGATCTCTACATATTTCTCACACACAAGACCCGACGGAAGCAGCTGTTTCACAGCAGTATCCAATCCCGGATGCCTTGGTGAGAATATTGCTGCAGGATACGGTTCGCCTCAGGCGGTCATGGATGGATGGATGAACAGCCCCGGACACAGGTCCAATATCCTTGATCCCGACTTCCACAAGCTTGGAGTAGGTTATTACTATGCACCCGGTACCATGTACGGATCCTACTGGGTTCAGATGTTCTCGTCATAAGACTAATGCTTTGATGCGCCGGAGAGATGATCTCCGGCGTTTTTTTAATTTTTTATTTGTACTTTATCCTATTATCGTGTATCATCAATAAAGTGTGTAAGAATGATAAACATTCTGAAATTGTTATTTGGAGGTTTTTGTAATGAATTTTCTGCTCATGACAAGTGAGGAGGCTGCAGCTTCAGCCACCGGTTCACTGGTTTCCATGGTTGTTATTTACGGTGTTCTTATCTTTGCACTCTGGTTCTTTTTCATGAGACCGCAGAGCAAGGAGAGAAAGAAGACTCAGGAGATGTTGTCAAATCTTGAGAACGGTGACATTGTCTGCACCACTTCCGGATTCTACGGCACGATCATCGACATTCAGGATGACATGGTCATTGTCGAGTTCGGTAATAACCGTAACTGCCGTATTCCCATGGAGAAGGCTGCCATCTCCAAGGTTGAAAAGCCCGGACAGGCAACCGCTTCCGATTCCGACAAGGATTCCAAAAAATGATCCGATTCTCATAAGCTTACTCTAAGACGCCGCAAGTCTGCGGCGTCTTTTTTTCGAGGGAATACAAGTGGGCGGTTCCCCGGTTTCCCTGATAACAGCCTCAACGGCATGAGGGGATATGTTTTTTGAGTTTAAAGCGAGCTTAGTGTTTCTTAATGAATGCTTGATAGACCAGTGGAGCCGAGCCCGGACGGCGAGGCTAGCTTGAAAGTATACACGGATGTATCCTCTCGAGCGACACGTAAACAGATAAAATACCTGACGCATTCATTTAGAAACACTTAGCGAACGATTCACGATAAAAACATATCCCCCCATGACGAGAGGCGGCATAGAAAGAAAACCTCGAAAATGCCCCCTTGTTCAAAAACGTATATTAGAACCTTGAAAATACAAAATTAATCATATAAAGTAGAAATGTCGCACTTTTGCGACATCAGGAGGTGCTTTTATGAAGCTTAATATCGTATGCATTCCCGGTGACGGGATAGGACCTGAAATAGTTGCTCAGGCCAAGAAGGTACTTGAAAAGGTTGCATCCGTTTACGGTCATGAGATGGTCTTTACCGACATTCTCATGGGAGGTGCTTCAATAGATGCCTGCGGTGAGCCGCTCACTCAGGAAGCAATAGATACCGCAAAGGCTGCAGATGCCGTACTTATGGGATCCATTGGCGGAAATACCACAACCAGTCCCTGGTATAAGCTTCCTCCCGAGAAGAGACCCGAAGCCGGACTCCTTAAGATCAGGAAGGAACTCGGCCTGTTTGCAAACCTTCGTCCCGCTTATCTGTTCCCCGAACTTGCAGATGCATGTCCTCTTGCGGGTGAGACAGCCGGCAAGGGATTCGATCTTCTCATAATGAGAGAACTCACAGGCGGACTGTATTTCGGCGCCAGACATACAGAGGTTGTTGACGGTCTTCGTACTGCCGTTGATACCCTTACATATAATGAAGAAGAGATAAGACGAATTGCCATCAAGGCATTTGAGGCTGCAAGAAAGAGAAAGAAGAAAGTGACCAGCGTCGATAAGGCCAATGTACTTGATTCTTCCAGACTCTGGAGAGCCGTGACCGCAGAGGTTGCAGCTGATTATCCCGATGTCGAGCTTGAGAACATGCTCGTCGATAACTGCGCTATGCAGCTTGTCAAGGACCCTGCACAGTTTGACGTGGTCCTCACCGAGAACATGTTCGGCGACATTCTTTCTGATGAAGCCAGCATGATCACCGGCTCGATAGGAATGCTCTCATCAGCATCACTCAACGAGACCAAGTTCGGACTGTATGAGCCCAGCCACGGGTCCGCACCCGACATTGCCGGGATGGACATAGCAAATCCCATCGCCACAGTCCTTTCCGCAGCAATGATGCTTAAATATTCATTCGACCTTAACAAGGAAGGCGATGCCATTGAGGCAGCAGTGAAGCAGGTGCTTAAGGACGGGTTCCGCACCGGAGACATCTTCTCGGAAGGATGCACCAAGGTCGGATGTACTCAGATGGGTGATCTTATCGCCGAGAGAATTAAGTAATTGGAATATAGAAAATAAACCATGGAAAAACGAAAGGAAGAAAGCCATGAGAAGTGATTCTGTAAAGGTCGGAGACGCACAGGCGCCTCACAGAAGTCTGTTCAACGCACTTGGATTTACCGAGGAGGAGAGAAAACGTCCCCTTATCGGTATTGTTACTTCATATAATGAAATTGTTCCCGGACACATGAACCTCGACAAGATTGCTGAGGCAGTTAAGCTCGGTGTAGCAATGGCAGGCGGCACTCCCGTTCTTTTCCCTGCGATCGCTGTATGTGACGGAATAGCAATGGGTCACATCGGAATGAAGTACAGCCTTGTTACCAGGGACCTCATTGCGGATTCCACCGAGTGCATGGCAATGGCTCACGGTTTTGACGGACTTGTCTGCATTCCCAACTGTGACAAGAACGTTCCCGGACTTCTGATGGCTGCTGCTCGTGTTAATATTCCTACCGTATTTGTTTCGGGCGGTCCCATGCTCGCAGGACGCGTAAACGGATGCAAGAGAAGCCTTTCCTCAATGTTTGAGGCAGTCGGAACCTATGCTGCAGGCAACATGACCAGGGAAGAACTCACAGAGTTCGAAGAGAAGGTATGTCCTACATGCGGATCCTGCTCCGGAATGTATACCGCCAATTCCATGAACTGCCTGACCGAAGCTATCGGAATGGGTCTTAAGGGCAATGGAACCATCCCTGCAGTTTATTCAGAGAGGATCAGACTTGCCAAGCATGCCGGAATGAAGATCATGGAGCTTGTTGAAAAGAACATCTGCCCCAGAGACATCATGACCGCAGATGCATTCAAGAATGCCCTTACCGTCGACATGGCACTCGGATGCTCCACCAATACAATGCTCCATATCCCTGCTATCGCAAAAGAGGCAGGCGTTGAACTTAACATGGAAATGGTCAATGAGCTTTCCGCAAAGACTCCGAACCTCTGCCACCTTGCACCTGCAGGTCCTACCTACATGGAAGATCTTAACGAGGCAGGCGGCGTCTATGCCGTGATGAATGAACTCTCCAAGAAGGGGCTCATCGAAGAAGGCTGCATGACCGTAAATGCAACAACCATCGGTGAAAACATCAAGAATGTCGTAAACCGTGACCCCGAAGTCATCCGTCCCATCGACAACCCTTACATGGCAACAGGAGGAATCGCAGTCCTCAAGGGCAACCTTGCTCCCGATACCGGTGTTGTCAAGCAGTCCGCAGTCGTTCCCGAAATGCTTGTTCACGAAGGACCCGCAAGAGTGTTTGATTGTGAGGAAGATGCCATCGCAGCCATCAAAGGCGGCAAGATCGTGGCCGGAGACGTGGTCGTCATCAGATATGAAGGACCTAAGGGAGGTCCCGGCATGAGAGAGATGCTCAATCCCACATCCGCAATCGCAGGAATGGGACTCGGTTCATCCGTTGCTCTCATCACAGACGGAAGATTCTCGGGTGCTTCAAGAGGAGCCTCAATAGGCCATGTATCACCGGAAGCAGCTGTAGGCGGACCTATCGCACTTGTCAAGGAAGGTGATATCATCTCGATTGACATTCCCGCAAGAAAGCTTGATGTCAAGGTTTCCGATGAGGAGATGGAAGAGCGCCGCAAGGCATGGACTCCCAGAGAGCCCAAGGTCAATACCGGATATCTTGCAAGATACAGAGAGCTTGTTACCAGCGGAAACCGTGGCGCAGTTCTTGAGATTCCCCGCAAGTGATATCATATGTACCGAGCTTCGAATATGTTAATGCATTCGGTTTTTATGCATAAAAAGTTTTAGGAGAAATTCGCAATGGAAATGAACGGATCAGAAATAGTAGTTGCCTGTCTGAAAGAACAGGGAGTTGATACTGTCTTCGGTTATCCGGGTGGTACCATACTCAATATTTATGATGCACTTTATAAGCATCAGGATGAGATCAGACATGTACTCACTTCACATGAACAGGGAGCTGCACATGCAGCTGACGGTTATGCAAGGGCTACCGGCAAGGTCGGAGTTGTCATGGCCACATCAGGCCCCGGAGCAACAAATCTTGTTACCGGAATTGCTACTGCTTACATGGATTCCGTTCCTTTGGTTGCAATTACCGCTAATGTTAATCTTCCCCTTCTCGGAAAAGACACATTCCAGGAGATAGACATTGCCGGCGTTACCATGCCCATAACCAAGCATGGATTCATAGTCAAGAATGTAAGCGATCTTGCGCCTACCATCAGAAAAGCTTTCAAGATCGCCAAGACCGGCCGTCCCGGACCTGTGCTTGTCGACATCACGAAGGATGTCACGGCAGCAGTTACGGATTATGAGGCAGTTAATCCCGCAGAACCCGAAAAGACTGTTTCTTTTTCCGACAAGGATCTTAATGATGTTGCTGAGATGCTTTGCAAGGCCAAGAAGCCTTTCATCTATGTCGGTGGAGGAGCGATCATCTCCGGCGCATCCGAGGAAGTGGGAGAACTTGCCGATCTTCTTGATGCACCCGTATGTGATACCCTCATGGGCAAGGGTGCGTTTGACGGCAATTCCAAGAGATATACCGGCATGATCGGAATGCATGGTACCAAGGCTTCCAATCTCGGAGTTACCGAATGTGATCTTCTCATCGCACTCGGTGCCAGATTCTCCGACAGGGTTACCGGTAATCCCAAAAAATTCGCCGAGAATGCCAAGATCGTTCACATTGATGTTGATGCTGCCGAGATCAACAAGAACATTCATGTTGATGCATGTCTTGTCGGTGATCTTAAGCTTACCCTTAAGGCTCTCAATCCTCTCATCACGAAGCAGAATCATTCCGAATGGATGAATCACATTGAGGAACTTAAGAATAAGTATCCTCTCGGATATGATGACAGTCAGCTTTCATGTCCTTACATCATCTCCGAACTTGACAGAGTAACGGAAGGAAAGGCAATCGTAACGACCGACGTCGGTCAGCATCAGATGTGGGCCGCGCAGTATTATCACTATACCAAGCCCAGGACCTTCCTTTCATCCGGCGGACTCGGAACAATGGGATACGGGCTCGGTGCATGCATAGGTGCACAGGTCGGACGCCCTGATGAGATCTGCGTGAACATCGCGGGTGACGGATGCTTCAGGATGAACATGAATGAGCTTGCTACCGCATCCAGATACAATATTCCCATCATCGAGATCGTCATAAACAATCATGTTCTTGGTATGGTAAGACAGTGGCAGACTCTTTTCTACGGCAAGAGATATTCCCAGACAGTACTTAACGATGCGGTTGATTTCTGCAAGGTTGCAGAAGGACTCGGATGCAAGGCCATAAAAGTCACTAAAAAAGAAGAGATCGGACCTGCACTTGAAGAAGCCATCGCAGCCAAAGCACCTGTTCTGATCGAGTGCATCATCCCTGAGGATGACAAGGTGTTCCCCATGGTTCCCGCAGGAGCGCCTTTAAGCGAAGTGTTCGATGAGAAGGATATGAAAGAAGAATGATGTCCCATGCCTGAAGAGAAGAAATTATCAAAGCGTGCGATCATCATTATCATATCGTGCATCATTGCTTTGCTTGCTGCATTTTACCTGATCACAGCATTTTATTTTTCTAAGAGATTCCTTCCCAACACCTGGATCGGTGATGTGTACTGCACGGGAAGAAGCGTAGATCAGGTCGCGGCTGACCTTAAAGATAAGATAGAGATTCCGGATATCAGGATTTCCTGGATGACGGAAGGATATTCCGATTCATATATAAGTTCACAGGATATCGGATATGTCTATGATCTTGAACGCTCCGTTTATAATGTAAAGGATTCCCAGAATCCGTTTTTGTGGCCGAAGGCTCTGTTTTCCAAACAGATACTTCACCTTACACCCATCATCTCCTTTGATGAGGGAGCCCTTCAGGCCGCTGTCGAAGGACTTGACAGGGTGCGTGATGAACGCATTAACGCACCTGTTTATGAAGTAAGACTCGATGCTGAGGAGGGGTATTATGTTTATGATACCCATTTCAGAAGACTTGATGTTGATAAAGTGATCGCCTCTGTCAGGGACAATCTGAACAACGGAATATTTTCGCTGGCACTTGACGGTTCGTATTTTTATGATGCTCCGTATTCTGCCGAAGAACAGGCTGAGATGGAATATTGGAACGAACTTTCCGAATTCCTTTTCACGGATCTTGTTTATGACATGGGAGCTGAAAAGATCGCTTTCGACAAGAGTGTCATGAGCTTTCTTATTGCCAGTGATCATAACGGGCCTGTCAGGGATGAAAACGGTGATTTTATCCTTGATGATGATGCCATTACCAGATGGATCGATAACCTTTGCAGCAAATATGATACCTACGGACTCGACAGACAGTTTATGTCATCTTCGGGAAGAATGGTAACCATCCCTGCTTTTTACAGCACCTACGGAACCGAGCTTGATCATGATGCCGAGCTTTCGTATCTGTTAAAAGAGCTTCACTCGGATGAAGTGAGGGACGGCGAGCCCGATGTCCACATTCCGGTCTATACCCACACGGCTACGGTCAGGGGGCTTAACGACATAGGAGATACATTCATAGAGGTCGATCTTACCGACCAGTATATGTATTTCTATAAAGATGGTGAGCTGATCCTTGAGACCGATATCGTATCAGGTGACATTCCGAAAGGATGGACAACTCCCATAGGAGTGTTCTCGGTATATTCGATGGCTACCGACCAGTGGCTCTACGGAAGGGACTATATAGACTTCGTTTCCTACTGGATAGCATATTTCAGGGGATACGGGCTTCATGATTCCGACTGGAGGGACGAATGGGGCGGTGAGATCTACACATATGACGGCTCTCACGGCTGTATCAACATGGATAAGGAGCCCGCCAGAATAGTCTATGAAAATGCCGAAATCGGAACTCCGGTAATAGTTTATGATTATTAAGTTGACTAAAGCGGTTTAAAGATTTATCTTAAAGAAGTTCATATATTTTAGTTTGGTAAAGTGATCAAGAGCTTTCGCTCTCATAAAACTAATGTCGCTTACGCGACGTATTTAAGGAGGCAAGGCGAAAGCAGAGCTTTCGCTCTCATAAAATTAATGTCGCTTACGCGACGTATTTAAGGAGGCAAGGCGAAAGCAGAGCTTTCGCTCTCATAAAACTAATGTCGCTTTCGCGACGATATTAAGGAGGAAGATATGTCCAGAGTTTATAATTTCTCAGCAGGACCTGCAGTACTGCCTGAAGAGGTTCTTAAGGAAGCAGCCGAGGAGATGCTTGATTACCAGGGATCAGGCCAGTCCGTAATGGAGATGAGCCACAGATCCAAGGTGTATGATACCATCATCAAAGAAGCTGAAGCAGATCTCAGAGAGCTTATGAATATTCCTGACAATTACAAGGTGCTGTTCCTTCAGGGCGGTGCATCCCAGTTCTTTGCTGAAGTTCCCATGAACATGATGAAGAACAAGAAGGCAGGATACATCATCACCGGTCAGTGGGCCAAGAAGGCATTCCAGGAAGCTAAGATCTACGGTGAGGCTGTTGAACTTGCATCATCAGCTGACAAGACCTTCAGCTATATTCCCGATTGCTCCGACCTTCCCATAACCGATGACATGGATTATGTCTATATCTGTGAGAACAATACCATTTACGGTACCAAGTACAAGACTCTTCCCAACACCAAGGGCAAGATCCTTGTATCCGACGTTTCCTCCTGTTTCCTTTCAGAGCCTGTTGACGTGACCAAGTATGGCGTCATCTACGGCGGCGTTCAGAAGAATGTCGGACCTGCAGGCTGTGTCATCGCCATCATCAGAGAAGATCTCATTACCGATGAGTGCCTTCCCGGAACTCCCACCATGCTCAAGTGGAAGACCCAGGCTGATAATGATTCTCTTTACAATACTCCTCCCTGCTACACCATCTACATCTGCGGCAAGGTATTCAAGTGGCTCAAGAAGATGGGCGGACTTGAGGAGATGAAGAAGAGAAACGAGGAGAAGGCTAAGATCCTTTACGATTTCCTCGATTCTTCCAAGCTTTTCAAGGGCACTGTCGTAAAAGAAGACAGATCACTCATGAATGTTCCTTTTGTTACCGGTGACGAAGAGCTTGATGCCAAGTTCGTCAAGGAAGCTACCGCTGCAGGATTCGTTAACCTTAAAGGTCACAGGACCGTCGGCGGAATGAGAGCATCCATCTACAATGCAATGCCCAAGGAAGGCGTTGAGAAGCTTGTTGAGTTTATGAAGAAATTTGAAGCAGAGAACGCTAAGTGATCTGACTTTTGAAAGGAGTTTTCAATGTTTAAGATTAATTGCCTGAATCCCATCTCTCAGGTAGGACTTGCAGATCTTACCGAGGATTTCCATATTACCGACAAGGTGGAAGATGCTGAAGGAATCCTTGTAAGAAGCGCATCCATGCATGAGATGGAACTTCCCGACAATCTCCTTGCAGTTGCAAGAGCAGGTGCCGGTGTCAACAACATCCCTCTTGATAAGTGCGCTGAGAAGGGAATCGTAGTATTCAACACTCCCGGTGCAAACGCAAACGGCGTTAAGGAGCTCGTCATCGCAGGAATGCTCCTTGCAGCACGTGATATCGTGGGCGGTATCGAGTGGATCAAGGATAATGCTTCAGATGCTGACATTGCCAAGACAGCAGAGAAGCAGAAGAAGAATTTCGCAGGAACCGAGATCGCCGGAAAGAAGCTTGGTGTCATCGGACTCGGAGCTATCGGTGTTAAGGTTGCAAATGCAGCACTTCATCTCGGAATGGATGTTTACGGGTACGATCCTTATCTTTCCGTGAATGCAGCATGGAATCTTTCCAGAAATGTTCATCACGTTGAGAAAGTTGAGGAGATCTACAGGGAGTGTGATTACATCACCATCCATGTGCCTCTTCTTGATTCCACCAAGGGAAGCATCAACAGAGAAGCTATCTCAATGATGAAGGACGGCGTTGTCGTCATCAACTATGCACGTGATCTTCTTGTGTCCGAGACTGACATGCTCGAGGCTCTCAAGAACGGCAAGGTTGCAAGATACGTATCCGATTTCCCCAATGCAACAACAGCAGGACAGCCCGGTGTCATCCTTACTCCCCACCTTGGAGCAAGCACCGAGGAGTCCGAGGACAACTGTGCCAAGATGGCAGTTGAGGAGATCATGGATTACCTCAACAACGGTAACATCAAGAATTCCGTCAACTTCCCCGCAATCGACATGGGACCTTGTGACAACAAGGGCAGAGTTGCCGTATTCCACAAGAACCAGGCTAACATGATCGCTCAGTTCACCGCAGTATTCGGTGCAGAGAAGATCAACATCTCCGACATGATGAACAAGTCCAGAGGAGATTATGCCGTTACACTTCTTGATCTTGACGATGTACCTACCGATTCTCTTGTTGAGAAGCTCGCATCGGCTGAGGGAGTTCTCAGAGTCCGCGTAGTCAAGGGCTGATCCATTACATGACTATATGAAACAGGGCATGCCATCCCGCATGCCCTGTTTTTTTTTGTAATGCCCTGTGGACGCGAATTTAGTGCATTCGGCGTCATGAGCAAAATTATGCCTGCATGCTCTATTATATACAAAATAAGAGCAGGCACATGGCCTGCTCCGGAAGTCTTATTTCTTATCCTCGTCTTCAATGTCCTTCAGCGATTCCTGCAGCTTATTCTCCATCTCGAGGGCTGCTTCGCTTGCCAGATCCATATATTCGATGAAGATGTCGCTCAGGGATTTATCCTGTTCTTCACCGATCTCTTTCATAATGGGGGTCAGCATGTCCAGCTGATATGAGATGGGAGTCTTCTGGGGATCTATGTCCGGCATTACTTTCTCCGCATATTCATTGATCCTGGTAAGCATCGCACGCTGTTCTTTAGTCATTTTCAACCCCTTTTTTTAAAATGTCATTGAAAACCCAACAATGAATATTATAGACGAGGGAAAAGAAAAATCAACATTCCTGTATGCTTGTTAGAAAAATTTAATAATGTTACAATATTTTTTGGTTTTTGTTTCGGAAAATCGTTTTTTACATTGGAATTGTATTAACAATTTATCAGGAGATAGCATATGGCTGACGTAAGACCTTTTAATGCATACAGACCGAAGAAAGGCATGGAGAGCGTTATTGCTGCGCTTCCCTATGATGTATATAACCGTGCGGAGAGCGTGGAGATAGTGAAGGCAAATCCTGAGTCTTTTCTTGCCATAGACAGGGCTGAGACCCAGTTCCCGGATGATGTCGACACTTATGACGACAGGGTATATGAAAAGGCTGCCGATATGATCCGCGAAAGGATCGAGGACGGCAGATTTGTTCAGGATGAAGGTGATCCCGGATATTATCTCTATGAACTTACAATGGAAGGACGTTCCCAGACGGGAATAGTTGCCTGTGCATCGATCGACGATTACATAAGCGGCGTGATCAAGAAGCATGAAAACACCCGTGCCGATAAGGAAGTAGACAGGATCCGTCACGTGGATACAACAGGTTTTCAGACAGGGCCCATTTTCCTTGCGTACCGGAAAAATGACCTTCTTTCCGCTATTATCGCATCAGTCAAGAAAGGCGAAGCGGATTGTGATTTTACTTCCGATGACGGCATAAGACACAGAGTCTTTTCGATAAATGATCCCGAGAAGGTAGAGGCTATCAGGCTTGCTTTTTCCGACATGGATGCACTTTACATTGCAGACGGACATCACAGATGCGCCAGTGCAGTGAAGGTAGGCCTTAAGAGAAGAGAGGAGAATCCCGGATATACCGGAAAAGAGGAATTCAATTATTTCCTCAGTGTTATCTTCCCCGGCGATGAGCTGAAGATCATGGATTATAACCGTGTCGTGAAGGATCTGAACGGCCTTTCCGAGGTTCAGTTCTTCAACGAAGTGATCGACAGGTTCGAAGTGTGTGATGCAAAGAAGCTGTATTCACCCGAAGATAAGGGCATTTTCGGAATGTACATATCCGGCAAGTGGTATAAGCTCAGGGCTCATCATGACTTAAAGTCCGACGATCCCGTAGAGGGACTTGATGTATCGGTACTTCAAAACGGACTTCTCGGTCCGGTGCTTGGGATAGGCGATCCCAGAACCGACAAGAGGATCGACTTTGTCGGAGGAATCAGAGGACTTAAGGAACTTGAGAAGAGATGCTCGGAAGACATGCAGGTAGCTTTTTCCATGTTCCCTACTTCCATAGACGAATTGTTTGATGTTGCGGATGCTGGGCTTTTGATGCCGCCAAAGTCCACCTGGTTTGAGCCTAAACTCAGGAGCGGACTCTTCCTTCACAAGATAGACTAAACAGGATTGGAGCATTTGAAATGAACAAGAGACTTTATAAGCTTATGGACTGGGCTTTCATCGAGGAGGTCATTTACTCGGAGTGTTCGCATCCCCAGGATCTTCTCGGACCTCATGCAAAGGGACAGACAACGCTCCTTCAGGCGTATTTCCCGGGATCCGATTCCGTGGTTGTCAGGTGGAAGGACAGGGGAGAACCCGGCAAGCCCTGCGAGACCAAAATGGAAGTTGCGGACGATGACGGATTCTATGCACAGCTCCTTCCCACAAAGGATGCCGGTGCTTATACATATGTCGTGACATATGAAGAAAGGCTTGAGGATGGCAAGACTCTTAAGAAGAAAGTCTTAAGATGCGGAGATCCATACAGGCATAAGGATGTGATCAGACAGGCCGATATCGATAAGTTTCTTGAAGGCACATGTGAAAATGCCGACGAGATGCTCGGTGCGCATGTGATGACTCTGGATGAGGAAGACGGAACTCTTTTTGCGGTATATGCTCCGGCAGCCATGAGAGTCAGCGTAGTCGGGGATTTTAATTCCTGGGACGGCAGGACTCATCAGATGTGCAGGAGAGGGGATTCCGGAATATATGAACTTTTTGTACCCGGAGTTTCGGCAGGCGAAAAGTATCAGTTCGAGATCAAGTTCAGGAATTATGAGATCCACAGATCAGCGGATCCTTTTGCTGCACAGGTTTCCGCCGATAATGAGTTCATTTCGGCCGTTCCCGGTTCTTCCGCGGTAAGGACCGCACGTCTTTCTGCAGGCAAGAAAGCTCCTTCGGATCTTCCTCTGAGCATATTCCAGGCAGATCCCTACAGCTTCGTAAATGAGGAAGTGTCTGCTTTTGTCTGCATGAAAGAGCAGCTTGTTCCTCTTTGTGCTGAATGCGGTTATACTCACGTCAGCGTCGGAAACATTCTTTCTTCTTCAAGAAAGTCGTCCGACAAGATCATTTCATATTTTGCTACCGATACCAGACTCGGAACATCCGATGAATTTGCACAGTTTGTTAATGCGATGCATGAGCACGGCATCGGTGTTGTTCTTGACTGGGTTCCTTCTTATTTTGCATCTGAGGAGGGCGGACTTTCCAGGTTCGACGGAACCGGACTTTTCGAGCATATCGATCCCAGACAGGGCTATGCCGAGGACATCGATGCCTGCCTTTTCAATTATTCGAGCAATGTTGTCTGTAATTTCCTTCTTTCATCCGTAACGGAACTTGTAAAGAAATACGGACTGGACGGCATCAGGGTATATGGCACCGCCAGAATGCTTTATCTTGACTATTCCAAGAATGAATGGGTTCCGAATATCTATGGCGGAAACGAGAACATAGATGCCGTGAACTTCATTAAGAAATTCTCCGAAAAGATCAGAAAGAAGTTCCCTTCACTCATGCTTATCGCAGAGGATTCCTCACTTCATCGCGGCATCACGGATCCGGTTTCGGATGATGGACTCGGATTTGACCTTAAGTGGGATGAGGTTTTCTATGATGATTATCTCAGCTTCATCTGCTTTGATCCGCTCTACAGGGGAAGGAATCTTCATCTTATTCCCGACAGCATGTCATATGCTTTTGTTGAGAATTTCATTCTTCCTTTTGCCGGAAGGGAAAAGACTGCCCGGATCGGAGATTTTTCCGACATGCTTACCGGTGATGAAGAATCGAGGATTGCACAGCTGAAGCTTTCTCTGGGATATCTGTTCATGCATCCCGGTAAGAAACTCATCGGTTTCGATCATCATGCCGGCATTACCAGGCTGATCGGCGCACTCAATGAACTGTACAAAAAAGAGCCTGCGCTGCATGTGAACGAATCATCTCCCGAATGCTTCGAGTGGCTCAGCAACATGAATTCGGACCAGTCCTGTATTTCTTTTGTCAGGAAAACGGATGATCCTGAGGACATGCTGGTAGTAGTCATCAACTTCTCCGGAATAGAGCAGGATTTCAGGACCGGTGTTCCTTATGAAGGCAAGTACAAGGAGATCTTCGTGACTGACGACAAGGCTTACGGCGGAGCATCTTCCGTGTCAAGGACGGTCAGAAAAGCTACCGACAAGAGGCTCGACGGAAGGACCCAGTCCATATCGGTCAAGATAAGACCTCAGAGTATGATCGTCATGAAGTTCATCCCCTATACCGAAGAGGAACTTGAAAAGGTCATCGAGCAGAGGATCAGAAGCTACACACCCATTAAAAAGAGCAAGAAGTGACTTGATTTTTGACCGGTACATCTATATAATCAAAAAAGTCGTCTGATGATCACAGCGGTGGTCTGCATGGCCGCCGCACATGCCGGAATGGCTCAGTTGGTAGAGCGAGGCATTCGTAATGCCTAGGTCAGGGGTTCGAGTCCCCTTTCCGGCTATTGAGATATTTAGTGAACTATATCGAAGAAAAATCCATTATATGATAGATTTCTTTCAGACGATGATTAAATGATACACGTTTCATACGAAAACCCCGGAGGGTCGTATCCTCCGGGGTTTTCTATTCCGGTATTAAAAGACAATATAGGGAGGTATAATAACGTTATTAT
>JAIKZQ010000037.1 GCA_024682075.1 Lachnospiraceae bacterium
AGAACCGCATGCATACGATCAAGGCGATAATGGATGCAACTCTGTAATAATGAAAGCTAAGATATTGGAGCTCCTGCGCCGGAAAGGTGATTACGTATCCGGCCAGGAGCTTTGTGAATTGAATAATGTTTCGCGAACCGCAGTCTGGAAGGCTATCAAGGCTCTGGAAAAGGAAGGCTATCACATCGAGGCCGTGCGCAACCGCGGATATAAGCTCATAGAAGAAGGCGGTGCTTCGGATGAGACGGGTGCCGGCGATATCTTTTCGAAGAGCGAGATTGCAAGCAGGCTGGAAGAGGCAGCGGGCGTAAGAGAGGTTGTCTTTTTAAACAGCTGCGATTCCACCAACACGGAAGCCGCAAGGCGTGCGGAAAGCTCTAACGGCGGCGTTCTTGTCGTAAGCGAAGAGCAGACTGCGGGAAAAGGAAGACGCGGCAGGAATTGGAATTCACCGGCCGGGTCCAATGTGTATTTCTCACTGATGATAAAACCCGATCTTTCAACCGATGTTGCACCGATGCTTACGCTTCTCATGGCTCTTGCCGTGTGCAGGGGAATGGAGAAGGTACTCACCGGAAGTGCAATCGGAACATCCGGAAGAAAGGGTGCTTCGAGATCGAATGATCTTCCGATGATCAAATGGCCGAACGACATCGTGATGGGCGGCAGGAAATGCTGCGGCATGCTTACCGAGATGAGCTGTGAGGAAGACCGGATCAAATATGTTGTCATCGGTGTCGGCATCAATGTTAAGCATCAGGATTTTCCGGATGAGATAAAAGAGACTGCGGTTTCGCTTGAAGATGCAAGCGGCATGAAGATAAGCAGGAGCATTCTGGTCGCGGAGGTTTTGAATGAGTTCGGTCCTCTTTTGGAAAGATTCATTGAAGAGCGTGATCTGAATTTTGCGAGGAAAGCATATTTTGACAGGCTGATCAATTCGGGCAGGAAGGTCAGGGTGCTCGATCCTAAGGGTGAATACGAAGGAACCTGCATGGGCATCAGTGAAAAGGGAGAGCTGCTTGTTGAAATGAGCGGCGGTGATATCGTGAAGGTTAATTCCGGAGAAGTTTCGGTCAGAGGAGTGTACGGGTATGTCTGAAGAAATGGAAAACACTGTGATAGACGATGGTATGGATGGGGACCGCATGGTCCTGTGCGGTGCCAATGCCTACGACAAGAAATATTATTTCAACAAGAGATTTGAGAAGATTCCCGAGTCCATTCAGAAGGACCTTCATATAATCTGTGTTCTTTTCACCGAGGAGGTGGGAGGAATAGTTACGATCGCATTTGATGAGGACGGAGAAATCATCCTGGACAACAGATGCGATGAGAGCGACATCGTGTATGACGAGGTTTCGGCGGGACTCATGATAGGACAGATCCGCAAGAACAGGGCCGAACTCTTTGAGTCACTCAAGGCATATTACAGGGTGCTGATACTGGGTGAAGATGTGGATTCGGTTCTTTCGGAGGAGTGATCCTTGAAGATCGGTAATGTTGAATTAAAGAATGATTATATCCTCGGTCCCATGGCCGGAGTCACGGATACGGCGTTCCGAATAATATGCTCTGAACTTGGTGCGGGGCTTGTGTGTGCGGAGATGGTCAGTGCAAAGGCTGTTTCTTATCACAATAAAAATACCGTATCGATGCTTGAGACTGCTGAGAGTGAACATCCCGTCAGCATGCAGCTTTTCGGATCCGAGCCCGATATACTCGGTGAGGTGACATCGCAGCTTCAGGATCATGATTTCGAGATCATCGATTTCAATATGGGCTGTCCTGTTCCCAAGGTTGCCGGCAACGGAGAGGGAAGCGCACTTATGAAGGATCCCGAACTGGCCGGAAGGATCCTGAAGGCGATGGTAGATAATTCTCCGAAGAAGCCCGTAACGGTCAAGATAAGAAAGGGCTGGGATGCCGAGCATATCAATGCCGTGGAGGTTGCGAAGATCGCTGAGGATGCGGGAGTTGCCGC
This sequence comes from Lachnospiraceae bacterium, assembly GCA_024682075.1. Classification (GTDB taxonomy): domain Bacteria; phylum Bacillota; class Clostridia; order Lachnospirales; family Lachnospiraceae; genus AC2028. The sequence continues at coordinate 1,985 of JAIKZQ010000037.1, forward strand.
AATAGCCGTTCATGCAAGG
>JAIKZQ010000015.1 GCA_024682075.1 Lachnospiraceae bacterium
TCTTCGGAAGTAAACACTCCCGCCGGATTCAGACCATGATAGGCGATCGCCTGTAAGATGTCAGAAGTATCGATATTGGAAACTACATATACCGGAAGCGGACTCTTTTCGAAAAACTCTTTCGAATCTTCAAAGACGGGAGGTTTGATCCAGTGCGCGAACATCATATTGCTCAGTTCTTTTGCATCGGCATCAGAACCAAAATGCTCCAAAGTATGTACTAATGATCTTTCCTCCAGTTGCCTTTGCGTTTCAAATGCATCACCAAAGGAATTCATAAACATAATCTGAAAATCCTTCCACCAGAATGTATCTACCTCAGAAGGATCTTCCACTTTTCCGGTTTTGCATATGATATCTGTGATTTTTTTGATCACTTCACCGTCTTCATGCACAATAGTTCCATAGAAATCCACAAAAAATGCTTTGATACTCATTTGCACCTCTTCCTACATTTTTCTTTTGACAGCTCTATTAACATATTCCCCCTGTCGTTTGAATTGGTTTATTCCTGCCGCGGTCATATCGGAGGAATCAGATTGACATTTTCTACCGCTTATAGTATATTTGCATAAAAGAAATGGGTTTTTTGTCGTGTACAGCCTTATGGCTCAATCGGGTTGCTCGTTTCTTTTTTTATGTCTAAAATATCATACAAATACAGTTTTCGATCTTCTGAATGTCTGACTATCAATGATGCATGAAATACATTATATCTTTCTATCTCCCCATAGCCATCATATACCGGTAATGCAAATCGCGAATCATATCGATACCAACCATGCTTTGCATTTCTCCAATGTTTTTCTTCTTTATTCTCACGAAAATGTTTACCAATAGCGATCTCTATCAGTTCAGGTATTCCCTGTGCGGCATTTGCTTTTGCCTTAGCATTTGCACCTTTTATACTATGAGTATATTTTGAACCAGAATACTCGTTGGGCAAATCTGAACCAATAAATACAACATCTCCGGTTGCAGCGATCGTATAGAATTCGCCAACAAACTCTTTTAGGTATTCTCTAACATCTTTCCAATCTACGGAACGTTTTCCTTTAAACCTTATATCATTAATAATGACAATGTTTTTCCCGTCAACATCCTGTATGACCGATATATTTCGTTTACCTTCTTTTTTATCACACAAGGTATCATTCGCTTCTCTTTTTATCGTGAGGAGTTCCTCAAATTTTATCTGATACGCCAACAATCTCGGAATATATTCCGGTGGAGTCCTCCGCATCAATCGTGACTTCAATATGTTCCTTTGCGGATCTTAACCTCTCAAGCAAACAACAGACCTCGACGTGGCTCGAGTGCGGAAACATATCAACAGGTGTTGCTTTCTCAAGTTCGTATCCGCCTTCACGGAAGATCTTCAGGTCGCGGGCCAGAGTTGCGGGATTGCAGCTTACATACACGACACGTGACGGAGCAAGTGTAAGGATCGCATCTATACAGGATCTTGCACAGCCCTTTCGCGGAGGATCCACTACAACAACATCCGGCTTTCTTCTCCTGCTGTCTGCACCCGGCAGCATGGTCTGTATCACATCCTCTGCAGCACCGGTGATAAACTCGGCATTGCGGATATCGTTTATCCTCGCATTATCCTTCGCATCCTTAATGGCTCTGTCGACAATCTCCACTCCCGTTACATGTCCTGCCTTCGCAGCCATCATCAGCGAGATTGTTCCTATACCGCAATACAGATCAAGCACTTCCTCTTCACCCGTAAGAGATGCGTAGTCCCTTGCAAGACCATAGAGTTTTTCCGTCTGGACAGGATTGACCTGATAGAAGGAAAGAGGTGAGATCTTAAATGTAATTCCGACAAGCGTGTCAGTTATATATCCTTCACCATAGATCGTCCTGTATGTATCGCCGAGGATAACATTATCATTTCTCGTATTCGGACACAGAGTTATGGATTTAAGATCCTTTGGCATTACCTCCTTAAGTAATGCCACAAGTCCTGCTTCATCCGGTATCTTGCTTCCATTGATGACAAGATTGACCTGACACTCTCCCGATGTAAAACCATGCCTGATCAGCACATGCCTCACCAGTCCCTTACCGGTTTCTTCATCATACGCCTTCACGTGATTCTTATTCATCCATGAAAGAACAGCATCAAGAAGCCGTGAGTTGATCTCAGGCTCTATCAGACAATCCTTAGTCTCAATGACCGAGTGAGTATGTCCCGCATAAAAACCCGCATGCGGCTTTCCGTCGTTTCCCATCCTCACGGGATACTGCGCCTTATTACGATATCTGTACGGATCATCCATTCCGACTATATCGCGGAGTTTTGCTTCTATCTCTTCGGCAGGTATTCCTCCGATCCTTATCAGATCGTTCTTAACTTTATTGAATTTGAACTTAAGCTGCTCCTCATATTTATAGTTCTGAAGAGAACAGCCTCCGCACTTTTCCGCGACAGCACATTTTGCCTTGCATCTTCCTGCGGAAGGTTTGATAACTTCCATCATTCTTGCGAAGCCGTAACTTTTTGTGACCTTCATCACCTTCGCCCTGATCTCATCTCCGGGCAATGCATTTTTTACAAAAAAAATGAATCCGTCACTTCTTCCTATTCCGGATCCGTCATCCGAAATGTCATCAATGATCAAAGTGACTTCATCATTTTTCTTAAATATCTTATCAGCCATATTCTTCAATTTTCCGTGTTTGATTATTGTGTCTTATAAACATATGATCATCGACCGTTTTGTCAGCACGATCGATGATCAAATTTGTTTTTTACAATATCGTTGATCTGACATTCGCGTCATTCAGGAATTTCTTGGTTCCGAGCCACTGTCCCTTTTTGTCCTGAGTATTTTCAAACATCTCCGTGAATATCTCGATCTTTGAATCCATCTCATCTGCAAGATTGAGTGCCATTGCCTCTACCAGGCCGGGCAGTTTTGGAGAACCATACTCATACTTTCCGTGATGGGCAAGTATGCAGTGCTGCAGCTGTGTCATATGCTTATGTGGAAATCCCTCGATCGAAGAAGCCGCAATGGCAACCATCTCAGATCCCATTACTATGTGTCCGAGAAGCTGTCCGTCATCGGAATAATCATTTTCCGGGAACGGTGTAAATTCTCTGGTCTTTGCAATATCATGACAGAGTGCGGCGGTTATGAGAAGATCTCTGTTCAGTACCGGATATGACTTGCTGAGATAATCGCACACTCCCGCAACACCGAGAGTATGCTGCATCAGTCCTCCTACAAATCCGTGATGCACGGTCTTCGCTGCGGAACATTCACGAAATCTTTTTACAAGTTCCTCATCCTCAACAAAGAATTTCTTCAGCAGTGCATTGTAATACTGATCCTTTACACTGTCGATGAATCCCATCAGTTCCTGATACATCTCATCGATATTTCTCGGACTGGCGGGGAGATATTCGGAAGGATCATACTCGCCTTCCCTGGCCACACGGAGGCGCTTGATGTTCAGCTGCCTGGTATTGTTCCATACATTCACATCCGCGTTGACTTCAACATAATCCTGCTTATCGAAATCATCTATCCCGGCATCGTTAGGTTCCCATATTTTACCCTCAACGGATCCTGTCCTGTCCATAAGCTGGACATTCAGGTATTCCTTTCCGTTCTTGGTAACGGCATGAGATACTCCCTTGCAAAGGAATATCTCCCTTATATGCTCTCCTTCTTTAAATTCAGAAATGTGTTTCATTTTGATCCTTTCAGTACCTGAATATTTGAACCGGATGATCATCCGTTATCATTCATCTTCATATATCACGCCGGATGCTCTGGCAGTCATGATGTATTCCAGTTCCACATATTGCTGCTGCGATTGTCTCATAACCGCAGCCGTGATCTTGTCTCCTACATTGAAGGTCTGCAATGCATTGACGTAATCCAGATAGTTGGATATCGGGATATCTCCGAGTCTTACTATGACATCTCCGGTCCTGATTCCTGCAAGCATGGCCGGCGAGTCCATATCCGTTCTAAGAACATAAGCACCGTACGGCACTCCCAGTTCTTCATTGGCTTCTGCCGTTACATATGTTCCGATGATCCCTATATATATGGTCGGAGTCCCGCTGCACATGGCACTGATCCGGCTTTTTAATTCACTGATACCATATGCCCATATAAGTCCCTGGACATCACCCTTTGTCTGATCCGGCGCGATGACACCAATCACCTGTCCGTTGAAATTAAAGAGAAAACCTCCCGCATTCGGTGCACCGACTATGTCAGTCTGCAGCATGGAATCCGCAGTGTCGGCATACTCCAGTGTGCTCTTGGATGCACTGATCATTCCGTATGCTATGGATCCCGAGCTCCCCATCGGACTTCCGAGTGCACACACCGGAGTTCCTATCGAAGCATAGCTGCTTCCAAGTGTTGCCAGAGGAAGGTTAGCGACAAGTTCTGCGCTCAGATCGGTTTTGCTTACGGCAATGATAGCAAGCCCTGTAGCTGCATCCACCGCCTTTATCCTGCCATCCGTGACTTCGCCGTTGCTGAATTTTACTTTCAGTAACTGAGCTCCGGTAAGAGGGGTTCTGTCTGCAAGGATATATACATCAAGATTGTCATCTGCGATTATCAGTCCGGAAGCCTGACTGGATATCTGCTCTGTAACGCCTATCCAGTCTACATCCGAAGTTATGGCGGAGACAGTGACTATGGATCTGTTCATCTCCCTTGTATAGGACGCCATGGACATATATATCTGTCTGTAATCGTCCTGGTCGAGCGAGAGCCTTGAAAACAATGCCCTTACCTGTTCGTCCGTCAAAGGTATCTGTGCAGCCGGGATATTGTTCTCTTCCTCAGACTCAAGGTCTGCTTCCTGATCCATATAATCCGACAACACTGCCTGAGGAGTGATCTCATCTCCGGAATCTATGAAATGCACGGCGTCTCTTTGCTGAGTCGGCTCGGTCCTGGTTATCCATTTGCTAAGGAAAGGTTCAAGGATCCATATGGTAATGGATGCGATGACGCCGAAGATGATCGCAAGGAGCGCAGTTACCAGGCTTCTCCTGAGCAACCTGTACTTGTTTATCGGCCGCTTTTTTATCTGCTCGGAGACGATGCTTTCCTGAAATGCACCCGGAGATTCTTTGGTTTTATTTTCCTTCTTTTTGCTGTCTTCCATAGTATTTTCAGTATATCCGTATGCCCTAAAAAAGTAAAGAAATAAGGCATTCTCTGTGATATACTATTGATATCTATGAATACCAAAGTACTTAAGACACTTGAATATAACAGGATAATCTCTCTTTTGTCCGATGAGGCGGATTCACGTCCCGGAAAAGAGCAGATCTCCTCTCTCGAACCCGTTAAGGATCTTCGTCAGATCGAAGAGTGGCAGACACAGACCGCGGATGCTCTTTCGCGACTGATCAAGAGCGGATCGACAAGCTTTGGCGGCAATGCCGATCTGAGATTCATCGTAAAATCGCTCGAAGCCGGATCGGGACTTTCCGCAACGGACCTTCTGCTGGTAGCTTCACAGCTTGAAAATGCAGCAAGGCTTATTTCCTACGGAGAATCTTCGGGCGGCGGAATATCCCGTGCCCTTTCTTCTGCAAATGCAGGTACCAGACACAGCGTGGATCCCGATAAGGGTGCGGTTTATGAACAGGAATCCGATGAAACATTCACGGATTCCCTGACTGATCTTTTTGCGCAGCTTTCATCGATACCTTCTCTTTCCGAAGAGATCAGAAGATGCATTCTCAGTGAAGATGAGATTGCGGATGATGCTTCACCGGAACTGAAGAAGATCAGAAGACAGATCGGTCTTACAGGTGACAGGATCCATTCGTCTCTCCTTCAGATGATAAACGGTTCACTCAGGACATATCTTCAGGATGCCGTTATCACCATGAGAGACGGCAGGTACTGCATACCCGTCAAGGCAGAATATAAGGGACAGGTTCCCGGAATGATCCACGATCAGTCCTCTACGGGCTCCACATATTTTATCGAGCCTTCATCGGTAGTCAATCTTAATAATGAGATCAAGACCCTGATGAGGGAAGAACAGCTCGAGATCGAACGCATTCTTGCGGACCTCAGTGCCAAGTGCGGACTTCACACGGAAGAGATCTCTCTTAATCAGAAGATCGAGACCGCTCTGGATGTGATCTTTGCAAAAGGCAAGCTTGCTCTGAAGATGGATGCCACCAGACCCGCTTACAACAGAAAGCACTATCTTATATTGAAGAAAGCCCGTCATCCGCTCATCGATAAGAAAAAGGTTGTTCCTATAGATGTGCAGCTCGGCAGGGATTTTGATCTTCTGGTCATTACAGGTCCCAACACGGGCGGCAAGACTGTTTCTCTGAAGACCGTAGGTCTGTTGTGTCTGATGGGCCAGTCCGGTCTTCACATTCCTGCCGCATCACATTCGGAACTGTGCGTCTTCAATGACATATTCGCAGACATCGGGGATGAACAGAGCATTGAGCAGTCTCTCTCAACATTCTCATCACATATGGTCAATATCGTGGAGATCCTGAAAAATGCCGACAGGCATTCTCTCTGTCTCTTTGATGAACTGGGTGCCGGAACCGATCCTTCGGAAGGAGCGGCTCTTGCGGTATCGATACTTGAACACCAGCACAGTCTCGGCATCCGTACCATGGCCACAACCCATTACACAGAGATCAAGATCTTCGCTCTCCGTACGGAAGGCGTGGAGAATGCAAGCTGTGAATTCAATGTGGAAACCCTGAGTCCCACATACAGGCTTCTTATAGGTGTCCCGGGCAAGAGTAATGCTTTCGCCATCTCTTCGAAGCTGGGACTTTCTTCGGAAATAATAGATAATGCCAAAAAACATCTTGATTCCGATGCCGAGAGTTTTGAAGACGTCATCCAGAATCTGCAGCAATCCAGGATCGAGACTGAAAATGACCGCAAGGAGATTGCGGAGTACAAGGCAAAGATAAAGACTCTTCAGGATCAGCTGCATAATAAGAATGTCAAGATCGATGAGCAGAAGGCAGGCATTATAAGACGTGCCAATGATGAGGCTCAGAGAATCCTCGAGGAAGCCAAGGAGATAGCCGACAAGACCATCCGTGACATGCAGAAGGCAGGCATCACCTCCGGCATGGCAGATCTGGAAAAAGAGAGAACAGCACTCCGTGAAAAGATCAATTCTCTCGGAAATGAAGAAGAAAAGAATAAGAAAAATCAGACAAAGAAAAATGTCACGGCAGATCCTTCGAAGCTTACCAAAGGTACCGCTGTTATCGTTCACTCTTTGGGAATGAAGGGTATAGTCCAGACCGAACCCGATGCCAGGGGTGAACTCTTCGTAATGTGCGGTTCAATGAGGATGCAAGTCAAGACAGCGGATCTGCGCATAGACTATAATGCGATCCCCGAAGAAAAACCCGGTTCATCCGGCACATTCTCCGGATCTCTGAAAATGGAGAAGACCATGAATGTGGGAACGGAGATCAATCTGCTCGGCATGACAACCGATGAAGCCGTCTCTGCCGTATCCAAATATCTGGATGATGCATATGTAGCACACATATCTCCTGTCCGGATAGTTCACGGCAAAGGGACCGGTGCACTGAGAAATGCCGTACATCAGTACTTACGATCTCAAAAGAATATTGCGGAATTCAGACTCGGCGAATACGGTGAGGGTGACGCCGGTGTCACAATCGTAAAGTTTAAATAGTTACAGGGGGAGAATGACAATGGTGGATAAACAGAGGATCCTTATCGTTGACGATGACAATAACATCGCCGAACTTATCTCACTTTATCTTGTAAAAGAATGCTATGAGACTCTCATAGTCAATGACGGTGAATCAGCTCTTTCCAAGATCCCGGAGTTTAATCCCGATCTGATGCTTCTGGACATAATGCTTCCGGGTATAGACGGATATGAGGTTTGCCGCCGGGTTCGCACCACTTCCGAATTGCCGATAATCATGCTTTCCGCAAAAGGAGAGACTTTTGACAAAGTCCTGGGCCTCCAGCTTGGTGCTGACGACTATATCGAGAAACCTTTTGATTCCAAGGAAATGGTTGCAAGGGTCAAGGCAGTCCTGAGAAGAAGCACCAGCAGGACCGTTTCTGCTCCTTCACAAAATGAAGCGGATATCGATGCTGTTTCTTATCCCGATCTTCAGATCAATCTTACCAATTACTCAGTGACTTATAAGGGCAGGACGATCGAAATGCCTCCCAAGGAACTCGAGCTTCTGTACTTCCTTGCATCTTCCCCCAACAGGGTCTATACAAGGGAACAGCTTCTCGACAGGATCTGGGGATATGAATACAGCGGTGACACAAGAACCGTCGATGTCCATATCAAGAGGATCCGTGAGAAGATCGGGGATCATGATAACTGGCGTATCTCCACCATCTGGGGTAAAGGATACAAGTTCGAGACTTCATGAAGCATACTCTGCATCTCAAGTTCATACTGGGATATATCATATTCGGTCTGTTTTCTTTTCTGGCCGTATCTCTTTTTGTGCCCAAGATCACAAAAGATTATCTGATCGGTCAGAAAGCACAGAATCTGTATTCCGAGGCATCCCTTATTGCAGATACATACGCGGAGGGTCTGTACTCGTCCAGGACAACTTTGGAGACGGTCACCCTGCAGCTTGATTCGTTGAGCGTTTATATGGATGCTGACATCCGGATCATCTCACCTGAGGGAATAGTCATACTCGACACCGCAGCTTCCGATCAGAATGCGGATTCCGCGGCAGCCATCATTCCGGATTTCGATCCTTCCGTCGGTGGAGGATCCTATTACCTGATCGGCGATTTCTTCGGTTCTTTTGATGAACAGGTCATCTCTGTCATATGTCCCATCATCTCAGATTACAGGACAAAAGGTTACGTCACGATCCATGTTTCGATGGATGACATAGAGGCCCAGTGCATCTCTCTTCTTAACATTTCATATGTGACTCTCATCATCATGTTCCTTCTGTCGCTGATAATACTTATCTTCTTCACCAGACTCGTATATCTTCCGCTTCGTAAGATCACTAAGGGAGCAGAGAAATACGCCGAAGGTAATTATCATTATGAAGTCAATGTGGAGAGCCGTGACGAAATGGGATACCTTGCAGCTGCCCTGAACTACATGGCCGGCAAGATAGCGGATGCGGAGGACGATCAGAAGAAATTCATTGCCAACGTCTCTCATGACTTCAGATCCCCTCTTACTTCAATAAAAGGATATCTGGAAGCGATGCTCGACGGGACCATTCCTCCCGAGATGCATGAAAAGTATCTCGGAATAGTGCTGAATGAGACAGAGAGACTCACCAAGCTCACAAACGGTCTTCTGTCACTCAACAATCTCAACACAAAGGGAATGCATCTGGATCTTACCGATTTTGACATCAATGACATGGTAAGAAAAGTTGCTGAGACTTTCGAAGGAACCTGCAGGAAGAAATCCATTGCGATCGAACTTGTACTGATGGGAGATGAACTCCTTGTTCATGCGGATAAGGGAAGAATAGAACAGATAGTTTATAACCTCACGGATAATGCGGTTAAGTTCTCCAATCATGATTCCGTGATCAAGATAGAAACTGCCGAGAAGAAAAACAAGATCTATGTATCCGTCAAAGATAACGGAATAGGCATTCCTCCCGAAGATGTCGGCATGATCTTCAACAGGTTCTATAAATCCGATGCATCCAGAGGAAAGGATAAGAAGGGTACCGGACTCGGACTTTCAATAGTAAAGGAGATCCTGGCAGCCCATAATGAGAATATCAATGTTATCTCTACTCCGGGTGAAGGAAGCGAATTTATCTTCTCACTTCAGCCCGCTGATCCCGACGAGATCTGACAGTGAACGGGGGGACGGTTCCTCCGTTCACCAATTCAAAAACAGAGGGGTGTTTCCAACCTTCACCAATTCAATATTTCATCCTGTACAGATATGCTCTTCCTTTTTTTCCGATACGCTCCGTGACTCCTATCTTGGAAAGAAAAGCGATTATCAGGCTTGCGTGATCCGTTCTCATTCCGAATCTCACTGCATCCGCCACTGTGAATTCCTCAGGAAGTTCCGAAGGAAGGAGCTGCAGATAATCTTCGGGACGCTCAAATGTCTTATCATCTATTAACAGAGTAGGAACCTTGTCCAGCCATGTTCCGTATTTTTTTCCCTCTTTTCCGTATCCATCCCTGATCCTGAACTCATCTATGTCTATCAGAATCAGTCTGACTTTCAGATTGGGATTGCCGATGTGATCCTTTATCCCGTATACTTCGCGTATCGCCTCTTCAAACGATCCCACGGAGGATGATGTCCTTCTCGGAACGCTCATTTCCCCTGAATCCGGATCTATCCAGTATATCTTCTTCTTCCGTATCACGGGATGAACTACCGTGACCTTATACATTTCGAGGAACTCATCCAGCTTATCATTAAGTCTTTTCAGATTCTTCGTCTGGATCTCGAATATCTCATCGTTCGTGAAAATATCCGCAACATGGCTTCCTATAGGTATCTCCTGCTTATCCTCATCGGGCTCGATATAATTTTTGATCACGGCATGAACGGTCTTTTCGGAAAGTGTTCCGATGGTAGGTCTTTCCCTGTCTGAAGTCACTTTAAGAAGAGCCTCGTGAAATCGGTCACTGGCTTCCTTGCTGACATATACCGGTTCAACCGTTGTTTTCTTTTTAGCAGCCATATCTGAAAAAAAGATGATGGTTAATTGAAAGACGATTCCGGGAAACAAAAAGAACGGTTCCCGCGTTCACTTGTTAAAACTCCCTGCAGCTTCGGCCGCAGGGAGTGATCTTAGATGTCATGATTTACTTAGCTTTTTGTCATCCGCCGCATACAATGTCTTCAGTATGATCGGTGTTGAGATGCTCGATACGACTATCAGCAGGATTACCGCTGCAAAGTACTCGGACCCTATCATTCCCACGCTCAGACCCTTCTGGGAAACGATAAGTGCAACCTCTCCTCTTGTCATCATGCCGACACCGATCTTTAGTGAATCGTGCCAGTTGAACCTGCACAGCCTTCCCATAAGTCCGCATCCGATTATCTTGCAGATAAGACCCACTGCAACAAATGCAATACAGAACAGGATCAGGTTGCCGTTAATGGCGGTAAGGTTGGTCTTTAGTCCGATGGATGCAAAGAATATGGGTCCGAAGAGCATGTAGGAATTGGTATCCATCTTGGAAGCAATGTATTCCGAATCCTTGATGGAACAGAGCACCACTCCCGCAACATATGCACCTGTGATGTCAGCTATACCGAAGTATACCTCCGCAACATATGCAAAACAGAAGCACAGTGTAAGTCCCATTATGGGAATACGTCTGGTGTGAGGATATCTCATATCAGCCAGCTTGAAGATCTTGTATATGACTATTCCCACAACAAGAGCTGCCGCAAAGAACAGAACTGTGCTTAGTACTACCCTGCCGGGATTCGATTCGGGATTCTTGAATCCTATAACAAAAGTCAGAACTATGATACCGATAACATCATCTATTATCGCAGCACTCATGATTGTCTGACCGATCTCACCCTTCAGCTTGCCCATCTCACGAAGGGTCTGGACCGTGATGCTGACACTGGTCGCTGTAAGTATGACACCTACAAAAAGTGCTGTGTAGAACTCGGAACTTCCGGCTTCGGAAAATCCGTAGAATCCCATATACAGAAGTGTTCCGCCTATCAGAGGTATGAACACACCCGCTGTGGCTATGAGAAGAGCCTTAAAGCCGGTCTTCATCAGGTCCTTGAGATTGGTCTCAAGTCCTGCGGAGAACATCAGGAGTATTACACCTATCTCCGCCATCTGTGCGATAAAATCACTCTGGTCAACAAAATGAAGAACACTGGGACCGATAATGAGACCTGCAACTATCTCTCCGACAACCTGGGGTGCCTTTACCTTTCTGGCCAGAAGGCCAAAAAACTTTGCAAAGATAATAATGATCGCAAGATCTCTCAATATTGAATAGTCCATGATGATTTATTCATCCTCCTCACTGTCTTCGGTAGGGAGAGTTACTTCTTCATCG